>DAITMW010000420.1:0-5590 GCA_036834945.1 Steroidobacteraceae bacterium
AGCGCGGTCGCGCCAAGCGCTATGATGACTCGCGGGGAGACTTCGGAAATCTCTTGCTCGAGCCACCCGCTGCATGCCCGGATTTCCTGCTGCTGTGGCTTCATGTGAAGCCGCCTTTTACCGCGCGGCTCCCATTTGAAATGCTTGACCGCATTGGTCACAAAGAGCTGATTGCGCGCCAGGCCGCATTTCCGCAGAGCCTCGTCCAATACCTGCCCCGCGGCGCCAACAAACGGGCGTCCCCGAACATCCTCCGCGTCGCCCGGCTGCTCGCCCACCAACATCATGAGGGCGTTTTTGGGACCCTCGCCGGGTACGGCCTGGGTTGCGCGCTGCCAGAGGTCGCAGCGCCGGCAGGTGGCCAGCGAGCCCGCCGTGGGTGCTATCCGATCCAACGTTCTGGCAACCGCCCGCGGCCGTCGCAGATCTTCCGTGGCTGCCGATGCATCGGCCTGCATCGTTTCGTGTAGCAGGCGCGGGTGGTCCTGCAGCATGGCATGGATTTCCGTTGTCTCGGGTAGATGACGCCAATAACGTCGGGGCATCTCTCGTTGCATCGCGCGAGGATTGACGCGTGCCACGTTGCACATGTTGCGATAGTAGGCGCGCCAGAGCTCGTGAGTGGAATCCTTCCGAGGCAAGGAGTAGCGCTGCGGAGACTCGACAAATTCCGTCGCGATGCCGTTCCAGGCGGCGGCGCCGTCAGGTGTGGCGATCATCCACCTCATGTTGCCGAAGCGCTTTTCGAAGAACGGCACGGCGTATCGCAATATCTCGTGCGACGGCTCAAACCAGGCGATATAGACGGCCGGGCCAGCATCGCTCGGGGTTTCGTGAAATCGCACGAAGGCATGCATCTTGTGGACGTCCTGGCTCACTGCCTTCGACCAGGCACGGGCGGTTCGTACATCAGCGTCGGCGCCGTTCTGTAACAACGCTCGATTCTCGTTGACCAGGCGCCAGGTCAACCGATACATCAGGTCCCAACGGCTTGCGTCTCGATAACACGCGAGCAACTCCAGGAGTCCGAGCAGTTCTCGCGGGACGGCCGGCTGGGAGGCGCTGGTGTTGGCAAGGCGCGCCGCTTCCGGTTTCCCACGCTCGTCGCCGAACAGCGAGGGTCTCTTCCAGTCCGACCACGCGATCTCATCAGGGCGGACATGCGCCGCCAGGTGTTCGCGAGCCAGCGTCCTCCAGGTCGCGAAATCAGCGACTACGCCGTGCTGCATGACTTCGACTCGAACAAGTCGGCCTGCCGATTCGCTGGCGCGACGAGAGTCCCCCGCAGCAAGGTGCTGCTGGCATCGCCGCGCGGCCGATAGTCGGCCGTGATGAGGAAATGCCGGGCTTTCCGCAAGGAGGCGCCGAGCGCTATCAAATCCGCGTAGCGCAACTTCCCCTGTCTCCGTGAAGCCACGATGCGATCCACCGCCCGTACGCCGAGGCCCGGAACCCGTAATAACTGCTCGCGCGAGGCCGTGTTGATGTCAATGGGGAACTGCTCGCGATGCCGTAGCGCCCAGGTGGTTTTCGGGTCCAGGTCGAGATCGAAATGCCCGGAGGGAATTGCAGCCTTCAACTCGACAGTCGAGAACCCGTAGTACCGCATGAGCCAGTCCGCCTGGTAGAGGCGATGCTCCCGCATCAAGGGTGGCGCGCGATTCGGCAAGCGCGGCGAAGAATGCGTGAACGGGCTGAAAGCCGAATAGTAGATGCGCCGCAGCCGATAGGAGCGATATAACGTGTCCGCCATGTCGATGATGTTTGCGTCGGTGCTGTTGTCCGCGCCCACGATCATCTGGGTACTCTGTCCTGCGGGAGCGAAACGCGGCGCCTTCGCACCGCCGTCACGAGCCTCATCGACAGACATGCGGATCTCGCCCATCGCACGTTTTATCGAAGTGTCATTCTTCTCCGGTGCCAGCGTCGTGAGCGCATCCCGGCTCGGCAACTCGATGTTGACACTCAGCCGGTCGGCATAACGGCCCGCCGCCGCGATGAGCTCGGGACTGGCCTCCGGAATGGTTTTCAGATGAATGTAACCCTGGAATTCGTGCTCCTCACGTAGCGACCGCGCGACCTCGACGAGCCGCTCCATCGTGTAATCGGCCGAGCGGATGATTCCGGAGCTGAGGAACAATCCCTCGATGTAATTGCGCCGATAGAAGGACAACGTCAGCGAGACCACCTCGGAAACCGCAAAGCGCGCTCGCGGCACGTCACTCGAGCGACGATTCACACAGTAGAGGCAATCGTAGATGCAGAAGTTCGTCAGCAGGATCTTCAGCAGAGAGACGCAGCGGCCATCGGGGGTGAAGCTATGGCAGATGCCCATACCCGTCGTGGATCCAATGCCGCGCCCCGGCGCCGCGTGACGCTTCGGCGCTCCGCTGCTCGCGCAGGAGGCGTCGTATTTCGCCGCATCCGCCAGCAAGGCGAGCTTGCGTTCCAATTCCATCTGTATGGATATACAGCTTCATTGGGGTTTCGGCAAGCCCGTTCTTATTGACCTGAATCAAGGGGGCGCGAAGCACCCGAGGGCAGCCACTGCTGCAGCTCTGCAATGAGAAACCGGGCCTCGACGTCATCCAGAGAGACTCCGATGCGGTAGCCCCGAGCGCCATAATCGAAGGCGACCGACCCGGCTCCTGTTCCAAACAGGGCGGGCGAACGCGGCCAGGTCGATCGCCGGGAGGAGTCAGAGGTGTCCATGTCGACGGCGCGCAGGCGGGTGATTTGCGTACCCGCGTAAGCGCGCGTCCGGCCGACACCGAGCGCCTCGACACGATAGATCAGGTTGCCGTCCTCGACGCCGATGACCTCTTTTCCAAGGAGCTGCCAGGCGACCGTGGCAAGCGCGAAGGCACCGCCAATCGTCCACCCGGCGAGCCAGAACGCGAGAAAAGGCGGCGCGGAGGTGTGGATAATCGCGCCGATCGCCGACACCTCACCCATCACCCAACCGCCCAGCCACGCAAACATGAACAGCAGCAAAATCCAACTGCGTCGCGCGGGCACGGTAGCCCTGACTCCATTGAATGTCTTCTGGATGGAGTAACGGGCGGATGGCGGCTCTACCGTCACACTCATTGCACTGCTCCCTCGTTGCACAGCCTGTGCGTCGGCGAACTGGCAAGTTGATACTACGCAGACGCCGGGTGCAACTTTCCCGGGGTTCAACTGTGAACCACGCCAGATCCCGGCGGGCGCCCCCTCTGTTCGCCCGAACCGGACCATTTGCGGCGAAAACGGGCTCGTTCTATTCTCAATTACCGAGCAGCTCGCTTCAGAATGGATTTCGATGAAGTACAACTCCCGCCGCAAGTCGCCACGCGTATGGATACTGTGCCTCGCAAGCTCATGGACTTGCGCCTGGGCCACGGTCTACGAGCTTCCCCCGGACGGATCGGCCCTGCTCGGAACAGAAATCCGAGTCAAATCCACCGAACAGGACACTCTGCTCGACATTGCACGCCACTACGGCCTGGGCTATCCCGAGATCGTCCGCGCCAACCCCGGCGTCGATATCTGGTTGCCCGGTGAAGGCCGCGAGATCGTGCTTCCCAACCAACGCATCCTGCCCCCGGCCCCTCACGAGGGCATCGTGGTCAACCTGCCGGAGCACCGGTTGTACTACTACCCGAAACCAACGCGCGGTAAAAAGCCGGTCGTCTTCACGTATCCCGTGAGCATTGGCAGAATGGATTGGCGCTCACCCCTGGGACAAACGCGGATCATCGGCAAGGAGCGCCACCCGAACTGGTATCCGCCCGAGTCGATCCGCAAAGAGCACGCCGCCCGCGGTGACCCATTGCCCAAGGTCGTGCCACCGGGTCCCGGGAACCCCCTGGGGGACTACAAAATGCGCCTGGCTGTTGGCGACGGCACCTACGAGATTCACGGAACCAACAACCCGGTGGCGGTGGGTCTGGCCGTCACCCACGGCTGCATCCGCATGTACCCGGAGGACATCGCTGCTCTGTTTGCGATGGTCCCCATGGGCACCAAGGTGTGGTTGATCAACGAGCCCGTCAAGGTCGCCTACATTGACGGCAAGCTCCTCATGGAAGTGCATCCGCCCGTGGACAGCGAAGGTCAGACGGTCGAGCCCAGCCTGGAAGTCATGTCACAGAGGCTCCGCCGCGCGCTGGGACACGACACCGCCGCAATCCATTGGGACTTCGCCCGCGAAGCGCTGCAGGCTGCGACGGGCATGCCCACTGTCGTGGGTCTGCAGGCCCAGATGGAACCTCCCGGCGCGCCGGGAGGGAAGGTCGAGACGGCCAGCGGTCAGTGACCGCGCTCAGCCGACCATGGGCGGCAAGCCTGTCACGACCTTGTCGAGTGTGATTGGAAAATCGCGCACCCGCACCCCTGTTGCATTGAACACGGCGTTCGCTACGGCGGCGTTGGCGCCGCAATTGCCGAGCTCACCGATGCCCTTCGCGCCGAGCACGTTGGCTTTGGGATCGAATCCGTCGAGCAGCACGGCATCGATCTCCGGAATGTCAGCGTGTACCGGCACCAGATAACCCGCGAGATCCCGGTTGACAAAGGCTCCCGAGCGCGTGTCGACGACAGCCTCTTCGAGCAAGGCCATTCCGACTCCAAACGTCATACCGCCAATGAGTTGGGAGCGTCCGGTTTTGGCATTCAGACAACGGCCGCCTGAGAAGACACCCAGCATCCTTCGCAGACGGGTCTCCCCTGTGTCGGCATCAACACCGACTTCGGCGAAATGCGCACCGTAGGTGTGAATGGCGAATTGCCGATAGTTCGGGTCCTCACGCATCGAGGCAGTCTCGCCCTCGGCTGCCAACCCCGCCGGATTACGTGCAATCATTTCGGAGAGCGCCTCGGATCGACTGCCCAATGTTATCCGCCCCTGCGAGAACACGGCGCCCGTGGTGTCCAAGCCGCGAAACGGGGAACGTGCGTCGTTGCGCATCGAGAGTAAGATCTTGCCGCGCAAAGCCTCGCACGCGCGATGGAGTGCGGTGCAGGAGTTGGTGGCACCCCACGAGCCGCCGGAGCCGGCGCTCTGAGGAAAATCTGACTGCCCGAGCTCGACCCGTACGCGCTCGACGGGCAGCCCGAGCGCTTCGGCCGCGACCTGGGTCAGAATGGTGTATGTGCCGGTTCCGATGTCGGTCATGTCTGAATGGACGATCGCAATGCCATCCGGGCCCAGCTGCACGCGCACTTTTGTGGGCATCTGGAATTGCATGCGGATGGCGGCCGCCATCCCATACCCGATCAGCCAACGCCCCTCGCGAAGACTGCCTGGCCGCTGCGGACGGCGATCCCATTCGAACCGCCGCGCGCCTTCGCGCAGGCACTCGACCAGTCGACGCTCACTGAAGGGCAGGCCGCTCTCGGGATGTCGCTCGGGCTCGTTCCTGATCCTCAACTCCACGGGATCCATCCCTAGCTCGTAGGCGAGCTCGTCCATCGCCGACTCGAGCGCGAGAAGCCCGGGCGCATCTCCCGGTGCTCGGACATCCTCCCCACGCACCATATCGAGGGAGGTCAATCTGTGGCGCGTCAGTCTGTTGGGGCAAGCGTAGAGGTCGCGCGTGGAGGCGGCGGA
>DAITMW010000421.1:0-5589 GCA_036834945.1 Steroidobacteraceae bacterium
TGGAAAACTCAGTTCGAGGAACTCGACTCCCGCCCCGACCTAGCCTACACCCTGATCTTCGAAAACCGCGGCGAAATGATGGGAGCGAGCAACCCACACCCCCACGGCCAGATCTGGTCCACGACCATCCTGCCAGACGAAGTGCACCGCGAGCGCACGGAGCAACGCAGCTACTACGAACGACATCAACGCCCGCTGCTTCAGGACTACCTGCAGTCCGAACTTCAATCAGGCACCCGCGTCCTGCACCAGAACGACCACTGGGTCGCTCTCATCCCCTACTGGGCCGTATGGCCCTTCGAGCTGCTGCTGTTGCCGCGCCGCCCCCTTTCCGCCTTCGCCGATCTCTCACCCCCGGAAGAGGGCAGCCTCGCGGACGCCCTCCGCGAAATCACCGCAACATACGACCGCGTATTCGAAGTCCCGTTCCCCTATTCCATGGGATGGCACCCCCGCCCAAGCGACGGCCACCCAAACCCCGAATGGGTTCTACATGCCCATTTCTACCCGCCGCTACTGCGATCCGCGACCGTACGCAAATTTCAAGTCGGATTCGAAATGTTAGGGATGTCACAACGCGACCTGACACCGGAAATCGCAGCCGAGCGCCTGCGAGCCGCCGCGGCCCGCCGCTGAAGCATCTAGTTATGGGAAGCCACGCGCTCACCAACGCCTTGCTATTACTGACGCTGTGGGTAGCGTCAGCCGCGCCGGCCGCGCCGGCCGCGTCGGTCATATCCGCCATATCCGTCCCATCCGTCCCCCACCACGCAAACGGCACCACCAACACTCCAGCACCCCCAGCCGTATGCGACGCCTCAGCCTACGGAGCGCGCGCCGACGGCAAAACCCTAGACACCCCATCCATCCAAACCGCCATAGACGCCTGCGCAGCCCGAGGCGGCGGCACCGTCCTCCTGTCAAACGGCACCTTTCTCAGCGGCACCCTGGTCCTCACCAACAACATCACTCTGCGAATTGCACCAGGGGCCACCCTCTTGGCCAGTCCCCACATCGAAGACTTCCGCCCGTTCCCAGCCGAAGACGTGCCCCTGATCGCCGTCGACGGCTCAACCCAAAACAAGGGCAATGGCCCTTACCACCTGGTCCACGCTTCCAACGCCGCCCACGTCACCATTGAAGGAGGAGGCGCCATCCGCGGCAACGGCGAAGCCTACTGGGACCGCAACCCCGACTCGGCCTTCAGCGCCCGCCGGCCGCGACCCTCACCCCTCATCGAATTCACAGACTCCCACCACATCAGGATCCACGACATCACCATAGAAGATGCCCCCGGCTGGACGCTCCATCCCCTCAACTCGGACGACATCACGATCCGGGGGATCAGCATCTACAACAACGACCGCGGCCCCAACACAGACGGCATCGACATAGACTCAACGCGCAACGTAACGATCTCCGACACCCACATCGAAAGCGGAGACGACTGCATCGTCCTGAAAACCACGGGCCGAACTGCCCGAGCTGGCGATCCCGTGGCCGCGACGGAGAACATCGTCGTGACCAACACGATCTGCTCCTCTGCCAACCAGGGCTTCAAAATCGGCACAGAAAGCCGCGGCGACTTCCGCAACATCACCTTCTCGAACGCCACCATTTTCCAGGCGCCGGGCTTCTTCCGCCCTCCCACAGCCGCGATCTCCCTCTCCATGGTAGATGGCGCGACATTCGAGAATGTCATCGTATCGAACGTTGTGATAAAGGACGCGCGCACGCCACTATTCTTGCGCCTCGGCAATCGAGGTCGGGGCCAAAAGCAACCCTCACCGGGAACACTGCGGCACGTGATCTTCTCGAACATCATTGCCACAGGTGGAACCCTGGCATCCTCGATCACCGGCATCCCGGGCCACCCTCTGCATGACGTCACCCTGAGCGACATCGACATCACCATGCAGGGCGGCGTGCGCGCACAGCCCAAAGCCACCGCGATCCCCGAAGCGGAGAAAGACTACCCCCACGCCCCGATGTTCGGCCCGTTACCCGCCCATGGCCTCTACATCCGCCACGTTGACGGCCTCACGCTGAGGAATGTGCGATTCAGCGTCGTGACACCCGACTCACGCCCGGCCGTCGTCTTGGACGATGTTCTTCAAGTCAACCAATGACTCCCGCGAGCCACGCGCCCAGCTCCCAAGCTGCCCAAGCTCCTCAAGCTCCCCCAACTTCCCAAGCTCCCCTCACGCCCCTGGCGGCCCATTCTTCAACCGCTCCTTGAGAAACTCGACGAACTCCTGCACCGCGGGCCGCGCCAGGCTCATGCGCGGAACCAGAGCCTTCAGCCAGTGAGTCGCAAGCGGAAAATTCTCGAGCACCGCCACCAGGCGCCCGTTGCGAAGATCCTCCTCCACGAGGTAGCGCGCGAGCGCTGCAATGCCCAGCCCCTGGCGCGCAGCCTCGCGGATCACGCGGCCATCACTCACATGAACCCGCGAGTGGACCTCGATATCCACCCCGCCCGTCCCGTTCTCAAACAACCAACCACCGTCGAACAAGGTGGTGGTCAGGCACTCGTGCTCGATGAGCTCGCTCGGATGACCCGGAGGCGCCCGGCCTTGGAGATAACCCGGAGAGCAGCAGGCAACGAGATCGTAACGCCACAGCGGAATGTCCACGACATCCCGATAAGAGACCGGCATCGCTCCAAAGGCGACATCGAAACCCTGCTCCAGCGGATTGACACTGTAGTCGGCCAGGGTGACATCGACATCGATGCTGGGATGTTGCCGTAGAAAGTCGACAAACAGGGTCCCGAGAAACTCGCTGGTGACGGTCGTGGGTGCCTTCACACGCAACACGCCTCCGATGCCAGCCTCGCGACCACCGTTGCGGAAGATGTCGTCGATCTCCGCCACGATTCGTGAGGCCTTCGGCAAAAGCGCCTCCGCTGTAGTCGTGAGCGTCAGTCCGCGCGTAGAGCGCTGCAGGAGACGCTTACCCAGTGTGCTTTCAAGTTGCTCTACGCGTCGCGTTACGGCCGATGTCACTACATGCAGCTTGTTCGCGGCTCGCGAGAAGCTGCCGTAACGGGCCACGCTCAGAAAGGCGCGCAGATTTTCCAGGCTATTGCTTGAAATGGGGCCCCCCTTTTTTCGAAACGACGTCACACCTTTTCTAAATTTTAGAAAACTGCTAGCGCATCTGGCCAGATTCTCTTGCGAGACGATCGGTGCTAGGTTGTTGCGCTTAAGGCACAACGGCCAGTCGTTCCAAAGCACGGCAGAACGTTCGTCTTATCATCAGGGGGAAGACAATGCGCATTTCACCGCGTCCCAGCGGCGGCCCGCTTTCGCACGTCCATTGGAAAGAGAGTCGGCTTCGCACTGGGCGATGGCTCGCCAGTGCCATCGTGGCTGCCTCAGGCACTCTAGGGAGCCCCTCGCTCGCTTGGGCACAGGAGACCGCGAATACAGGGACGGCCGGGGCTTCGACAGGTCTGGAAGAGATTGTCGTATCCGCGCAACGAAAGACCGAGAATCTCCAGACCACGCCGATCGCCATCACCGCCATTTCGAGTCAGCTGCTGGAATCGCGCAATCTCGACAACATCACCGACCTGGGTGCCTTCGTGCCGAACGCGGTGATCCAACCCCTCGGCGCAGGATGGGGATCCACCATGGCGGCGTTCATTCGAGGCGTCGGCCTGGGAGACAACATCCTGTCGTTCGAGCCTGGCGTGCCGATCTACGTAGACGATGTCTACATGGGACGCCCGCAAGGCTCCATCTTCGACCTGCTGGACCTCGAGCGCATCGAAGTCCTGCGCGGTCCGCAAGGTACCCTGTTCGGCAAGAACGCCGAAGCCGGCACGGTCCGGCTGATCTCGGTCAAACCCCAGGGAAGCAATACGGGAACCGCGAGCTTTACCTACGGTAACTTCAACCGGATCGAAGCCCGTGCGATGGCGGATATCTCCGTCATCGACAACTTCCTCAATGCCCGCTTCTCCTTCTCCAGCAAGAAAGCCGACGGCTATTTCAAGCTCTACGACTATGTCTGCGCCAACGGAGCAGGCAGCCTCGGGAGTCTCGCCCCGGCGATCGCCCCTGGCTCCAACTGCCAGACGGGCACGCTCGGAGACGAGAACGTGCAGTCCGGGCGTGCGGCTTTCCGACTCCTGTTGAGCGAGCGGGCCGAGTTCAACCTGGTCGGTGACATTACCGTGCAAAACCAGAACGGTCCCGCCGACAAATACACCGTCATCGACGGCACCAATGGCCTGAATGCCGGCTGGGGCGCCCTGACGTACGGTTACCTGGGTGTGCCGACCGCGGGCCCGGCGGCTTACATCGGCAAGCCCATCGCCTACGACAGCCGCTTCATCACCAACAACATGTATAGCGGCTACTCCAACTACGGCACCGACCCCATCTCGGGCCGTAATGTTCCCAACATCAACAACCTGAACCACTGGGGCATCGCCGGTACGCTGGAATGGAAACTCTCGGATGCGGTGAGCTTCAAGTCCGTCACGGCCTTCCGCGAGTTCAGCAACCAGTACGGGCGCGACTCCGACGGCAGCCCGCTGTCGGAGAACTCCACGTACGACGACGCGTTCCATCAGCAGTTCACCGAGGAAGCGACCTTCACTGGAAAGGCCGGTCCCGTGGATTGGGCGTCCGGTGTGTTCTATTACCACGCGAACGATTCCGACCGTGGATATGACGTCCTTTACCCCTGCACGGCGCAAAACCCCTTCGTATGCATCCATGAGCAGGACAACTACGTCACGCAGGTGACCAAGAACTGGGCCGTGTTCGCCCACGGTGTATGGCACATCACCGACCCACTATCCCTCACGGGTGGAGCACGTTTCACCTCGGACGAGAAGAACGCGATCATTTCGATCAAGAACTTCGACCCCCTGGCCAGTGCGGCGGGCGATGTGAACGGACAGTATGTTCCGTTGAAGACGCATCACGTCGACTACGACGTCGCCGTGAACTATCAGTTCACGCCAGCGTTGATGGGCTATGTCCGCTACTCGACCGGCTTCAAGGGCGGTGGCTTCAGCCCGCGGCCGGCCGATGCCCTGCAGACGGAGCCTTTCAGACCTGAATACCTGCGCACCGCCGAGATTGGCGAGAAGTCGGAGTTCTGGCAGCGCCGGGTGCGCCTGAACGCGGACTTCTTCTACTCCAAGTACCTCGACCAGCAGACCTTCGCGCAGCAGCTCGATGCCCTCGGCGTGAACTGGTTCCGTGAGGAAAACGCAGGCACCGCGCGGCTGTGGGGCTTCGAAGGCGAGCTACAGACAGAGCCGGTCGACAATCTGCGCATCGACAGTTCGGTCGGCTATATCAACTACTTCCTGCAATCCAACGGCGGCAACGCCCTCCTGTTCACCGGAGACCAGTGCAACGGGGAAACCTGCTACTCGCCCCGCACGCCGAAGTTCACCGGATCACTGGGCATGCAATACACCATCCCGGTCGCGGGCGGTGGGTCCTTGACCCCTCGGCTCGACTACACGTACCAGACGCGGGTGTATTTCGTGACCAACAACGGCTGCTTCACCAATACCGGCCCGGAGGGTTGCGGCAGCGGAGGGCAGGGCGGCTACGGGCT
>DAITMW010000422.1:0-5583 GCA_036834945.1 Steroidobacteraceae bacterium
GCCGGGGCTACGGCGGCGGCTTCGGAGGAGGCAGCTCAGGGGGCGGCTTCCGTGGAGGCGGTGGAGGCTTTGGCGGCGGCGGCGCTTCCGGACGGTGGTAACGATGGCAACCGTCCCACTAGCGCGTATCTGCAAGCACCTGTTGATGACACCATGGCGGGTCAGGAGAAAATTTCCCCCTGCCACCCTCGAGGTCATCGAGCACGAAATTAGAAATAGCGAGACTCGGCACGCGGGTGAAATCTGCTTCGTCGTGGAAGGCGCTCTGAATGGGGTCGCGCTCTACGGAGGACAGTCCCCGCGCGAGCGGGCTATTGAGGTCTTCTCCCTGTTGCGCTTGTGGGATACCGAGCATCGCAATGCCGTGTTGATTTACGTTCTGCTGGCGGACCGCGCGGTCGAAATCGTCGCCGACCGTGGAGTTCACTCCAAGGTCGCCGCCGATGACTGGGAGGGTGTTTGCCACGCGATGGAGGTCGCATTCGCGTGTGGGCTCTACCACACCGGAACCATGGATGGGATCCAGGCGGTGACCCGTCAATTGGTAAAACACTTTCCCGTTGTCGCGGGTGCTACGAAGGAGCTACCGGACAAGCCGGTAGTGCTTTAGCAGCGCCGCGCCATCAACTCAGGTCACCTTCCATCCGACATGCGCCTCAAATTACGACATTCGAAACGAATGGCTGCTTCCTGTTCCGGGTCCTCCGCCGGCCTCACCCGGAGATGGAACCGCGGAGTTGTCCTGATTACGATTTTGCCTGCCAGCTGTTGGGTTGCCGACCAGCTGGAGCACACCGCCGCAGAGGGCATTGAGCAGAGTCGCTGCCAGCATGAGCGCGGCGAGCGCAATTGCCGCCTCCCTTGAAATCCCAAGCGGCGCAAGCGCGACAATGATCGAGGCCTCGCGCACCCCGAGCCCAACCACGGATATTGGCAGGAGGATCGCGAGATAGGTGAGCATGTTGATCCATAACGCATCGAGCCAGCCGATCTTGAGGCCCAGACTCCACGCGAACGAGAGCGCAGACGCCGCATCGAGGCAGCATTGCGCCAGGGCAAAGCCTGCAGCGTGTATGAGGAACTTTCGAGGGACGCCGCCGAAAGCGGCGATAACGCGTACGGCGGCGTCTCGGGCTCTTGCCATGAAAGGCGAGCGGAATTTTTGGCGGGCAGGAGAATTCCGCATCTGTATGGCCAGGCGCCTGCCGAAAACCAACGCGGCCAACGCTGCTGCCGGAATGGCACAGAGCACGACCACGTTCCGGGTGCTGAAGGATTGCGAGCTGCACGCAAGCGCGACCATTCCGACAGCGCAGAACACGGCGAGCTCAATGGCGCGACTCGCCGCCAGCACGCCAACACTACCCCCTATCGGCGCGCCGTATCGTGAATAGCGATGAACTGTGGCGATGCTGCCGGCGGACACGCCCGGGAGCACGAGGCTCCAGAAATTGGCTATGAACATAGCCTCAATAGTCTGTAAAGGAGACAAAGGCAGACCGACGCCGCGGCCGATCGCGTAATTTCTCCCCGCTGCGAACAACCGTGTGAGCAGGTTCAGTGCAAGCCCTAGGACGATCAGATGCTGCTGTGCCTGCGATAGCGCCGCCAGGACGCTTTCGATCCGAGTGGTGGCAAGGATCAAGGCGAGGACGAAAATGCCGAAGAGTACGCGTATGAGCGGCTTCCACACGTTTCTGAGATGTCTCGGTTTCATCGGACTCAACAGGGTCTCCCACCACAGACAGTCGCGGCTCGTCGGGTTCGATGTTTGCGAGGCAATAGAAGCACATGCCGTGCCGAATGTGGGATGTCGAGCTTGTCGAACTCACCAGCGTTGCGCGAAGACACGAGCTCTGCTGTTACGAGCGCCAGGAGGGGGCGCATTCTTGTCGTCACCCCGCAGCCTTTCTATCAGGATCGGGGGACTCCTATCGCTGTTGCCAACACGTGCCGCGCACTCGGGCAGCTCGGGTATGAAGTCGACCTGCTGGCATTTCCGATCGGCGAGGACATACTCATACCGTCAGTCAACATACGCCGCTGCCCCAACCCAGTCGGCATTCGGGAAGTACCGGTTGGCTTCTCCGCCAGCAAGGCCCTGCTCGATGTGGCGCTGGCCGGCTCCTTTGGAAATCTGCTCAGGACACGCGACTACTGTGCCGTTCATGCGGTGGAGGAAGCCGCATATCTCGCGGCCTTGCTGTGCCCCAGGTTCGGCAAGCCATTTGTCTACGATATGGCCTCGGCCATTCCTCTCGAGCTGCGCAACCACAAGCTCTTCGGCACCGCGTTCGCGCAACGGGCGCTTCGCTCATTCGAGCGATTCACACTCAGGCGGGCATTACACATCGTTTGCAGCATGGGCCTGGTCGACCATGTGCGCGGCGTAGCCCCGGATGCAGCCTGCACCGAATGGCGCTTCCCGCCCTTGATGAGTCCCGTCGATGACGCCTCTGTTCGACAGTTGCGAGCGGACCTGGACATTTCTCAAGAGGCGCACGTCATCATGTACAGCGGCAACTTCGCGGCATACCAGGGCCTCGATTTGCTGTTCGAGGCGTTCACGCGAGCGCTCCCCTCGGATCCTACTCTGATGCTCGTTTGTGTCGGCGCGAACGCTGACTCGCGCGACGCCACCCTCTCGCAATTTGACCCACGCGTCCGCTCACACGTGCGCATTCTCACCCGACAGTCGCGAGACAGGATGCCCTCCTATTTTGCGATGGCCGATTGTCTGATTTCACTGCGACCGGGCAGCAATAACCTGCCGCTCAAGGTGTTCGACTACATGGCGACAGGTAAGCCGATCGTTGCGACAAACGGCCCTGCTCATGAGCCGGTGCTCAACAGCGAGCGCGCCTTCTTGTGCGAGGCGCGCAGCGAAAGCGTGAAGCAGGCCATCCTCGATGTATTCAGGTCTGCTCACCGCGCCAGAGCCGTAGCCCGCTCGGCCCGCTCGCATGCGTTGCAGTACTACGGGTGGAATCGCTTTATAGAGCTCGTGGATGGTTTGTATGCCGGCATCGGCCGGCCCGACCCCTGGTCGAGACCGTCCCTGAACTGAGCTGCACCGCCAGCTGCTTATGCCAACGTCAAAACCGTAGCCACCAAGCGCGCTCCACACCACCATCGGCTGGCCATGTTCGCCGACCCAATGCACGCGCAGAGTGCGATCTAGCGCCGCGCCCGCTAGAGGGACGCCTTGACCTCCAGACCATACTGCCGCGGCATATTGAGAAGCTGCCCATGTACCCCAGGCCCGGCAGCATTCGCCTGAAAAAGCACCGGATAGCGCTCATCCGTGATATTGCGCATATAGAATGAGAGCTGGTAGCGACCGAAGCTGGCTCCAACCCGACCGTCGAGGGTATCCGTCGGTTTGATGTTATATTGATTCTGCACGTCGAAATACATCGGCCCGCGGCGCTCCCAATCGAAGTACAACAGCCCGGTCACCTGGTCAGTGAGGCGCGGCTGGTAGGTCAGGCTGGCATTGGCGGTATATTCGTTCGAGTTGGGCGATTTGTTGCCGCTGAAGAGGCTGGTCCCCTGGAACTGCTTGATGACACTGTCGGCGCTGCCGGCGCTGAGGGATACCATCAGATCCCTGAACACCTGGTAGTTGACCTCGAGCTCCGCACCGTTGATTCGCGTCTTGTCGATGTTGTAGACGTCACGAGCGACAAAAGGCTGCACGCTTATGAAGAAGAATTGTTGGTTCTTGAAGTCGGTGTGGTACGCGGCCACGTTCGCCGTCAGGCGCCCCTCCAGCCAGCGGGTCTTGGCGCCGATCTCGTAGTTGGTGCTCGTCTCGGGCTGGTAGAGCCTGGAGACACCGAGCGCCACGGTGTCGGCGTAGGGATTGAAGCCGCCACTCTGGAATCCACGTCCCACCGTCACGTAGACATTGGCATTGGCGGTAATATCCTTCTTCAATGTGCCCGAGGGCTGGAATTGGTCGAAGGTCGCACCGGTGCGGGTGGGTGGCAGGAAGGCATCATAGGACGTGCGCCGGTCGCGGTCATATCGACCCGCCACGGTGAGCTCGAATCCCATCGGCAGCTTGTAGTCGCCCTGCGCGTAAACCGCCCAGGCATCGCTGATGTCGAATTGATTGCTGTTGGCCCAGATCCTGTCGGGCGGGTATTGCGTCGGATCGGCCAGCGGGTCGCTGGTCTCGAGCAGGTAGTTGATGGTCCTGCGGTGCTGATAGAAGCCGCCCAGCATCCACTGCAACGGTCCGTCGCCGTTGGAGGCAATGCGCAGGTCCTGGTTGAAGGCATTCATGCTGATGCGGTTGTCCTGCAGCACACCGTGGGTCGCCGAGAAGTCGCCGTCGCCACGCAGGATGGAATCCGACTTCGCCTCCTGGCTGATGGACGTGAGGGTGACGGGCCCGAGCTTCTTGTCGATCTTGGCCGAAACGCTGTAGATTGTGTGATCGTCCGTTACGTTGGGATCGTTGACGTCACCGGCGACCCGGTTGTCGTAATCGTAGCGGGTCACATCGGTCACGAGATACTCGTAAGAGGCACCGTCGACGCCGTGTTGCCGGCGGGCGTTCAGATCGATGGTCCAGTCGTCCGGGAGATTGAAGAGCAGGCGTCCGTTGACGTTGATGCCTCTGCCCTCATCAGCATAACCGCCGGTCGTCAGATTGGGCTGGAAGCCGTCCGTCTTGCGTCCCAACACGGTGAGGCTGCCCAGAACGACGTCGGCAACCAATGGTCCGGAGATGGTGCCGATGGCGCGCTCGTCGTTGTGGTTGCCATAGTCGAGCGTGATGTTACCCGCGAGATCATTGGTGGGCTTCTGCGTCTCGATGAGGATCGCGCCGCCGATGGCACCCCGGCCGTACAGTGCGCCCTGCGGGCCACGCAGCACCTGCACACTGGCCAGGTTTCCGAGCTCCTCGTTGATGAAGTCCTGTCCAGGGACCTGAACGCCGTCGATCAAGACACTCACGGGTGGCTCGCCACCCTGCACCGAAGGAATGCCTCGCAGCGAGATCCACAGCGATCCCTGGCGGTAGCCGGAGTTGACGCTCAGGTTGGGTACCATGGCAGTGAAGTCGGTTACGCGGCGCACGTTGGCGTTCTCGAGCGTCGCTCCCGAGAGTACCGATACGGCGACCGGGACCTCCTGCAGCGATTCCTCGCGACGCCGCGCCGTGACGATAACCTCTTGCACGCCCGAATCGCTGTCATCGGAGGGCTGCGCGGCCGCGGCGTCATCGGCCCGGGCCACCCCACTTCCTGCCCAATACAAGGCGGCCGCCACGGCGCCGGCGACGAGTCGAACCCCTGGTTTGCTCTTCAACGTACTCATGACAGGCAAGCTCCCACAACGTTTGGCTTCGGCTTCGGTTACAGACAACGACTCAGACGAGCTTTTCGATGGGTATGTAGTCCTCTTCCAGGTGGAACTTCCGAGGCCCCATCACGGCCAGTGCCTGTGGTGTGCGCAGTAACGGGTCCGCACTGCTTCCTATGACTTTCACCCTTTGTCCATACGCCAGGCGTTCCGCCGTTATCGGCTCCGCCGATTCGCGATCGAGAATGCTGATGAGATCCGGCATCA
>DAITMW010000423.1:0-5564 GCA_036834945.1 Steroidobacteraceae bacterium
TTGCCAGATGCCGTGAGTGCCATGGAGGGGCGGGCAGTTCCGCCAAGGTGGCATCCGACTGCCTGATGTGCCATCCGTTCCACATTCCGAGTCGCGGCGCCTGGCTGCGGACCACAGGCAAAAGCACGCAGGCGACACGATGAGGCGCCGAGTCGGGCTGCTCGTCGCCGGCCTCCTGGCCAGTGTGTGCGCTGTGGGCCACGCGCAGCAGTCGCCATCCGACTCCAACACGAACCTGAACTCGGGCTGCCCTGGTGAGGAGTCCAAACCCCAGCGTCGCAGGCCCGGCCAGCCGGTGATCGAGCGGGGCAGGGGCCCGTGGAGTGCGATCCCGAGCGCCTGCCTACGCCCAACATGACAGGGGTGCGGGCACCCCAAGCCCAGGACCGTTGGCGCATCGTCGACCAGCTCGGCTTCCCGGCCAATATCAGCAACCCCTACGCCACCAACAACGTGCTCAAAGGCGACCGGCCGCTCCTGGACCGGCCGATCCTGGGTGGGAACTGGTTCGTGGTGGGGACGGCCACATCCAATACCCTGGTGGAGTCGCGTCGCGTGCCAAACGCTCCCGTCGCGAATACGCCTTTTCTCGACCCCCGGCAACAACTCTTCGAGAGCCAGACCGCCAGCTTCGACGCGGTGCTCTATCGCGGCGATACGATCTTTCAGCCTCCCGACGTACAGTTTCGCTTTACGCCCCTGTTCAACTACAGCGCGACCCGAACCAACGGCGCGCAGGTCTCGACGAGCACTTTCGGCGCGCAGGCCTTGTTCTTCGAGACCCATCTGCGCGACGTGTCGGCCAACTACGACTTCGACAGCGTGCGGGTCGGCATTCAGGCCGTCGACAGCGATTTCCGCGGTTTCGTGCTGGCGGATCAGCCACTCGGCGTCCGCTTCTTCGGCACGCGCGGCAATGATGTCTACCAGTACAACATCGGTTGGTTCCGGCCCATGCCGAAGAACGCGGCACGGCAGAATCAGTTCGGGGCAGGCCTGCCGGAAAATGACATCCTGATGGCGAACCTGTACGTGCAGGATCTCTTCAGGCCGGGGCTCACCTCGGAGTTCCTCGTCCTGTACGACCGCAATCACACGCGGGGTACGCAATTCACGGGGACCCCGATGACTTTCATCAACGGTCATCACGATTACGACGTGGCCTATCTCGGCTACAGCGTCGACGGCCACCTCGGGAAGTACAACCTCACGGCATCCTTGTACGAGGTCCTGGGTGTCGAGCAGCAGAGCGTGTTCGATACTCGGAACAATCGCGTGGAGGCGCACTTCGCCGCGGTGGAGCTCTCGAGGGACTTCGATTGGATCCGTCTGCGGGCATCCGGCCTGTACGCTTCCGGTGATTCGAACCCTTTCGACAAAACCGAGCACGGTTTCGACGGGATCAGCCAGAGCGCGCTGTTCGCCGGGGCCGATTCCAGCTTCTTCATCCATCAGCAACTGCCGCTGGTCCTCGGCCAGATCAATCTGAAGGTCAGGGACTCGCTGTTTCCCGATCTGCGCTCGAGCGCCGCTCCGGGGCAATCCAACTTCAACAACCCGGGGTTGCGGCTCGTCGGCGTGGGTGGCGATTTCGACCTCGCGCCGACGTTACGACTGTCTCTCGATGCGAATCACCTGTGGTTCGATCAGACCGCGACCCTGGGAGCCATTCTGGGCCGCCCGCTCGCGGGAGGAGATATAGGGACCGATCTGTCGCTCGACCTGTTTTATCGCCCCCTGGACTCCCAGAACATCATCGTGCGCCTCACTGCCGCGAGACTTCTCGCAGCATCCGCGACCCGGCAACTCACCGGAGGCGACGCGCCGTTCTCGGGTTTCCTCAACCTGATCCTGACGTACTGATCGATGCGCCATGCCATGAAGCGATACCTGTTGATTCTGTTCTGGATGGCGGCGGGCTGGAATTGCCCGGTGTACGCGGCCCCGGCCGCGCCCGGCGTCATGGCGCCAGCGGCGCCCGCCGACCAGCCGCTCACCGAAGTCGATCGCAAGAGCGTGGGCTGCCTGGGATGCCACACGGAAACGGACCGGCTGTCCATGCACGACAACCCGGCGGTGAAACTGGGGTGCACCGACTGTCATGGCGGGGATGCCAGCCAGATTCCGGAGCGGGGCCTGGCGCGCCTGGAATTCGAATACAAACGCCTGCGTGACCTGGCACACGTGTTGCCCAAGTACCCGCAGGATTGGGGTTATCCGCACAGTGCGAAACCGCAGCGCAGCTACACACTGCTCAATCGGGAGTCGCCGGAGTTCATCCGTTTCATCAACCCATCGGACTACCGTGTAGCCGACCAGGCCTGCGGCGCCTGCCATGGAGCGATTCTCGCCGCCGCGCAACGCAGCCTGATGGCGACCGGCGCCATGTTCTTCGGCGGCGCCTCCTACAACAACGGCATCCTGCCCTACAAACGCTACATGCTGGGCGAGTCCTACACGAGCACCGGAGAGGCTGCCTCGATTCTCGGACCTGTACTACCGGATCCCGCCAGCGCGCTGTCCTTGCACGGCGTGTTACCCAAACTGGAGCCGTTGCCCCATTGGGAGAGCGCTCCAACCCCGGACGTGATGCGGGTATTCGAGTCCGGCGGCCGTGTGACCGGCAATCGCTTCCCGGAAATCGGCCTGCCGAACCTCACCGGCGGATTGCAGGCCCTCAACGAGCCGGGACGCCCTGACCTGCACGTCTCCAATCGCGGTAACGGCACGGGCGGGCGCATCTCCGTCTCAGTCCTGAATTTGCACAAAACCCGTCTGAACGACCCATACATGTGGTTCATGGGCACTAACGACCAGCCGGGCGACTACCGCAGCTCCGGCTGCGCCGGCTGCCACGTCGTGTATGCCAACGACCGCGACCCGCTGCACTCTGGCCCGTATGCCGCGGCGGGTAACACTGGACTGAGCCGCTCAGTCGACCCGGTGATCCCAAAACACGAGTCGGGACATCCTCTCGCGCACCGCTTCACCCGGTCGATTCCCACGAGTCAATGCATGGTCTGTCACATGCATCAACCCAACGTGTTCATGAACACGTTCATGGGCTACACGATGTGGGACTACGAGTCCGATGCGCCGGCCATGTGGCCCGAGAAGCAGAAATATCCGACCCCCGAGGAAATCCGCGCCGTCAACGATCGCAACCCGGAAGGCGCGGCACCGCGCGGCAAGTGGGCCGACGTCGATTTCCTCACCCACGTGAGCGAGCTGAATCCCAAGTTGCACGATACACAATTCGCCGATTACCACGGCCATGGCTGGAACTTCCGGGCGATCTACAAGCGCGACCGCCACGGCAACCTGCTGGATGCCAAGGGCGAGGTCGTCCAGGACGACGATCCGCAGAAGTTCAAGAAAGCCGTGCACATGGCCTCGATCCACATGGAAAAGGGCATGCAGTGTGTGGACTGCCACTTCGCCCAGGACAATCACAGCAACGGTTACTTGTATGGCGAGGTTGCGCAGGCGATCGAGATCAGCTGCGTGGACTGTCATGGAACGGTCGACGCGTATCCCAACCTGCGCACCTCCGGGCCCGCCGCGCCGCCCACCGGCACGGATCTGAGCCTGCTGCGCAACCCGGATGGAGGCAAACGCTTCGAGTGGCGTGACGGCAAGCTGTACCAGCGTTCTCTGGTCACTCCCGGACTCGAATGGCGTGTGCACCTCGTCAAGGACAGCGTGACTCCGGGCTCGAGTGATTACAACGAGAAATCAGCGCGAGCCAAGCTCGTGAGTCGGGACACCAAAACACAAGACTGGGGCCTGAGCGTGCCGCCGGACCAGCGGGCGCACAGTTTCAAGAAGATGGAATGCTATACCTGCCATACGTCCTGGACGACGAGTTGTGCCGGGTGCCACCTGCCAACCGAAGCGAATTGGAAGACGCCCGGGCACCATTACGAAGGAGGGGATGCCCGCGTCGTCGCCACCTACAACCCACAGGTGGCGCGCGAAGACATGTTCATGCTCGGGATGCGAGGACCTACGGATGGAGGAAGAATCGCTCCAGTGCGCTCGAGCTCCGCACTGGTGGTCTCCTCGACGAACATCAACCGTGAGCACACCTACATCCAGCAACCACCCATTTCCGCGAGCGGCTACAGCTCCCAGGCGTTCAATCCTCACTATCCACACACGGAACGCGTGACGGAGACCAAGACGTGCGAGGACTGCCATCTGTCGGCCGCCAATGACAACAACGCGATCATGGCGCAGCTGCTGTTACAAGGGACGAACTGGGTCAACTTCATCGGCTACTACGCCTGGCTCGGCACGGCCGGCGGCATCACCGGCGTCCAGGTCACGGAGTGGGACGAGCCGCAGGCGGTGATCGGCAGCTACCTGCAGAAATATGCTTATCCGGACAACTATCGGCGTCACGAGGGGCTGCATCAACAGCTCCAGACCGCGCACGACCATTCCGGAGACCCGATCAGTTGCCTGCAGATGCGTGGCGAGTATGTCTATGCCGCCGAAGGGCACCACGGTATGCAGGTTTACGACATCGCCAGCATCGCCAACAAGGGAGTCAGCCAGCCGATCCTCACCGGTCCGTCGAGCCCGCTGGGTCATGACACCCGCATCGAATCCAAGGACGCCACCTGCGTGGCCTTGCCCACCAACCAGCCGATCCACCCGGCGCGCAACCAGGGAAAGCTGATGCGGGACGAGAACGAGGAGCAGCCGTTCCACCCCATCTACAACTACGCCCTGATTACCGACAGCCGCGAGGGGTTGATCCTGACCGACGTCAACACCCTGGCCGACGGCAATCCGCGCAACAACCAGCTGCGGCGCGCCTTGACCTGGAACCCGAACGGCATCCTCAATGGGGCACGGCATCTGACCATTGGTGGCCACTATGTCTACGTCGCCGCGGCAGCGGGCCTGGTTGTGCTCGACCTGGACGATCCATTGCACCCGCATGTCGAAAGCGTCGTACCGCTCGAGGATGTCCGAGCTTCCGCGCTTCAGTTCCGCTACCTCTTCGTTACTGATGCCGAGGGACTGAAGGTCCTGGAGATCACGGACAAGGCGCATCCAAGGCTCGTCAACAGCGTCGTCCCCCTGCAGGACGCCCATCGGGTCTATCTCGCCCGCACGTACGCTTACGTGGCGGCTGGCAAGCAGGGTCTGGCCATAGTGGATATAGAGAAGCCTGAGCAGATGCAGCTGCACCAGCTGCTGAAGGAGCAGGGCGACCTGAACGATGTGCGCGACGTGGTAGTTGGATCGACCAATGCGTCCTTGTTCGCCTACGTGGCCGACGGCCGCAACGGACTGACGGTGGTGCAACTGACCTCGCCGGAGAGTCAGCCCAAGTTCTACGGGTTCAGCCCGGAACCGAAGCCGCAGGTGATCGCGCACTACCGCACGAGCGCCCCCGCACTCGCTCTGTCAAAGGGTCTCGACCGGGACCGGGCGGTGGATGAGACCGGCCATCAGATGGCGGTCTTCGGTCGTATCGGCTCCCGGCCGCTGACCTCGAAGGAGGCGGAGCGCCTCTACCTCGACCAGGATGGAAAGCCATGGTTCGCGCA
>DAITMW010000424.1:0-5562 GCA_036834945.1 Steroidobacteraceae bacterium
CAAGCCGGGTTTTGACACGGAGGGCTACATCAAGGTTGGCGGCGGCAACTACAACCGTCGCGAAGTGGAGGGTGCCTTTCAAACGGCCTTGATCCCCGATCGGATTGCCGTCCGCATCGCGGCGACCTACACCAAGGCCGATGGATTCGTGCACAACATCCTGCCGGGCCATCCTGACCTGGAAGGGGTGGATCAGTATGGGGTACGGCTGAGCGTGCTGTTCAGGGCGACCGATTCTCTCGACTTCACCCTGCGCTACTCCAAGAGTATGCAGGATCCCCAGAACTACGCGATCATTCCGGGGCGAGTGAGTGATCTGGGGATCGGCCTCGTCGAAGCCTACTACCCGACGAGCGACGGTACCGCCACCGGCAAGCCGTTGGGAAACGACACGGTGGCTCAGAACTACACCCCGCGCCGGCGCCAGGACAACCAGGCTGTGTCATTGACGACCCACTGGGCGCTGTCGGATTCCTACGCACTCACGGCCATCAGCTCGTGGGATCAGGGCTCGCTCTTCAATCCGGAAGGCACGGATGGCGCTGGCATCGACATCTTCAAGATTCCCTATCTGGGCAAGACCCACCAGGTCACCCAGGACATCCGCCTGAGTACCACGGGGACCGATGCGCTGAGCTATATCATCGGCGCCTATTATCAGCACGAGGCGATCTTCAATTCCACGGAGAACCGGTTCTACAACTTCCTGGATTACAACGGCGATGGCCAGATGAACTACCAGGACTGCGTGGACTCGAGCTTCAATACCCCCGGTGGCGGCTACGCGGCAGGATTCTTCGTCAACGCCTCCTGCCGCTACTACAACTCCTTCGATCAGATCAAGAACAGCTGGGCGATCTACTCCGACGGCAGCTACAAGCTGACCGATCTGGTGAAGCTGCGCGCGGGTGTCCGTTACAACCACGACACCGGTGAACAGAAGAATGCGCTCGACCAGCTCCGTGGCGTCGACGAAGTGCCGATCGCGAACATTCTCGCGACCGATGTGCCGGTGCTCGCACTGCCCGGCACGCCCGGCTACGATCAGACGGTCAACCAGAAGTTCACGCAAGGGTTCCACAATTCCTCGGTCACCGGTCGCGCCGGAATCGACTTCACACCCACGCGGGACAGCCTGATCTACCTGAGCTACAGCCGTGGCTACCGATCCGCGGCCTTCAACGCTCAATTCCTGTTCACCAACACGGACTTCACCACCGTGAAACCCGAGACGCTCGATTCGATCGAGGCGGGCTTCAAGACGAGCTGGTTCGCCAATCGACTTCAGGTGGATGGGGCCGTATTTCACTACCAGTACAAGAACCAACAGATCATCAATGTCTATCCGACCGGTCAGCAGCCGTTGATCAACCTTGGAAAGTCCAAGATCGATGGGGGTGAGATCGAGATCACCGCGCGGCCGGTGCGTACCCTTCAGGCCCGGCTGGGCATGGGTTTCCTCAACTCCCGCGTGCAGGAGGGCCGGCTCGCCAGCGGCGATATATCAGGCCAGAAACTGCCCAACGCGCCGAGCGTCTCCGGCAATGCCAGCGCGGATTGGGATGCCTGGACGGGGGCGCTCATGGGAGTGCGCCTGCACGTCGACGCCAGCTACAGCGCCAAGCAATATCTGGCTCTGCCCCAGGAAGACGCGATCTCCCAGAAGGCTTATTCTCTGCTCAACGCGCGCCTTTCCCTGCATGGTGTCACGGACAACTGGGAGCTCGGTCTGTGGGGCAACAATCTGGGCAACACGTTCTACCTCACCAACGCGGTAGACCTTCAGGGCCTCGGATATGACTACCGGCATCGGGGTATCCCGCGCACTTACGGTGTGGATGCCACCTATCGATTCTGAAATCACGGTAGCCGTATGAGCCGCGCGCCGAGCTACGTTTCCGGAACGAGCGACCAGCCTCTGCTGTATCGCACGGTTGGCGGCGTGCTCAGTGATGGGGCGGACCAGTGGCCTGAGGCGCTGGCCCTCATCGTCCGCCATCAGTCGATCCGCTGGACCTACCGCGAGCTGGACCGTCGCGTCAGCGAACTGGCGCGCGGCTTCCGGTCTCTGGGCCTGAAGCCCGGCGACCGGGTTGGCATCTGGTCACCCAACAACGCCGAATGGATCCTGACTCAATTCGCGACCGCCCGCGCAGGATTGATCCTGGTCAACATCAACCCCGCCTATCGCGCCTCCGAGCTCAGCCACGCTCTGCGCAAAGTAGGGTGTCGCGCCCTGGTCCTGGCCCTGTCACACAAGAGCAGTGATTACGTCGCCATCCTGAGATCACTCATCGCGGGAGCGGTGCAGCCGGACACGAATCGCCTGCGATGTGAGATGTTCCCCGATCTCGAATACCTGATCCACCTGGGGCCGGGTGAGATCCCCGGCATGATCCCATTTCGGGATCTGCAGCACGGGGCGGGCCACGATGACTTGGCGGAGTCCGAGATCGACCCTGACGAGGCGGTGAACATTCAGTTCACGAGCGGGACGACCGGACTGCCCAAGGGTGGCACCCTGACCCATTTCAACATCGTCAATAACGGCTACTTTGTAGCCCGGGGCATGCGCACGCAGCCCGGAGACCGCATCTGCGTTCCGGTGCCTCTCTATCATTGCTTCGGCATGGTCATGGGCGTCCTCGGTGCCGTGACTCACGGTGCAACGGTCGTTTTGCCGGCGGAGTCGTTTGATGCGGAGTCCACGCTCGCCGCGGTGGCGGAGGAGCGTGCCACCTCGCTGTATGGCGTGCCGACCATGTTCATCGCCGAGTTGGAACACCCCCGTTTCGCTGAATTCGACCTGACCTCCTTGCGCACGGGCATCATGGCGGGCGCACCCTGTCCGATTGCCATCATGCGACGGGTGATCGCACAGATGCACATGGAGCAGATCACGATCTGCTACGGCATGACCGAGACCAGCCCCGTGAGCTTCCAATCCGCCGTGGACGATCCGTTGGAAAAGCGTGTCGCCACCGTCGGACGGATTCATCCTCACGTCCAGGTGAAACTCATTGATGCCGACGGTCGAGTCGTACCCCGCGGCGAGCGTGGGCAGCTCCTGACTAGGGGCTACAACGTCATGCGCGGTTATTGGGATGATCCGGAGCGAACCTCAGAATCTCTGGATGCCGCCGGCTGGATGCATACCGGCGATCTGGCGACGATCGACGAAGAGGGCTACTGCAGTATCGTCGGGCGGGTCAAGGATATGATCATCCGCGGCGGCGAAAACATCTATCCCCGGGAGATCGAGGAATTCCTGCTGCGGCACCCGAAGATCCTCGACGTAGCCGTTGTCGGTGTCCCGGACCGACAGTATGGAGAGGTTGTTTGCGCGGTGATCCGGCTTCGCGAGTGCAACGGGTGCACCGAGGAGGAGATCCTCGACTTTTGCCGGGGACAGATTGCGCATTTCAAAGTGCCGCGCTTTGTGCGCTTCGTCGAAGCCTTTCCGATGACGGTCACGGGCAAGGTGCAGAAGTATCTCATCCGCGAACAGCAGGTCCGGGCGCTCAACCTGACCACCGGGGATGATTCGTGAGCCGCGGTGCCGCGGATCTGTTTGATGCCATCATACTTGGCGCAGGTCCAGCAGGCGCGGCCGCCGCGCTCGCCCTGACCGCCAAGGGCTTCACTACAGCCCTGATCAGTCACCATGCCTCGATCAGTCACAATGCTCCCGCAGGCGTCCAAGGTCTGTCAGCACGCGCGCTCTTCGCTCTGAGTGAGGCAGGATTGAGATCCGCCGCGGCGATCGCATCACTGCCGGCAACACGAAATGTCCTGTGGGCGGGTGAGCGATCACAGCGCGGCCAGGAAGCGCTGATCGATCGCGCTGTATTCGACGCACGATTGCGCGCTTGCATAAACGAGCGGGCAGTATGTTGGATGGATGCCTCAGTGCGGTCCGTCGCGTTCGTCAATGACGCCTGGCAGATCCAAACAAACAACGGTGTCATCCGGGGCCGGACTGTACTCGATGCTCGGGGTCGCCACGCGAGGCGCAGCGATGACCGCGGTCCGCTGCTCGTCTCCTGGAGCGTCGCCCTCCACTACGGGCGCGGACGACGAGAGGCCCCCGGAAGTGCTCTCGCGGCGTTGGATGACGGTTGGTGCTGGTTAGCCACAACCCCCGAGGGCGTGGTCTCAGCCCAATTCGTGACGTCCGCAACCCGACGGCTCTCCCGTGTGCAACTCGCGGACAGGATTCGCAGCGCGACTCGAAGCCTTGCCGACTTCACTTTTCCGATCGATCGACTGACTGCTGAAGGCACTTACCACGCCTGTGCGGCGGTCGCGCGCTACGCGCAACCCTCGCGAGGGCAGGGCAATCTACGCATCGGTGACGCCACGGTCGCCATGGATCCTTTATCCGGCAACGGAATTCACGAAGCTCTCAGGTCGGCGCGCGTCGCGGTTGCGGCCATCACCAGCTATCTGCGCGGCGAGCCATGGTCTGTTGTCGCTCGCTTCGTCGATGAGCGATCGCGGGAGCTGTGGCGACGGGCCGTGAGTACCGCGGCCAACTTCTATCGCCTACAGGCCGACTGGGGCGGATCAGAATTCTGGACATCCACGGCGGCCGACTACGAGCGAGCCGTAGAGCGGGCGACGATCAGGCCCGACGCCAAGGCGCAATTCGAGATGCGACCGGTTTTGAATGGCGATCGGATCGAATTGCGCCGCGTCTGGGTATCCCCGGAATGGCCCCGCGGAGTCTGGAAAGTCGATGGCCGCAGTCTCGAGCACGCCTCACGAGGTCTGAGATGATCAAGGTCCTATCGCTCTCGACAGTGTGCATCGTGGGTTATCTGTTGACCGGCATCGCCAGAGCCGACGACACCCCCCGCGGTGCTCAGATACTGAGCGATCGCTGCGGAGGCTGTCACCAGCAGAGCACGCCGGGGCACTTCGCACGGATCAGCGACATCCGTAAGACCCCGGAAGGCTGGCTCATGACCATCGTCCGGATGCAACATGTCCACCAGGTTCCGATTCCGGAAGCCGATCGTGATGTGCTGATTCGCTACCTCGCCGATACCCAGGGTCTCGCGCCATCCGAAACGACAGAGGCGCGCTACGCACTCGAACGCCGTCCCAACGCGAGCGACATGACGTTGCCGGGGGATCTGCAGGTCATGTGCGCGCGCTGTCACTCGGCCGCTCGCATCGCCCTGCAGAGACGGGATTCCGCCGACTGGCTGAAGCATGTTCATTGGCACCTGGCTCAATGGCCCACCATCGAATACCAACAGAACGCCCGTGACCGGCTCTGGTGGCAGAAAGCAACGACCGAGGTGCCCGAAGAGCTCGGCAAGCTGTTTTCTTTCCACACGACGGCCTGGGACCAGTGGCGCGCACGCCCGCACGCTGACCTGTCGGGCACGTGGCTCGTGAAGGCTCACGAGCCAGGCCAGGGTGACTCCTGGGGCACGGCAACCGTCTCGAGAGCAGGAGAGGATGAATACACCGTCGTCTACGCGCTGGATTCGTCCACCGGGCAACACCAAAAAGGTGAATCCAAGAGCATCGTCTATACCGGATTCGAGTGGC
>DAITMW010000425.1:0-5529 GCA_036834945.1 Steroidobacteraceae bacterium
GTGCTTGACGAGCACGGACTGATGTCCGGCGGTAATGCGGCCATCGACCCAGCCGGCCTGCGCCAGCCGCCGCCGGAACTCGCTCACCTGCTCCTGACTCAACACACGGGGAACATGCAGGACCATTGACGCGAGCCCTTTTCAGAATGCGAACAGCGCGGAGAGGATGGCCGTGCGCCCTGCCCCGGGGTTGACCCAACCACTCGTCGTCGAGACGGTGCGCAGCTGGGTGAAGTATTCCTTGTCGAACAGGTTCGTCACGTTCAGCTGCAGGCTGAGCAGCCGATTCACCTCGTAGGAGCCCATCAGGTTGTGCAGGACAAACCCCGGGATGGTCCTCCGGTTGTAGAGGGCGGTGGGTGTCGTATCGCTCGCGGTAGCCCAGACCCACGACGTGTAATTAACCCCGTAACCGAGTGTGACTCCGTGCGTCAGCCTGTAGGTCGTCCACAGGTTCGCGGAATTCTCCGGCGTATTCGCGAGCGGATTACCCTTTTGTGCATCGATGCCCGTCAGGGCCAGCGTATGGTCCGAAACGCTCTGGAGCACTTTGCTGCGCAAGTGCGCGTAGTTCGCGAACACGGCCCACTCGCGGGTGATGTTGCCGGCGAGTCCGATCTGCTCGCCGTCCACACGGGCACGGCCATCGAGCTGCTGCTGCGGAACGTTCGGATCACCCGAGGCGACCAGGTAATTTCTGCGGTCGGTGCGAAAGACCGCCGCGGTCAACGCGAGCTGCTCACCGACCAGGTCCCATTTCGTCCCGATCTCGTAGTTCACATCACTTTCGGGATCCACGTTGCAGTTCGTGGTGCAGCTCCCGTTGACCGTCGAAGTCGACGGCAGCTTCGAGTTACCGAACGCGATGTAGAAGCTGGCCGGCTCGACTGGCTTGTAAAGCAGCGTGGCGCGGTAGGAAAACAGTCTGTTGTCGTTGACCAGCGGGTTGGTGGCCGCGGCGACGAGCGGCCCCGGCGCAACAGTCAGGCTCGCCGCCGGTGTTGCAACCCAGCTCTCGTAGCGCGCCTTGTCGTGCTCGTAGCGCGCACCGAGTCCCAGCAACCAGTGCTCCTGGAATTTCAGGGTGTCGAAAACGTAACCCGCCTGATCATCGACCGTGGAGCGGGCCCGGCTGTTGACGGTGAGATTCAGCGGCTGGGTGAAAGAGTGATTGGGAGCGTAGAGCGGCTGGGGGAGCAGCAGGTAGGTGGTGCCGTTCGGGTTGCGATATTTTCCGCCCAGGGTCTGCCAGTACCACTCGCGCGAGAATGCGGCTCCCACCACGACGGTGTGACTGATGTCGCCGGTGTCGAAGCGCAGCGTCAGGTCGGTCTGGTTGGCAAGTATCCGGTTGCGCGTGTCGCGGAGGTTGCCGATCGGCCCCCCGGGAGTGTAGGTCGGACCACCAACCCCTTCGAGCGGACTCGCGCCCGCTGCCCCGCACGAGAGCGTCGTGCCCGGAGCCTGGAGGTTGGTGCCGAGAGGGTACTCGCCCGGAGCCAGGCAAATGCGTCCTTCCGCCGCATCGGTAATGCTGTAACGGTCGTATTGCTCCAGCCTGGTGAGATTGCGGATGGAGGCGTTGCGGGCGAAGTCGTGGGTCAGGATCGCTGTCAGCGCGTCATCGTCGATCTTCTCCACGTCGACATTGCTGAAGCCGTAGTAGTTGCTGCGATTGACACCGGGCAGCGGCGCGAAGTTACGCAGCGGTATCCCGTACTCGGGCAGGTTGCGGTCGTGCTCGTGCAGATACGCCAGTGTGAAGCGTGTCGGCGTATTCAAACCAATGGCAAAGGAAGGCGCGAGACCCCAGCGCGTATAACTCGTGACATCACGGTCGGCGACCTCGTTACGATGCGCCATCGCGTTGACACGGAAAGCCATGCCGAGATCGGGATCACCCACACGCTCATTGATGTCGGCCGTCACACGCCCATAGTCGGCCGTGCCGGCGCCTGCACTGACATTGGCAAAATCGGCCGCCCCCGGCAGCTTCGACACGAAGTTGACGGTACCGCCGAGCGCACCGACGCCGGAATAGACCGAGCTGCTACCTTGGACGACCTCGATGGCCTGGGTGTTGAACGGGTCGGTGTGGGTCGTGTTGGCACTCTGGCGGACCCCATCCACGGCGATATCGTTGGTCGCGGTGAAACCGCGGATGTTGATACTGTCACCGTAACTGCCGCCCTCACCCGCCCCGAACGTGATGCCGGGGACGTTCTGCCGCAGAATATCGCGCAGCAGCAAGGCTCCCTGTTGCTGAATCAGCTCGGCCGGGATGACAGTTATGGTCTGCGCGGTGTCGCGGAGCGGTTCGGTGTACTTCGGCGACTCCGCCGCGTCGATCTTGTATTCACTCAGCGTGTCATCCACGCTGATCTTGCCGAGTTGTGTTTCGTTCTTCGGGGCGGAAGCATCGTCGCCGGAGTTGGGCGCCGCAGGCTCCGCGGCCATGGCGTTGAGGCTCGCTCCCAGAGCCAGGTGAACCGCGGCCGCCAACAGGCGGCGTGACGTGGAATTCGGCATGAAACCCTCGACCTCGTGCTTCTTCTTGCGGGACAACTCCCGGTGGAAGCCCGATCGTAACTGCGAATCATTCTCATTTGCAATCGCATTGAGGTCGCGATAGTCTTGCGGACATGGTCGGGGAGAGCACTTTTCACGGTGGCCGGGGTCGGCGCAGTCTGGTCGGGCTGGCCATCCTCAGCGCTCACGCAGGCGTCATCGCCCTGGTCGCGATCAGCATGCGGATCCAACCAGGGCACCAGGAAGCGCCCCCAGTCACGGTCGTCCTCGTCGAGCAACCTGCCGCGAAGTTGGACCCGCCCAGGCAGCCGGAACCCAGACTCGTCTCGATCACTCCGCCGGCGCTCGCAGTGCCGGATCTGCCCATCGAAGTAGAGGTACACACGGAGACCCGGAGTGAGCTGCAGGTCTCTCCGCCTTCCGCACCGGTAGCATCGACCAAAGGCGGTGACTCGACCGGGTTACGGTCGATGTCCAAGGTTGCCTACCTCGAGCCACCCGCGCCGCGCTATCCGCCCGAGTCGAAACGAGCGCGCGAAGAGGGACTGGTCATTCTGAAAGTGCTCATCGACGAGTTGGGACATGCGAGCAGCGTGCACGTCTACCGCTCGAGCGGCCATCCCCGCCTCGACGAAGCAGCCTGCAACGCGGTACAACGCGCATTGTTCAAACCTTACCTGGATGGGGGCATCGCGCGCGCCGCAATAGCGATGGTTCCTGTTGAATTCTCCTTGCACGGCGCGGGCGATCGAGGGCACCGCCGCAGCGGCTGAGAGCCCCGTCAGGAGATTTGCGGGACCCACTCTCCCTTTGCATAGCGCGAGAGCGTTCGGCCCAGGTGCTCGAAAAGTAACTTGCAGCGCCGCGTCGACCTGAAATCGCGGTGCATGGCCAGCCACATTTCCCGCTTGAACTTGAAGTCCCGCTCGAGCACGGGCACCAGGTTCGGATCCCGACGGGCCAGCAACACGTGGTACCCGCCTATGCCCATACCCGCCCGCAGCGCGGCCGACTGCACCGGTGCGCTGTCGCAACGGAACCCGAAGTGCTCACGTCGCAACTGCGCCGCGGCCTTGCCCGCCGAATGGATCGGGTGTGCGTCCCTGTCGAACCCGATGAAACGATGTTGGTTGAATTGCTCGAACGAGTCGGGAACTCCACAGGCGTCGATGTAACGCCGGTGCGCGAACAACCCTATCTCGATCGTCCCGATGCGGCGTGCCAACAGGACCGCCTGAGTTGGCCGGGACATCCGGACCGCTATGTCCGCCTCGCCGCGTAGGATGTCTTCGTTGCGATTGCTGGGCAGGACTTCCAACTGGATCTTGGGGTATCGCAGGGCGAAGTCGGCGAGGATCGAAGGGAGGATCTCGTGACTGATCAGCTCACTCGCCGTAACGCGCACAGTTCCCTGCTCGTCGCGCCATTCGGCGGATGAGATCCGGCTGGCCACGGTCGATGCCGCGGCCATCGCGCGCACGTGTGGAATGATCGCCAACGCAGCGGGGGTCGGGACCAGGCCACGCCGGGAACGGGTGAACAGGCGTGTTCCCAGAGCGGATTCCAACGCCTCGATCTGGCGGCCGGCGGTCGGCTGTGCAAGGCCGAGCCGGCGTGCCGCGCCAGAAAAGCTGCCGTCATCGACAACGGCCAGGAACGTGCGGAACAGGCCCCACTCGGGTGCTGATTTTTCCATGCATATTTGTATATCAAACCGCTTCAAATATGCAATTTCGAAGGCCGCGAACTGGGCCAGACTCTCCTCAGGGCTCAACTGTTGGAGACGATCGCATCATGGAACGCTTGGTGGATATCGGTGGCCGGCGGCTGGCGGCGACTCGCACCGGAACGGGCTCCCCCACCGTCATACTGGAGACAGGCCTGGGCGCCGCAAGCAATGAATGGCAGGCTGTCCAGGAGAAGATCAGCACATCGACGCAGGTCCTGCGCTACGACCGCGCTGGTCGTGGCGCGAGTGATGCCGCCCCCAAACCGCGCACAGCCGCGGACATGCTCGCGGACTTGCGCACCCTGTTGAGGGTCGAGGACCTCGAGGGTCCCTATGTGTTGGTCGGACATTCCTTCGGCGGGTTGCTGATGCGGTTGTTCACACACCAACATCCCCAGGAAGTGCAGGCGCTCATCCTCGTGGACTCCATGCACGAGGATCAATTCGACGTCTTTGGCCCTCTGTTTCCCGCTCCAACTCCGACGGAGCCGCGCGAGCTCACGGGGATGCGCAGCCTCTGGACGGGAGGATGGCGCAGCCCCGACGCCACGACGGAGGGCATTGACTTCACCACCAGCCTCCGTGACGCACGGGCCATAAAGAGCCTCGGTCAGGTACCACTCAGGGTTCTCACGGCCGGGACGTTCACAAACTCGAAGTTGATTCCGGAGCAGAGCCGCGCCGCTCTCCAGGAGCGCTGGGAGGGTCTGCAGAGGACTTTCCTGAGGCTGTCGACGCACGCCCGGCAGTCATTCGTGCGCGACAGTGGACATTTCATGCAGCGGGACGAGCCCGGAGCCATTATCGAAGCCATCAGGAGTGTCATCTGAAGATGCAAACGCCCTCGCCTGAGCGCATCATGGGGGTGCGCCGATCGAGCGGGGGACTTGCATGTACAGAGCGAGACTCGGCACCTTCCTGGCGGCCGTCATGGCCGTCCTTCCCGTGTTGCCCGCCCAGGCCCAGGACTCCCAGGAGCCTCTGGTGGGCACCTGGTTACTCGACGTTGGGAAATCCACTTTCTCACCGAAGCCCGGCCCAAAGGGACAGATGAGAACGTACGCCATCTCCGCTGGTATGGAGAAGATGACGTCGCGTGGGATCAGTGGAGAGGGAAAGCCCACCTTCGTGCATTACCAGGCGCGTTATGACGGCAAGGACTACGACATCATCGGCTCGACAGGGGGCAACAAAATCTCCCTCAAACGGATCGACAGGTTGACGAGTGAGTCCACACAGAAGCGCGACGGCAAGGCGGTCATCGTTGCCAC
>DAITMW010000426.1:0-5462 GCA_036834945.1 Steroidobacteraceae bacterium
GGACCCGCGATGCCGGCATCGGCGAGCACCTGGTCAAGCCCGTGGACCCGGAGTCGCTGCTCATGCTGTTGGAAAAGTAGCTGCGCGCCCTTGGAATCGCGCCTGTTCCAAACAGACGCGATTCCTCTAAAGCCCTGGCCGACAGACATTCACGTAGCGTCTTCGAGAAAGTCAGTGACAGCGTCGCGACTGGGCGTGAGGCCTTTCAACTGCAGAACGGCACCCGCGTTGCCGCGATGGTAAGTTCCATGCATGCAGACGTGCAAGATGATCTCACCGCGGCGCATGCGCGCCCGTTTCCCGCTGGTGAAGAAGAAATCGAGCGGCTGATCAAAGTCGCTCTCCGACAAACTCCGCACGTAAGACGCATACCAGTCATCGACTTCTCGCGCGCTTTCGGCTAGCACCTGGAGCTCCGGCACCTGCGCGGACCGCGGTGTCTGGAACGTATGCGGTAAACCCTGCAGGTGATGCTGAAAGATCCTGTCGACCACGTGGATGTGATCGAGTATGCGCAGCATGATCGAGGCTTCCTCGCCGCTCAGCCGCTCGAAATTCCGGCTGACCGCATCGTAAAGCCCATGATCGGCCCATCGCTTGACGTCAATGAGTTGGGAGTAAGGCTGAGCCATGGCGTCAGTGCACCTCTGTTTGATATTCCCATCGCCAGATGCATAATACGAGCGAAAGCTCACATTCACATACTCGCATTCGGAGCGCGGAAAAAATGGCGCGCAGACCCCTCACAAACCCCAGGAAACACGCCTCCCAGGACCGATCCCGCGCGACCGTCGACGCCCTCATCGAGGCAACCGCTCGCGTTCTGGTCAAAGAGGGTTTCGATAAAGCCAGTACCAACCGTATCGCCGAGAAGGCGGGCGTGAGCGTGGGCTCGCTCTACCAATACTTCCCGAGCAAGGAAGCACTCGTTGCCGCTGTCATCGACCGCCACAACCAGGAGCTCATGCAGGTCGCCTATGGCGCTCTGACGGAGGTCGCAGGGCTTCCCATGGAGCGAGCGGTGCGCAAGCTGGTCACCATCGGCATCGAGGGGCATCGCCTCGATCCGGATCTACATCGGGTGCTGGCGGAGCAGATCCCCCGCACGGGACGACTCAAACAGGTTGGAATTTTGAATCGGGAAGCCTACTCCCTGTTCAAGACCTTCCTCGAAGGGCACAGCGAGGAGATTCGCGCCGTCGACCTCGACCTTGCGGCATTCGTGTGCGTGACGTCGATAGAAGCGCTGACCCATAACGCGGTCCTGCACCATCCTAAAATTCTCTCGAGTGACTCGGCGGTTGCGAAAGTCATCGATGAGGCTACGCGGCTGGTGGTCGGGTATTTGCAGCCCGCGGATCATTCGACGTGAATGCGGTCAACTGACTGTTGTGCTTTCTTGCTGTAGGAGATAGTCTACAATTTAATACTCTGGCTCAATCAATCGTTGCCGTCAACTATAGTTGGCGGTGCGATATCTATGGTTCATACTTCATGCTTGAAATCCTCAAGTCCACGACATTCCTGAAGTGGTTCGGCGGGCTGCGGGACCGCCAAGCGCGTGCGCGAGTTGATGCGCGTATTGGACGTTTGCGGCAAGGCCACACTCGCGATTCTGCTTTGCGGTGGCGAGAAGCGGACGCAGACTAGTGACGTCAAACGAGCCAGCGAAATGGCGAGAGATTGGGATTAACCTATGGCGATCAAGCGACGTGCGAAAGAGACCTACACCCGCTGGGATCTGGCGGACAACCTGAAATCCGAGGCTGACATTCAGGCCTATCTCATCGCCTGTTTCGAAGAGGCACCGGACGACGCGGCGTACATCGCCGCTGCATTGGGGGACGTTGCCCGAGCTCGAGGGATGACAAATGTGGCCAAACGGACGGGCCTGACCCGAATGGGTCTCTACAAGGCGCTCTCAAAGGATGGGAATCCTAGTCTCGATACCGTGCTCAAGGTTCTCCACGCGCTGGGGCTGCGCCTAACGGCAAAACTGGCTTAAGAGGCCAGCGAACTCGCGAGCACTTCCTCGGCACTCACGTGTCCAGCGACTTCAGCCAGGGCGTCATCCGCCGAAGCGGCCGGGAACGCATCGTAGCTCATGCCCGGACTGCGCAACTTGCAGCGAGCCGAATCGCTGAACGCGCCCGTGGCCAACGCCACACGGAACGAGGGCAACGTGCCCAGGTGACTCAACATCCGCGCAGCCCCCGCGATTTCGCGGAATGGCTGCCGAAGTGTGGCGTGGTCGATCGCCGCCACGAAATGCTCGCGAAACCGCGCGACCTCGTCAGCCAGGGGAGGCCGTTGGAGACGGGTGCGGAAAACCTCGTGAAGTATTCCGGAGTCGGTGGCGTGCGCGTACGACCACCAGAGATTCCCTTCACCAGACGGTCGTCGCATGAGCGTCCCGGGTCGTGGGGGCACCGCTGAGGTAGTATCGGGCGGCAGGGCACTCCAGAGCGGACATCGAGCTTACCCGACCGTCTCAGACCGTGGAGCGACAATAATGACCGAGCAACCAGCAGAGCCGTTGGTCATCGAGCACGCCGGTATTGCCCAGGCCGAACTTGCTCCCGTCATGACGCACGAGGGAGCGCGTCTGGTGGGAAGCTTGTTCAATCGTCACTTCCACGCCGCCATGGCGTGGCTTTTCGTGATCGTCGCCATCACGGGTTTCGCGCCCTGTTCGCTGGCGATCGTCAGTGGCAGGATGGTTATTCCCCCGCTTGTCGTGCATCTGCATGCGGCGGTCATGGCATCTTGGGTCGTTCTGCTCGCCATACAGGCGACCTTGTCCCTGTCGGGGCGAATGGATCTGCATCGAAAGTGGGGCCTCGCGTCACTCGCGGTCGCGCCACTGGTGCTGACCATGCTGATCGCGGTAACCATCGTCCGACAGAATGATGCCGCCGGCACCCCGGCCGGCCCGATCGTCAACAACATCCTGTTCCTGCAGATACGCTCGATCGTTCTGTTTCCAACCTTCTTCATCTGGGCGCTGCGAACGCGACGCACCAACCCTGAGACACACAAGCGCATGGTCCTCCTCGCTACCCTCATGCTGCTGGACGCGGCAATCGCGCGGATGAGTTGGCTGCCTTACAACGCCTTCCCAAAAAGTTACCTCGCCGTGCATATCTATCTCCTGCTGTTGCTGGTGCCGGCGCTGCTGCACGACCTGATCCGGCTCGGCCGGATTCATCGAGCGTGGATCTGGGGCCTCGCCCTGACACTTCCGTGGGTTGTCGCGACCGAGTTTGTCTGGGATTCGCACTGGTGGCGCGAATTCGGACCGAAGCTGGTCGGGGCAGGGTAGGGGAGGCTTGCGACATGACTTCGGGCATCTGCGATGCCTTCCATCTACTGATGGACACGAATCTCCCCTCCATAGGAGGCACTCGCGCAGGACTGAGCGTCGACAGGGATAATGTCGGTCACGAAGTTCTCGTGCTCTGCCTGATACACCGAGCGCCAAGGTCCATCTCGCCAAACATGCAGGTGATGGTCCTCGCCGCCACTCGCCATCCTGTCCGCACCGAGAAACGTTACGCTACGAACCGCTCCACGATGGGCAATCCATTCTGATTCCACGCGCGGGCTCTTTTGAAGATCGACCCAGACGCGCAGTCGTCCCGTCACATCTCCCGCGACGAGTCGCTTGCCGTCCGGCGAGGCGGCTATCGACCGCAGCGGTAGAGTTCCAGGCAAACAGCCGACCTGACCATAATTGCGCGCATCCCACAATTTGACGGTGCCGTCTTCCGAGGCGCTCGCGAACAGCTCGTCGTTCACGCGTATGAGCTTCCAAACCCAACCGGCATGACCTTGGATCCTGGCAATTTCGTGCCCGGCGTGACTCCAGACCTTGATCGTGTGGTCCGCCGCGCCGGTGGCGATCCGATCGGCATCGAGCTTGACGACCGTCAGAACGGCTGCATCATGGGCGACCACAGTCTGTGTACAACGAGCCGCCGGGACATTCCAGATCCGCAGCGTCCGATCACGAGAGACGGACGCAAGGCGTGTGGCATCCAACGGAGCCAGCCCCAACACCGAGTGTGTGTGCCCGGTCAGCACAGCTGTCGGCTGAAACGCGCGGTTCCAGATCCGTATGCTGCAATCCCGGCCGCCACTTGCGAAGGAATCGGGTCCCTGCCTCGCAAGTGTCCATATGTAGCCTTGATGTCGGGTTCCCTCTGGCGGCAACGCATCGTCATTTCGGTAGAGCACATCGCTGCGAAGAATGTACTTGGTTCCGGATGTAACCGTTGCGCCGGCATGCCAGATCCGATGCTCGAACAAGATCAATGTGCCGATTGTCGGGCGGACCCGGGCAACGACTTCCGGCTGCGCGGAGCCGCCGGGCGTCGCCCTGGGGCCATCAGCGAAAAACTCCGTGTCGCCACCCGAAAACGCTTCGCGGTCGGTGAGATAGACCATGAAGGTCAACAGCGAGCGGCGGTTGAAGGCACGATGGTGCACGCCGTCCTGATGGATATTGAATCGCTGCTGAGCCGTGTAGCGGCAGAAGCGCAAGCGCTCGTTCACTCCATCGAGCCGCCAACTTCCTGACAAGACCTGTGGCGCGAAGCTACGGAGTCGATGGAAGAGATGTCTCGACAGACTGTCATCGTCGTGGACGAGGCGGTCGTTGCTTCGATAAGTCGGTGGATAGTCCGTGGACGCGCTCTGGAAGCCTTTGGCTTCCGCAAGGGCAATCAGTTCGCGGCACTCCAGCGGCGTCAGAAATCCCGGTACAACCGCGCAATAGCCCAGTGCAGGTGCAAGGGGATGCTCAATTGTGGTGCCCACGGCGGCTCCCTCTATATTGGTCAAGCAACCAATTTTGGATTACTCTAGTCCTGGAAGAGACTCAGTGCAAGATAAATTGGTTGAGCAACCAATATTTGACATTTGTGGGAGCGTGGCCGTGCCGAGAAAATCGAATACCGAGGATCGCCGTACCGAAATCGTGGCGGCGATGCTCGTTGTGATCGCGTCGAACGGTTACGACCGAGCCACTATTCAGCAGATCGCAAAGCAGGCGGGCTTGGCTCCGGGGTTGATTCACTATCACTTCAAGGACAAGCGCGAGATTCTCATCGCGCTGGCGAAGCATCTGAGCGACTACGTTTATCAGCGGTACCTGAAGTTCGCAGAGAGCGCGGACACGGCGCAGAAGCGCTTGCAGGCCTACCTGGAGGCCCGCCTCGGTTTCGGGCCAGGAGCGTCCACCGATGCCGTTGCTGCATGGGTCATCGTCGGCTCGGAGGCGATTCGCGATGACCAGGTGCGGGAGGTGTACCAGGATGCCATCGGGTCTGAGATGAAACTCCTACGCGAGTTGCTCTCAGCTTACTTCTCCGATCAGCGGCGATCGCAAGCAAACGTTCCGCGCGCGGCGGCCGTGTTGATGTCGTTTATCGAGGGCGCATTTCAGTTGTCGAGCGCCGCAC
>DAITMW010000427.1:0-3446 GCA_036834945.1 Steroidobacteraceae bacterium
TGTGTCGGCTCCGGGTTGGAGCTGGAGCGCGCCCCGATCGAGAACATGTTGAGAGTCGGAATGCCGAACTCCGGCCAATGCACCTCCTCACGTTGTTGTGGCGTGAGCGGCAGCCTGTAGAGCGGACCCTGTGCGAATTTCACGCCGGCAATGCTCGAGAACTTCTCTTTGCAATATTCCCACTGCGCCGTGATTGCGTTGGCTGGTCCGTAGAAAGGTAGTTTGAACGTCCAGTACGCCATGGAGTGGCGGCGACCATACTCTTCGAGCCCCGCGTGGTCCCCCGCCTCGGCACGATCGCGCAATGTCAGCAGCTCGTGATCGGTCGGAGGCTGTGCCTTGTCATCCATTCCCCGCGCGTACTCCTCGATGGTCTGGATACCCAACAGTGGACTGCCCAGGTCCGGCAGGCCGGCGCACACCCCGCTGTTTTCCAGGTAGTTGAGTATCTTCACCAGTTGATGGAGGTCATCACGCCTGCTGGCCAGCACGGTCCCGGACAGGTAGGCCTCGGGCTCGGGCATGAGCCAGAAGCCCATCTTGGTGACGATCCCGAGGCTCGATTGCGAGAACATTCCGTCGATCCACGGCCCGAATCCCGATTTGTACTGCTGCCAGGTCTTCGCGCCGGGCAAGGCACCCATGCCCGTGCGCAACAGCTCGCCGTTGGGCAGCACTACTTCGATTCCACAATGCGCGTCGAAGTGGTTGCGGAACGGGGCGCGCGTATATCCGCCACCGCGATCGAGCGCATTGCCGATCAGGCTCCCCCAGCCCGGGTCGGGGACGTCGACCCAGAGTTTGAGCCCGCGCTCCTGGATGTGCCGGTAGAGATCGAAGTAACTCACACCCGGCTCGACGAGGCAGGAGGCGTTGTCCTCACTCACCTCCAGGATGCGGTTCATGCGCTTCAGGTCGACGACCACGCAGCCCGAGTAGGCGGGTGCCGAGCCGCCGTAGCCGAGATTTCTCCCTGTCGAAATGGGATACAGGGGGATCTTGTACTGGTTGGCGATTCTGACGATCTGCTGGACCTGCTCCACGGTGTCAGGAGCAACCGCCGCCGAGGCGGTGCGCTCCTCGGGCTCGCCGTAAAACGGCGAGAACGCATCGCGGTACAGGGCCACGTCCTCGTCGCTCGTGAACACCCAGTCCTTGCCGACGGCTTGTGAGAACTGCTGGAGGGCGGCGGAGAAATCGACCTGGCTGATCCCGGGGGGAGTTTTCATGGCTTCAGGCGCTCCGGCGTGGGGCTATGACCCACGAGTACAAAAGCTGGTCGGGCTCGCCGGTCGCACGCGTGTCATGTTGGTCGCGTCGCAGGACACGCATGCCATGATCCCAGGCGAGTCGCTCGAGACAGAAAAGCGGCGCGTAGGTCGTGAGTCCGGCTATCGCCACCGGCTGTTGCTTCCACAGCGGATGCAACCTGTTGAACCAGATCGAGGTCACGTCACCGGTGATCGCATGGGTCGCGACGCTTTGCGCGGCCATCGCCCGGGCGAAGCGCCGGGCCGCCAGGAAGCGGCGATCGTAGAGGGCGCCGTGCAGCGGGCTCAGAGGGTGACGGTGGGAATCGTCGGCCGTCGCCAGCCTGAAAGTGCCGCCGGCGAGAGCTACGACGGCGGCGCCCTGTTGAACGAACGTACGTCGGTCGATCATGTGGCCCCAAGCAGTGGCGCGCCAATTTAGTTATACAAAAGTATAAATTATACAACTATGAGTGTCGATTTGACGCCGCGCGCGCGGGCCGGGTGTAAGATCGGGCCCCACCTGGCGGAAACCCACTCGATGGCGGTAAAGAAGAGGGCGCGCGCGAGCGGCCTCGCGCAGAAGACCATGACGAAGTTCCTCAATGCCGCCGAGGAAGTCTTCGGTCAACATGGCTACGAGGGCACGACGATCCGCGCGATCGCCAAGCGGGCGCGGGTCAACCTGGGAACGCTGCAGCACTACTGGGGCAGCAAGCGAGCCCTGTTCCGCGATCTGTTCGAACGCCGTTTCGGGCCGTTGAATGCCGAGCATCTGCGGCGTTTTCGCGACGTGGAGGCCCGCGCCTCGGGTGGGCGCCGCCCGGAGGTCAGCGAGGTTCTGCGCGCGCTGCTCGAGCCCACGATGCTCATAGGCGCCGAGAACGGCTCGCCATACGGCCTTGGTACGGACAGTCCGGCGGGCCGGAAGCGCTTCCGGGCACTCTATGGACGCGCGCTCATGGATCCTTCGCCGCACGTCGTAGCGGAGATGAACCGGATCTTCGAGGAGTCGATCGAGCTCTTCCTGGCACTGATGGGGCGGGCCTGTCCCGATCTCGATATCGCGGAGCTCGACTGGCGCGTGAACTGCATCATCGGTGCCCAGGTCTTTTCCCAGCTGTACGGCGAGCGTGTGGGAAAGTTCTTCGGCAAGGCGGCTGATGTTGACGAATCGCGCGCGGTCGAATGGATGTTGCATTTCATCTTGCACGGGGTGAACGCCCCGCCGCAGGGATCGATCCCGCGGCGACGTTCCAGCCGCTCACGGTAACCACTGCGGACTGCGCGCCCTCGACGGGACAGGCCGCCGCGATTTACGCTTCCGAATATGCCTTCTACGATCCTTGCCGGCATCGAAATGGGCGGTACCAAGTGCATCTGTACACTGGGCACCGGTCCGGACGACATCCGTGCGCAGCAAACGCTACCGACACGCGACCCCGAGACGACGCTGGGCGCGATCGCGGAGCTGCTCGACCAGTGGCAGCGGGAGTTCGGGCCACCCGCGGCCATCGGTGTCGCCGCTTTCGGGCCCATCGATCTGCGCCGCGGCTCACCGACCTATGGCCGGATTCAGGCCACGCCCAAAGCGCTGTGGAGAAACTGCGACCTGGCCGGCTTCTTTTCGAGCCGCTTCGCGGTGCCGGTTGGGCTGACCACGGACGTGATCGGTGCGGCCCTGGCGGAAGGGCGCTGGGGCGCCGCCCGGGGACTAGGTGACTACGCGTACATGACGGTTGGGACCGGCGTTGGTGTTGGATTGATCGTGGCCGGCGAGGCGGTGATCGGTCTACACCACCCGGAGCTGGGCCACGTCCGCGTCGCCCGGATGCCCGGCGACGACTGGCCGGGAAACTGTCCTTATCACGGCGCTTGTGTGGAGGGCCTCGCTTCGGGTCCCGCGATCCAGGCGCGCAGCGCGCAAAACCCACACGATCTTCCCGCTGACAGTCCTGTCTGGGAGAGCGTCGCTCATGCGATTGCCCAGTTGGTACACCTGTTGGCGGTGTCCGTCTCACCGCAACGAGTCCTGATCGGCGGCGGTGTCGCCACCGCGCGGCCGGAGCTGTTTCCCCGGATCCGCAGCCTTCTCGCGCAAAGTCTGAACGGCTACCTGGATGTCCCCGAGCTGTCCACTCCCGAGGGACTGGAGCAGTTCGTCGTCCCGCCGGGCCTGGGTGGCGGGGCCGGACC
>DAITMW010000427.1:3546-5458 GCA_036834945.1 Steroidobacteraceae bacterium
GGCCTGCTTGAAACGCCTTTTGCATGATTGCATCGCGACAAGCGATCGAATGAGATGGTCATTGCAGGCAATGGGGGTAGGATGCACTCAACCGTGACAGAGGCTGAGCCATGCAGACCATCACTGAAGCACCGCCGACCTCCCGCCCCGCCTTTGGGACCGTTCTCGCGCCCACGATGGCCGTGGCCACCTTCCGCAATGGCGAATGGAGCCGGGAGCAGTTGCGCCCGGTAGGGCCGATCGAGCTGCATCCCGCCGCCCACGTCCTGCATTACTCGAGCACCTGCTTCGAGGGCTTCAAGGCCTATCGCTGGGCGGATGGCAGCGTCAACGTATTCCGCATGGACCGCCATATCGATCGCATGCGCCAGAGCGCGCGCGCTCTAGTGCTGCCGGAGCCCGATGTGGAGCAGCTCGGGCGGATGATCCGAACCACCATCGACCAGAACCGCGACGTCGTTCCCGAGGCGCCTGGGGCTTTGTACCTGCGACCCATCCTGTTCGGTACGACCGCCAATATTGGCGCCGCGGCGACACCCGCGAACGAGGCGCAACTGATCGTGCTGGCGAGCCCCGTGTGGGACTACTTCGCCGGCGGTATGAAACCGCTGCGTATCTTCGTGGAGGATGTCAATTCGCGCACCGCCTCGCAGACCGGCCGCGTCAAAACCGGCGGTAACTACGCCGCGGCCCTGGGTCCCACGCTCGAGGCCAAGCGCCGCTACAACGCGGACCAGGTGCTGTTCTGCCCCGGTGGCGAAGTGCAGGAGACCGGCGCCGCCAACTTCCTCCTCATCCGGAAGGGACATCTGCTCACCCGCAGCCTCGACAGCACGTTCCTCCACGGCGTCACCCGTGACTCGCTCCTAACCATCGCGCGTGCCGAAGGGTATGAAGTTGAAGAGCGTGTGTTCGACGTGAACGAGCTGCTGCAGTGGGTGACAGACGGGGAGGCCGCTCTCTCAGGCACGGCCGCTGTCCTCGCCGGCGTCGGGACGCTGATCCACAAGTACCGCGAGCACCAGGTCGGTGGCACCGGCGAAGTCGGTCCGCTCACCCGGGCACTGCGCGAGCGACTCGTTTCGATCCAGTGTGGAAAAACTCCCGACCGCTACGGTTGGCTGAGCAGGGTCTGACCCTAGCGAACCGTGACCCCGGTCCGCTGCGGACCATAGCCGCACGCCAGCTCGTGCCGGTAAGCTTTCGGCTGACCCTTCAGCTGGCGCGTCGCCGGATCCAAGGTGGGGGGCTGCTGCTCACGCGTGGTAGTCCGCCCGATCCAAGGTGGGCGACCCTCGCTGCTCACGCTGTGGTAGTCCGCCCGATCCAAGGTGCGGGGCCCTTGCTGCTCACACTGTGGTAGTCCGGAGGTTTTTTGCGCGTTGCTCTGTTTGGAGTCCTGGCATTGCTTGCCGCCTCGGTCGTATCGAGCGCCGAGCCTCGCGACCTCGCGGGTGCGGCCCGCTCAATCCTGGGCGCGGACCAGGGCGTCTACGTCGAGACCTCGAGCGGAACCGTTCTTCTTTCGCAGGCCGCTTCCACGCCGGTCCATCCGGCATCGGTCTCCAAGGTCCCGACAACGCTGGCTCTCCTGCGTAAGCTGGGGCCCGACCATCGCTTTATCACGACCTTCACCGCAAAGGGACGGGTGGTCAACGGCACTTTGTACGGCGATCTCATCGTCGCCAGCGACGGCGATCCCTCGCTCGTCGACGAGGACGCGTTGCTGGTCGCTCAGCGGCTGCGCCAGGCCGGCATCAGCCGCATCGCGGGCACGTTGCAGCTGACGGGACCGCTGACGTTCGACTGGAAGACCGACAGTGACGGCGTGTCGCTGCGGCGGGCGATGTCGGGGTTGGCGCCGCCTGCGGCGCTGGCGGCGGTGCGTGCGTTGGAAGTGTTGAATTCGACG
>DAITMW010000428.1:0-5445 GCA_036834945.1 Steroidobacteraceae bacterium
GAGCAGGGGGCGTCCAGAAGAATGCGATCGAACGGACGGCCATCCCAGAAAGCGTCAGGTCGGCGTATGTCGGCCGCGAAGAGCTTTGCGGTTCGGTTCAGACGACGCAGGTTTTCCTCGATCCGGGCGACGCGTTGGGCGTCGACGTCGACCGCTAAGAGCTCGGCGAGGCCCTCGGTGTGCTCCAGAAGATGGCCGGTTTTGCCGCCTGGGGCTGCACAGGCATCCAGCACTCGCATGCCGGCGCGGGCGTCGAGCAGCGGGGCCGCGAGCTGTGCACCGGCGTCCTGAACGGAGACGTGACCTTCGCGAAAGCCTGGGACGTTGGACAGTGGAATGGGCTGTTCGATTCGGACCGCGGTGGAAGTCCAGGCGATCGCCTCCGCGGCAATGCCGGCTGTCTGCAGCTCCGCGAGGTATTCGTCGCGCTGGCGCTTCGACAGGTCCAGGCGAAGCACCATCGGGGGATGGGCATTGTTGGCCGCGAGAAGATCTGCGAAGGCCTGTGGTGGCCAGGCGTCCTTGAAACGGGCTATCAGCCAGGGAGGGTGAGCCGTGCGAGCGTCGAGCTTTTTATCGACGCGGCTTAGAAGCGCTTCGCGCTCCCTGGTGAATCGGCGGAGCACCGCGTTAACCAGGCCGCTCGCGCGGTCCTTCTTTAGCAAACGGGCGGCGTCTACGGCCGCGTGCACCGTGGCCTGCGGGGCGTTGCGCGAGTATTCGATCTGGTGAGCGCTGGCAGCCAGCAGGGCGTGGAGTTCGGGTGCCACGCCTTTGGGACGATTAAGGAGCAGGTCGATCGCGGGAGCGAGGCGCAAATACCAGCGTAGGGTGCCCAGCGCGATTGCGCGGATCGCGGCCCGATGCGGCGAGGTCTCAAACGGGGCGAGCGCTGTGTCGGAGGAGCGGCCCTCCTCCACGACGGAGGCGACGGCGCGCGCGGCGTCGGCTAGGGCCGGCGCTCCGGGCGCCCAAGGGGTTGGACCCTGGGTCCTAGCCAAGTCGCTTGCCTACTAGCTGGGCCGCGCCGCCGCCGGCACGGGAGAAATCGCTGGCGGAGACCACTTTGCGCCCAGGGCGCTGAATTTGGTGCAATGACAGCTGGCCATGGCCGCATTGGATCACTATTGAATCGCTGCGGATGGCGACGATTGTGCCGGGATTTTGCGGAATCGAACGCGAATCCGGTGGTAATTGCGTCGATTGGCTGGGATCTGTGCGCGACACCGGGCGTGAGGCCATCGACGGAGTGACGGTGTCAGGCGAATCGCTGGCGGCGGCGGTGGCCGCAGCTGCGGCCGACGAGGGACCCTCGGCGACTGCTTCAAATACCCTTAGCTGCTCTCCGTCCAACCGAGTCTCAGCTACCGGCCAGGGGTTGAACGCACGGACCTGGCGCTCGATCTCGAGCGCGTCGCGACTCCAGTCGATCAGCGCTTCGGCCTTCTCGAGCTTCGCCGCATAAGTCACCCCTTCAGTGGGTTGGGGGACCGGCTTCAAAGTCCCGCTGCTGTACCCATCCAATGCCTCGAGGAGCGCCGATGCGCCCACCGGCCCAAGCCGATCGTGCAGCGACCCGCCGGTGTCGGTGCGGGCGATCGCAACCTCTTTCTTCAAGAGCATTGGGCCGGTGTCCAGCCCTACGTCCATGAGCATGATGGTCACACCGCTCGTGGGATCGCCCGCCAGGACGGCTCGCTGGATGGGGGCGGCGCCGCGCCAGCGAGGTAGGAGCGATGCGTGGATGTTCATGCATCCGAGGCGGGGGAGCGTGAGGACCGCCTTCGGGAGGATCAGCCCATAAGCGACTACGACGAGCACGTCTGGCTGCCAGGACGAGAGGTCCGCTCGGCTGGCTTCGTCCTTGAGGGTCAGCGGCTGCGAGATGGGGATACCGTGAGCGAGAGCCTTTTCCTTAACAGGGCTCGCGGAGACCTGGCGGCCGCGGCCCTTGGGGCGGTCTGGCTGCGTGAGCACGCCCACGACTGTGTGGCGTGAGCGCAGCAGCGCATCCAGCGCGGGCACTGCGAAGTCCGGGGTCCCGGCAAATGCGATGCGCAAGCCGCTCACAGGCAGTGTACCGCGCGAAAAGGAAGGGAGCGCGGACGCGAAATCAGTTCGCGCGCCGGACGCTGGAGGCGCCCTGGCGATTGCGCGCTGCACGCTCCTTGCGCTCTTTTTCCAGTTTCTTGCGGATACGCTCGCGCTTCAGATCCGATAGATAGTCGACGAACAGCTTGCCGTCGAGGTGATCGATTTCGTGTTGAACGCACACGGCCAGGAGGCCGTCATAGTCGCGTTCGAAGACTTCACCGTTGCGGTCATGGGCGCGGACGCGAACTTTCGAAGCGCGCTTCACCTCCGCGAAATTCTCGGGGACCGACAAACAGCCTTCCTCGGACACCTCCTCGCCTTCCTTCGAGAGGATCTCCGGGTTGATGAAGACCAGGGGCTGATCGTGGTTCTCCGACACGTCGATCACGATGACGCGCTGGTGGACATCCACCTGCGTCGCGGCCAGGCCGATGCCGGGGGCGGCGTACATCGTCTCGAACATGTCGTCGACGAGTTTTCCGAGCTCCGCGTCGAACTGCGTCACGGGTTGCGCACGGGTGCGCAGGCGTGGGTCGGGGTATTCGAGGATGGTTCTGAGGGCCATGGTCTACATTTCCAGGTTATCGATCATTGGACCCGGCGGGGGCTCCAACGTTCTGAACAGATTCTAAAATCAACGGTGTCGCTGTCCCGAGACGTGCTCGCGACTCCCGTGACCGGGCGCACAAAGTTGACATTAAATCGTGTGCTGCTCAGCTCTGTGCCAGTATAACAACTAGACTCACCAGGCAGGTCGTCAGCCCGCCGCGCGTGACCAGACAACGTCGGGGCTCTACAGGGTCCTGGCGACGTTCTGCCGTCGGAGGAGTGGAGCATGGTCTCGAAAGTAGTCTTCGGAACCCGCGTTGCCGCGGGCCTGCTGGTCCTATCTGTCACGGTTTCAGGGTGCTCCTGGCGTCATTCCCGTGAGAATGACACCGTCGCCCCGCCGCCGCCGACCAGCGTCTCACAGGGCGCGCAAACCAGCGCCGCTCCCGAAGACTTGACCGCGACCGAAGCGGCCATTCAGGCCTCTCCGTCGAACGAGATCACCTCGTCCGGTCCGCCGCCGGACGCCAATATCATCAACCCGAGCGCTCCCAAGAGCTACGTCGTCAAGCGTGGCGACACCCTCTGGGGTATCGCTTCGATGTTCCTGCGTGATCCTTGGTTATGGCCTGAGGTCTGGTATATCAATCCCCAGGTCGCCAACCCCCACCTCATTTACCCGGGCGACACTCTGGCACTGGCGTATGGCGCCGATGGCCGGCCGCAGATCCGCCTGCAGCAGGGTGGCGCGGCACGCCTGGATCCGCGACTGCGCAGCAACCCACTCGACGGCGCGATCCCGACGATTCCCTATGCCGCGATCGCCGCTTTCCTGTCGCGGCCGAGCATCCTCACGCCGGACCAGGTCAAGGATTCTCCGTATGTCCTGGCGTTCCGTGATTTCCACGAGGTCGGTGGCACCGGCAACGAGATTTACATCCGGAAACTGAACGCCCCCGAGCGTACCCGATTCAGCGTCGTTCACATCGGCGACCCGCTGCGCGATCCGGACGACGGCACCGTCGTGGGCTACCAGGGTATCTACACGGGCACCGCCCTCATATCGAAACCAGGTGAGGTCACCAAGGCCGTGTTGGTCGATGCCGCTCGCGAAACGCTTCGTGGCGACAAGGTGATGCCGATCGACACTGATGTGCCGTTGAACTTCGTACCTTCCGCACCCCGGACCAATGTGCACGGCCGCATCATCGCCGTGGTCGACGGTACCAAGGTGATTGGCCAGTACCAGATCGTGGCGATCAATCGTGGCGCTCGTGACGGTATCGCGAACGGAACCGTCCTCGCGATCGACCGTGCCGGTGAAAGCGTTCGCGACACCTACGCTCACGGCGCGAGCTTCACCCGTAAGACGCAAGACCTCGGCTCATCGTTCGCCAAGCGCGTGAAACTGCCCGACGAGCGCGTTGGTACGCTGCTGGTGTTCAAGACATTCAACCGCGTCTCGTATGCACTCATCCTCGGAGCGACCGACACCATCGCGCTCCAGGACGTCGTGCACAATCCGTAAACGCCAGAACCTGCTGTAAACAACGCCTCGGCGCCGTACGGCCCCGAGGCGTTTGTTTTTATACAATCACGTCAATTTCACACGGAGCCAGAAGCCGGCTCCCTCCTCTATGCTGTCGGGCATGGAAGGAATCGAATTCCGTGCGATGTTGGCGAGAGCTCCCGGCCTGACGGCCGAGCACGTGCATGCTCTGTTTGCCGCCACTGGCGATGAGCCGCGTTTCGATCCGTCCCTGATGCGTGGAGTCAGGATCCCGGCAGCCGCACGGGCGTTTCTCTCCTCGCCCGACATGAAGGAGCTGGAGCGGGATCTGCAATGGATCGAGGCAAGCGGGGTGCAACTTCTGCTCTGCACGGATGCGAATTACCCGCCTTTGTTGGCACAGATATCGGAAGCTCCTTCAGTGCTGTTCGTTCTGGGCTCCATAGAAGCCCTGCACTCTCCGCAGCTCGCTGTCGTCGGCTCCCGCACGCCTACCGCTGCCGGCCGTACGACCGCGCATGATTTCGCGGCGGCGCTTACGTGCTCCGGCCTAACGATCACGAGCGGTTTGGCCGTGGGCGTGGACGCAGCGAGTCACGAAGGTGCGCTCCTGGCCGGCGGGTCGACGGTTGCGGTTCTAGGAACCGGTTTAGACGTGGTCTATCCATCCGTAAACAGACGGCTGGCCGCCCGGATTCGCGAACGGGGCGCCCTCGTGTCTGAATTCCCACCGCGGACAGGACCGTTGCGTCGCAACTTCCCACAGCGTAATCGCATCATCAGTGGCCTCTCCCACGGCACCCTGGTCGTGGAGGCGGCACACCGTAGCGGCTCGCTCGGGACGGCAAAATGGGCGGCGGATCAGGGACGTGAGGTGTTCGCGATACCCGGCTCCATCCACAGTCAGCTCTCGAGAGGCTGTCATAAGCTGATCCGAGAGGGCGCGACACTGGTCGAAAGCCCCGCGGACGTTGTCTCCGAGTTGCGAATACCCCTGTGCAGACAAAGGGTTACAGCCCGCACCGTGCACGCTGACGGCCTGCCTGCATTGGACAAGGGGTATGAAATGCTGTTAGATGCGCTCGGCTTTGAACCCGCAACCATCGATGTTCTGGTCGCGCGTACGGGATTTCCGGGCGCCGCCGTGGCTTCGATGTTGCTGATTCTCGAGCTCGAAGGCTGCGTAGCAGCTCTCCCGGGCGGTCGTTATGACCGCATACCTAAATGATGACCGGCAGCGTTCTCGACATCCTGATTTACGTATTTGACCGCTACATGCTCGACGAGGTACC
>DAITMW010000429.1:0-5384 GCA_036834945.1 Steroidobacteraceae bacterium
GCGTTCTCGACATCCTGATTTACGTATTTGACCGCTACATGCTCGACGAGGTACCTGAAGTGCCTGAACGCGAGCATCTCGTGCGGGATCTGGAGCGTGCCGGCTTCGCGCAGGCGAATGTTGAGCGCGCGCTCGACTGGCTCGCCGACCTCGCCTGCGAACGCGATCGACCGCCTTTACCTTTGTCCACCAAGGACAAAGGTAAGGGACCGACAGTACGGATTTTCTCCGATGGCGAGCTCGCACGGCTCTCCACGGAGTGTCGCGGATTTTTGTTTACGCTCGAGCGCCTCGGCATTCTCTCGCCTCAACAGCGTGAGATCGTGATCGAGCGCATGTTGGCCCTGGACGCCGATGAGCTCGACACCGAGCAGTTGAAATGGGTCGTGCTCATGGTGTTGTCGAGTCAACCGGGACAGGAGTTGGCTTTTGAGCGGCTCGAGGACCTGGTCTCCGACACCCATCCCAACGCGCCGCACTGAGGCGGTGCACGGAAATGGTGTCCATACAGGTCCGCGGTCCGTCCGCGGTTTTTCGTTTCTGGCGAGCCCTACCCGCTCGCACGCTCGGCTTACTTCCGGATTGCAGTAACCCATGGCAGACAACCTGGTCATAGTCGAATCGCCCGCCAAGGCGAAGACCATCAAAAAATACCTTGGCAAGGATTTCGAGGTGCTCGCCTCCTACGGGCACGTCCGGGATCTCATACCCAAGGAAGGCGCCGTGGACCCGGATCACGGCTACGCGATGAAGTACCAGGTGCTGGAGAAAAACGAGCGGCACGTCGATGCCATCGCCCGCAGCCTGCGCAAGTCCAAAGCGCTCTTCCTGGCAACCGACCCTGACCGCGAGGGTGAGGCCATCGCCTGGCACCTGAAAGAGATCCTGCACTCGCGGGGCGACCTGAAGGGCAAAAACGTCCATCGCGTGGTGTTTTACGAAATCACGCGCAACGCAATTCGGGAGGCGGTCGGACAGCCGCGAGACCTCTCGCTCGATCTCGTGAACGCGCAGCAGGCGCGGCGCGCTCTCGATTACCTCGTCGGCTTCAATCTCTCGCCACTGCTGTGGAAGAAAGTGCGCCAGGGGCTTTCGGCCGGACGCGTACAGAGCCCGGCGCTGCGCATGATCTGCGAGCGCGAGGCCGAGATTCAGGCGTTCATTCCTCAGGAATACTGGACGATCGACGGCGAAGGCTCGCACACAGCGCAGAGCTTCCCGCTGAAGCTCCTCGAGTATCGCGGGCAGAAGGTCGAGCAGTTCAGCTTCACCAACGAGGAGCAGGCTCGGGAAGTCGAGCGCACCATTCAGGCCGCCGCTCGATCCGCCGCGGCGAATGGAGGTGCGGATGGAGCGCCCGGTCAACTGCGCGTCGTTGCGATTGACCGCAAGCAGCGCCGCCGCAATCCGGCTCCCCCGTTTACGACCTCGACGTTGCAACAGGAAGCCGCCCGTAAGCTCGGTTTCAACGCGCGGCGCACCATGCGCCTGGCGCAGCAGCTGTATGAGGGTTTGGACATCGGTGGTGAGGAAGGCACTGTTGGCCTCATCACCTACATGCGTACGGACTCGGTGTCACTCGCCGCGGAAGCGATCCAGGAAATCCGCGAGGTCGCGACGCGGTTATACGGCAAGGCCGAAGTAGCGGACGAGCCGCGCGTCTACAAGACGAAGTCGAAGAATGCGCAGGAAGCCCACGAGGCGATCCGACCGACTTCCGCTTCGATCACGCCGGCGAGTCTCGAGGGCAAGATCGAAGACGATCACTATCGCCTCTACTCACTCATCTGGAAGCGCGCAGTTGCCTCGCAGATGAACCACGCTGTGTTCGATACCGTCGCGGTTGACATGCTAGCGGGCGCCGATGGTCCCGACCGCCACCTGTTGCGCGCGAATGGCTCGACGCTGATCAAGCCGGGCTACATCTCCGTGTACCAGGAAGGCACCGACGACGCTAAGGCCGACGACACCGATCACGTGTTACCGCCCATGAACGAAGGCGACTTGGTCGACCTGTTGGCGCTGACTGCCGCGCAGCATTTCACCGAGCCACCGCCGCGCTACTCCGAAGCCTCGCTCGTGAAGGCGCTCGAAGAGCACGGTATCGGTCGACCGTCCACTTACGCCACGATCATCTCGACACTGGTGGATCGTGAATACGTCGAGATGGATGCACGGCGTTTCATCCCGACGGATATCGGCAAGATCGTCGGCCGGTTCCTCACCGACTACTTCCACCGGTACGTGGAATACGGCTTCACCGCCGCCATGGAAGACGAGCTCGATGCGGTCTCGCGTGGTGAAGAAGAGTGGACGACACCCCTCGACAAGTTCTGGAAACCGTTCATCGACCAGGTCGAGACGATCGAAAAAAACGTAACGCGCGAGCAGGTCGCGCAGGCGCGTGAATTGGGCAAGGACCCTGCGACGGGCAAGCCGGTCACTGTGCGCATGGGACGGTTCGGACCCTTCGTGCAGATCGGCACCAAGGACGACGAGGAAAAGCCGAAGTTCGCCGGGCTGCGGCCTGGACAGAAGATGGACGCCATCACGCTCGCAGAGGCGATGGACCTGTTCCAACTTCCTCGCACGCTCGGAGAGACAGCGGAAGGCGAAACCATCGTCGCCAACGTCGGGCGCTTCGGGCCGTACGTGAAGTACGGAGCCAAGTACGTTTCGCTCAAGGAAGACGATCCCTACACGGTGACTCTCGAGCGCGCGCTCGAGGTCATTCGCCTCAAGAAAGAGGCGGATGCCAACCGGTTGATTCTCGATTTTCCGGATGACGGGATTCAGGTGTTGAATGGGCGTTACGGGCCTTACATCACCGACAAGAAAAAGAACGCCAAGATCCCGAAGGACCGCGAGCCCAAGAGCCTCACTCTCGAGGAGTGCAAGGCGCTGTTGGCGCAGGCGCCGGAGCGTGGTACGGGACGGTTCGGTCGGTTTGGGCGCGGCAAGAAGGCTGCCGCTACCGCGGCGCCGGCTGCTGCGGCCGATGGGGCAGCCGCTGGAGCAGGCGCGAAAGGCGCGGACAAGAAAAAGAAAGCGGCGGCTGCGAATGGCGCACGCGCGGGTAAAGCCGAGGGCGGCGGCGCGAAACCAACACATGTGACGCCGGCGGTGCATGCTACATCGCACGCGGCTGCGACCGCACCACCGCGCGCGGCGGCTCGTGCTGCGGCGAAGAAGGCTTCGAGTTCGTCCGCGCATCCGGTGAAGGCGGGGGCCGCGGGTGCGGCAAAAGCCAAGCCTGGTGCGCACGAAGGGCACAAGGCCGCGGCGGCTGGCTCGAAGGCTAAAGCCAGCGCTGCCAAGAAGGGTAAAGCCTCCAAGGCGCCCACTTCCGGCAAGGCACCGGCGAGTCGTCCGCGTGGGGTGAAGTAGGGGTCTCGGACGGGACGGGTGGGAGAAGGGCCGCGTCGAGGTTGCTCGCGGCACAGTCCCGGTCGTGAAGAGTTCATCCCGGGGGACGCCGCAAGTACATCCCTGTAGGCTCTGGCCCTGTTCCCTACAGGGCAAGCCCCCGGGACGAACCCTTCACGCCCGTGACCGTGCCCCACGTGTGTGAACACGTTTCCTTCGAGGAGCTGTTTGACTCAACTCGCGTGGTACTGCTACGCAGGTCGGGTGACGCAGTTGGGTGGGTGAGTCCGGTTAGACCACGGGGAGTGAGCCAGTTTTTGCTGCACACCCGTGACAAGGTAGCGCAGCCGCGAGCGAGAAAGGTTCCTTCCGGGGGCTTGCCCTGTATGGAACAGGGCCAGAGCCTACAGGGACGTACTCGCGGCGTCCCCCGGAAGGAACCTTTCTCGCTCGGGGCTGCGCTCCAGTGTGTGGGCCCAGCGGCCGCGGCAATGAACGTATGAAATACAGACACTCCTACCACGCAGGCAACTTCGCGGACGTCCACAAACACGTCACGCTGTTGGCGCTGCTTGCGGCCCTGCAGCGCAAGGACAAGGGCTTCCAGTACCTGGAGACGCATTCCGGGAGAGGTGCCTACGATCTATCGGGCGGACCCGAGGCGGAAGCTGGCGTCCAGCGCCTGAATATCACACCCAACAGCGCCGAGGAGCTACAGCAGTACGCCGCCGCCGTGGCGGACTATCGCACCCAACACCGTAGCCCCCGCGCCTACCCCGGCTCGCCGTTGCTGGCCACGCATGCGTTGCGGCCGCAAGACCGGGCGGTGTTCGTTGAGCTACTCCACTCTGAAGCGCGGGCGCTAGAGCTAGCTCTCGCCAACACCGCACGGGCTAAGGTGGAGCACGGTGATGGGTTTGATCGCCTACGGGCCTGGTTGCCGCCGCCGGAAAGGCGGGGTCTCACGCTGATCGATCCGCCGTATGAGGAGGCGCGCGACTTCGATCGGGTGAGCGCGGCGATCAATGAGGCACTGCGGCGGTTCGAGACGGGGGTGATTGCCGCCTGGTATCCCATCAAGGACGAGCGCGAGACTGCCGCCTGGCAGACGGCTCTGGTGCGGAGCGGCATGAATGTCCCGGCGCTGGTGGCCGAGATATGGTTATATCCGCGCGACTCCCGAGTCGCCCTCAACGGGTCAGGGATGCTGATTGTGAACCCGCCGTATCTCCTGGAAGAGCGGATGCGTGTATGGTTACCGGAACTGCAGGCGCAGCTGGCCCATGGGTCGGCCGGGCGCGACGCTGGAAAGACCGGGGGCACCAGTATCCGCACGCTGTTGGCAGCCTGACCCAAGGTTCGCAAGCCCATGAACGCAAGTGCCGCCGAAACCATGGATCATTACGGAGTAGTGGGTCATCCCGTGGCCCACAGCTGGTCGCCGTTCATCCACGGACTGTTCAGTCGCGAGACCCAGCAGTCGATGACGTATCGGCTGTTTGACTTCACGCCGGAGGAATTCCCCGGGCGGGTGCGCGAGTTTTTCAAAGAGGGTGGCCGCGGACTCAACATCACGGTGCCCCATAAGATCGCGGCAGTCGATGTCGCGGATGATCTGACCTCGCGCGCGGCGCATGCTGCCGCGGTGAACACGTTCGCGCTTCGATCGGACGGCACCATCCTGGGCGACAACACCGATGGCACCGGGCTCGTCCGTGATCTTTGCGACAACCAGGGTATTGTCATCACGCACCGGCGGATTCTGATCATCGGGGCCGGCGGCGCGAGTCGTGGCGTTCTGGCGCCCTTGTTAGCCCTGTCGCCCACGGAAATCGTGATCGCGAACCGGACGGCGGATCGCGCTGAGATGCTGGCGAAGTCCTTCGAGAAGCTCGGAGCCACCCGAGGTGTCGGGTTCAGATATATCTCGGGGGGTCTTTTCGATCTCATCATCAACGCCACCTCGGCCAGCCTGAGTGGCGACATCCCGGCGGTGCCGGCCAGTGTCGTGGGGCCGG
>DAITMW010000430.1:0-5354 GCA_036834945.1 Steroidobacteraceae bacterium
CCCCACCCTTGCCCGACAGCGCGCTCCAACAGATCCAACGCCCGCTCCTTGTTGCCGAGTTTGGCATGGAGGCACGCCGAATTCATGATGGCGCCCATGTCGTCCGGGTTGAGATCGAGCGCCCGCCGTGACCACTCCAACGCTCGCTCGTTTTGACCATCGCGTTGCAGTGAGCCTGACCCAAGCGACAGTGTACGGATGTCGCAAGGATTGAGCTCCACGAGACGCTCGGCACGCCGGATTGATTCGCGATTGGCCGCGGCCGCCTCCTCCTGCCGGCCCATCCACTGCAACGACTGGGCCTGCAACGCCACGCTCTGGAAGTCTTCTACACGAGCCTGCGCCGCACGGCCGAAGAGATCGGCGGAAAGCTCGAGATGCCCGTTCGCGAAGGCGGCTCGCGCGTAGTAGTAGTACGCGTCGAACAGGTTCGGGTTGATTCGAATCGCCTCCTCGAATTCCCGTGACGCGCTGTCGTAATGACCTGACAGCGTCAACACAAATCCTCGGGCCGCACGTGCCTCAGCCAGCCCGGGCGCAAGCTCCAAGCCACGCAGACTCGCGCGCTCCGCCCTGGCCAGATCTTCCGCGTTCGATCCGAACCACTCGTACAGGGTCGCATGCACCGTCGCCAGACCGGCATAGGCCGGCGCGTAAGTGGCATCGAGCTGAATTGCGCGCTCAAACATAGCAGCGCTCTTGAGCAAATCCGGCTGTGTCATCCGTGGCAGGTGCTGCCGGCCTCGAAGGTAGTATTCGTAGGCAGCCGACCCGGTCTCAGGCCTGAGCAACGCGCTGCGCTCACTGCTGCTCAGCATGCTACCCCGTAGGTTGGTCGCGACGGCTTCCGCAATCTCGTCCTCGATGGCAAACACATCCTTCAACTCGCGATCGAACCGCTCAGACCAACGGTGATAGCCCGTCTCGACGTCTATGAGCTGCACCGTGACGCGCAACTGCTCACCGCTTTTCCGTACGCTGCCTTCCAATAACGCACCGACATTGAGCTGCCGCCCGATGTCTCGGATGTCCATGCCGGCCGCACGAAACTGAAACGACGCGGTCCGCGAGACCACGCGCAGGCCGTCGAGCCGCGTGAGTGCATTGATGACTTCCTCGGCCAACCCTTCGCACAGATAGTCCTGGTCCCGGGCGGGACTCATGTCGGTAAACGGCAGCACGGCGATTGTCGAGATGCGTGATGCGGTGCTGGACTCGGTGGCGGGCTCGGTCAGGGATGCGATGAAGCGGTATCCACTCCGATGTCGCGTTTCAATGTACCGAGGTTGCTTGGGATCGTCATGGAGAGCGCGGCGAAGCTCCTGGATACAGGACGTCAGGGCGTCGTCGCTCACCACAGTGCCTTTCCACACCGTGTCGAACAGAACCTGCTTGGTGACGGGTTGTCCGGGATGCCCAAGCAGCGTCCTCAATACGGCAGCCGACTTGGGTGTGAGCCGCTGTTCCCTGGAACCGGACCAAAGCTGTCCGCTCTCGCGATCGAAGCGGAAGTCCCCGAACTGAACCACGTGCCCCATTGCGCCACCACTGTCCCGGAAAAATCCCGGCGATATCCCAGGGAATGACCCGGAACCCGGGCCTGTCTCGCGATAGCCTCTCGCGCAAAGCTTACCAAGGAACGCCATCGGAGACCCAACCCCATGCTCACCCGCCTTTTCGCGCTCTTTTACGGCGGAGCGTGCTACGTCACCTTTCTCGGCGTATTCGTGTATGCCATCGGATTCATTGGTGGATTCATGACGCCAACGATGATCGATGGCGTTCCCACCCGGCCCCTGGGGCAAGCCTTGCTCATCAACGTCGGCTTGCTGGCCGCCTTCGCCCTACAACACAGCGGCATGGCGCGCCCGGCCTTCAAGCGGTGGTGGACACGCGTAGTGCCGGAGTGGGCGGAACGCAGCACATACGTGCTTCTGTCATCACTCGCAATGATTGCCCTGTTCATCTATTGGGAGCCCGTCGGCGGGGTCGTTTGGAACTCCACAGGCGAAGTCACGTACGCCATTGTCACCCTGTACGCGATCGGGTGGCTGGTCCTGCTCTACACGACATTTCTGATCGACCACTTCGATCTGTTCGGTCTTTCCCAGGTGTGGGCACGCTTTACCGGCGCCACCCTCCGTCCACCCCATTTCCATACGCCGAGTCTCTATCGGCACATCCGTCATCCGCTCTATGTCGGTTGGCTGATGATCTTCTGGGCAGCGCCCACCATGACGGTCGCGCACTTCGTCTTTGCAGTGGCCACGACGGCTTACATACTGCTGGCGATCCCGCTGGAAGAGCGCGACCTCATCGCGGCTTACGGCGAGCGTTACATCCAATATCGCCGCACAACGCCCATGTTGATCCCACGAATCTCGAACAAACGGCGCTCTGAGCGACCGTCCGTCACGTGACCGAAGACGGCAAGGTTGGCGCGCGGCACGAGGCAGAGCCGCGCGCCTTGATCCGTCACTGAATTTGGCCAGCCAGTACTTTTGCAACGAAACGCGCCGCTGCCCGTCCAACTTCTTCCGGCGAATCTTCCTGAAGGAAGTGGGAGCCCTGAACCGTGACAGTCTGTTGGTTCGGCCAGCCGCGGCAGAACTCCCTCTGCGCGCCGACCAGAAACCCGCCCGGCTCGGCGTCGATGAACAACTTCGGGATCGGACTCTGCGACAGCCAGCGCGAATAGGACTCGACGACATCGACAACGTCCGCGGGCTCACCGGCGATCGGCAGATCGCGTGTCCACGCAAGCATCGGCATCCGTGTCGGGCCGGGATGGCGGTAGTGGCGCCGGTACACCTCCAGGACTTCCGGCGCGATGTTTCGCAGAGGCAGCAAGTACTCGATGAACAAATTCTTCTCCAGGATCAACTCCTCGCCGCGCCCCGCGTCGCGTTGCGCCTGGAAGAAGCCGCGTGTTGCATCGGGCCACTCCTCCCAGGAGTGGAACGGCCGCACGATCGACTCCATATAGACGATCGCCTTGACGCGCTCGGGATGGCGCTGCGCCCATGAGAAGCCGAGCACCGAACCCCAGTCATGAACGACGAGAATGACGTTGCGGTCGAGTCCGAGAGCGTCGAACCAGGCATCGAGGTACCGCTGGTGATCGAAGAAGCGGTAGCGCCCATCGGGCGCCGCTCCTGAGTTGCCCATGCCCACGAAGTCGGGCGCCAGGCAGCGGCCGAATCGAAGGAGGTGGGGAATGATGTTTCGCCACAAGTACGACGGCGTCGGATTGCCGTGCAGGAACACGATCGGATCCCCCGTACCCACATCGACATAGGCCATCGTCGTGCCGAGCACAGACAGGTATTTCCGGTAGGAGATTTCCTCGGTGGAGATTTGAGTCATCGGAGAGCCCCCGCTTCAGAGTCTGGGCGTTGAACACCACCTAAATATATTAGCTCGTGTCTGTGGAAGTCAACCGGCAAAATAAGTATGCTGGTGTCGATGAGGTTGTCCCAGAAATACGCTGTCCCGCCCGAACTCGCGCTGCTTTACGATTTCGTGAATACGCTCGACCGGCGCCGCTACGTGGAGGCAGGAACGACACATACAGGCGGAGACGAGATCGAGACACCCGGCAAGTTGGAGTCGTGGATGCTCGAGCGCGGCCTGTTGCGTCGCGGAGAACACGTCGATGCCCGCCAGCATCGCACGGCGTTGGAATTGCGAGAAACTCTGAGAGATTTTCTTCTGAATCCGCCGCAACAGCGGCCGCGAGCCCAGGTGGCGGCTCGTCAACTGACCGCCGCGAGTCAGGAGTTTCCCCTGGTGCTCGCGGTCAGTGACGCTGGCGAGATCGAGCTCACGCCCGCTCCGGGTTCATCCGCCCTGGGCCGTGTGTTGAGCGAAATGATTGGCCTGACGCAGACGGGACAGCTCCCCCGGCTGAAGACCTGCGCCTCGGACGAATGCCACTGGATATTCTTCGACCGCTCGAAGCCGGCCAACCGGCATTGGTGCTCGTCAGCCGTCTGTGGAAATCGTCAGAAGACCCGTGCCTACCGGTTGAGGCAACGCACGGAATCCTGAGGGGGCTTCAGTACAAATGCTTCAGTGCAAGTGCTTCAACTTGTCAGGATTGCGCACCACGTAGATCGCTACGATCTTGCCATTCTCGATTTCGAGCGCGGTCGTCTGCAGCTCGCCGTCGGCCTCCTGCGTGATGAAACCCGGCAGTCCGTTGACGAAACCGGCACGAATCCATTTCGAGGGATTTTTGCCGATCCGGACCACCAGTTGCCGGTAGAACTCCATAACGACAGCGAGACCCAGGAGTGGCTTCAGCCCCGCCGGGCGCTTACCACCGCCGTCGGCATGAATACTGACATCGTCCGCGAGCATCGCGCCGAGCGCATTCACATCGCCGCTACGTGACGCAGCGAAAAAAGCCTCGGCAAGCGCGAGGCTGCGTTGCTTCTCCACTTTGAAACGAGGCCTGGCATCACGGACATGAGCCCGCGCGCGGGCGGCGAGCTGGCGGCAAGCAGCCGGATCGCGCTCGATGGTCGCTGCGACCTCCTCGAAACCGAGACCGAACACATCGTGCAGCAGAAATGCCGCCCGCTCGAGCGGAGTCAACCGTTCCAACGCAAGCATCAGCGGCAATGTGACGTCTTCCTCAGCTTCCTCCTCCACGACAGGCTCGGGAAGCCAGGGACCAACATAGGTCTCGCGCTGATGGCGCGCGGATTTCAGCTGATCGAGACAAAGGCGCGTGACCGTACGGCGTAAGAATGCCTCGGGCTCGCGCACCTCGCTTCGATCTGCTTTCATCCAGCGGATGAAGGCCTCTTGCACAATGTCCTCGGCGTCAGACACGGAGCCGAGCATACGGTAGGCCACGCGTATCAGCTTCGGACGCAGCGGACCAAAAACGGCCGCTGCGTCCTCGGAGTTCGCGATAGTCGTCAAGCGGCCGCCGCCTTGGCGTTCACCGCTACCGCGTTGGCCTTCACCGCGGTCGGATCAGCCCAGCCGCCGAAACCCACAGCGAGGCGGTTCCATCCGTTGATGACGACGATCGTCAATGTGAGCTTGACCTGCTCCTCCTCCGTGAAGTGAGCCTTGAGAGCCTCGTAGGCCGCTACGTGCGTATGTCCTTCGGACAGCCGCGTCATGGCCTCGGTCCAACCGAGTGCCGCGCGTTCACGATCGGTATAGCAAGGGGCCTCGCGCCAGGCCGCCAGCAGGTTGATACGCTGCTCGGTCTCTCCGTTGTCGCGCGCAGCTATCGTATGAATATTGATGCAGTTGGCGCAGCCGTTGATCTGGGAGGCACGGATCTCCACCAGCTCTCTGAGCTTCGGCTCGAGGCTGGAGACGAGGGTTACCGA
>DAITMW010000431.1:0-5351 GCA_036834945.1 Steroidobacteraceae bacterium
TCCCGACGGCGTTATCGATCGATATCGCACGCTCAACGCTGCGCCGAGCCATGTCCGAGGCACGATCCGGATAGCCTTCTATCCACGCGTTACGCGCGGAAACCGTGTAAGTGGCAACCTCCAAATCGATATAGAACACCTTGTCGTGCTCCAGTGGCTCACTCCTGAGCGGATGTCGAAGGATTCGTTCGATGAAGCGACGTGCTTCGGCGAAGTCGCCCATGAAGTGCAGCGACAGCGCCATCATTCTGCCGTAGACAAGATCGCCGGATTCAGCGATCGAGTCTTCGTCGTCGCGCCGGGCGCGTTGCGCAAGCGCCAGGGCTGCGGAGTAGTCCCCGGAGAACAACATCCCAAGCCACATGCCCACAAGCGCGGGCGATCCCGGTACTGGGACATCAATCTGCTCCGAAGCCTTCAACGCCCTGCCAAAGGCGGCATTCATCTGTTCAGGATCCTTCTCCATGTGGAGGAGCAGGTGTCCCAGTGCGAGATTCAAATTTCTCATCACCACGAGATCAGCGGTTGGCGTCGCCGCTCTGTATTGCAGCGCCTGCTCTACCCGGCCACGGTACTCATCCAGCAAGGAGAGTCGCAAGAACAACGGCGCGCAAACCGCAGTCAGCGTCGGGCCGGTCCCGGCGTCGCCCTCCGGAGAGTATGCCCACTGCAGCGCGCTGCGCACATCGTCGATTCGACGCCTGTAGAACGTTACCCGGTCTGCGAGGGTTTCGAACTGCGACGACGTTTGGGCCTCAACAATCGCTCTACAACAGTCCGCAGCGTGCAACCTCCTGATTCGCTGAATCTCGCCATCGTCCAAAAGCTTCTCGAGCGCGTAGGCTCGGGTAGTTTCCAGCAGCCGATAGGTGGTAACCGCCTCTCTGAGCTCGACCGAGACCAACGACTTGGCTATCAGATTCGTAACACCATCCAGGACCTGCGGATTACCGATGCCATCAGATGCAGCCACCGCCTGGGCGGAGTCCATGGTGAACTCCCCGCAGAAGACTGCGAGGCGCCGCAGGATCGCCTGCTCGTGTGCGGAAAGCATTCCGTAACTCCAATCGAGCGTGGCCCTCAAGGTCTTGTGACGCGGCAGCGCCGTGCGACGGCCTTTCGCAAGCAGAGTAAAACGATCGTCGAGGCGCCGGGCGAGCTCGCGAATTCCAAACGCGCCGATACGCCCGGCGGCAAGCTCGATGGCAAGCGGCACACCGTCCAGCTTCATGCAGGTGGCAACAGCTGCGGGCACGTCTGCATCAGTGAGCTCGAAGTCTTCGGAGCTCATCGATGCGCGCTCCGCAAACAACTCAATACATGGGAATTCGAGGGCTTCGGTCGCTGTCAGGTTCGCCGAGCTCGGGGGCATGCGCAGCGGTGCAAGCTGCTTCACGTATTCCCCCTCGGCACGCAAGGGCTCACGGCTGGTCGCGAGAACCTGAATTCCCGTGCCTGCCTTCAGCAGCACCTCGACCAGAATCGACGCCGCGTTGATGACATGCTCGCAACTATCGAGCACGATCAGCATCTGCTTGTCCCTGAGGAACTCCATCACGTCCCGAAACGGGTCCTCCGCAGGACTTGTAACACCCAACGTTGAAGCAAGCGAAGACGGCAACAGCAGCGGATCTGTAAGGCGGGAAAAGTCGACAAATTGCGCCTGGTGCTCGAGAGAGGCGCTGAGGCGATTGGCGACTGCCAGAGCAAACCTCGTCTTGCCCATGCCCCCGGGGCCGACAATCGTCACAAAGCGCCGGGTGCGCATCTCCGACAGGAGAGAGTCAACCGCATCATCCCGCCCGATCATCCGTGTGATCGGGACTGGCAAGGTCGTGGCACTTCTTCCAACAGCGGACGCCATGAGCGCCGCAGCGCCTTCACTGAGAACGGGGGCAACAAAACAGTACCCGCGCCCGGCGACGGTGGCGATATAGCGCACGCCCGCTCGTTTTTCCCCAAGCACTTTGCGCAGGGCTCCGATATGAACCCGGAGATTGGCCTCCTCGACTCTTGCCCGCGGCCACGCGCGGGCAACCAGTTCGTCCTTGCCCATCAACGTTCCCGAATTGGCAACCAGGGCCGTCAATATATCGAGCGCGCGACCGCCGAGCCGGACCGTCTTTCCGCTTTCGAGCAAGACACGCTCTTCCGGAAGAAGGCGAAACGGTCCAAAAGTGAACGCACGAGCCGCCAAGGGTCCTGCCTTTACACGTAAATTGACGAGTTTTTCCTTGTACGGCGGCGAGAGTGAATTGGCAAGCCGCCAGGCTGGATTGGCAATTCGGCCCGTACACCCCCGCCCGGGGGCTCGAGAAGAGCGTTCACGTGCCGTCGCATTCTTTATAACGATTTGCATCTATTTATTTGTCCTCGGGTTCTGAACTGCGCAATCTCTCCACCCGCGAGGGACAGACTCATCGCCAAAACCAGGCGCCGAGCAAATACCGTGCACGACACGATCCCTACGCGAAATCCCACGACCATAAAGTTTGGAGCCTGTTATGAAATCCCTGTCCATTCCCGCCGCCCTGTCGGCGGCGGCCCTCATGGTTGCCATCGCGCCGGCCATGGCCGCGACAAAACTGCCGGCTGGAACCGTCAAGAACGTCGTACTCGTTCACGGCGCCTGGGCCGATTCGAGCAGCTGGAACAACGTCACACGCGTTTTGAAAGCCAAGGGCTATCACGTCACCGCCGTCAACATTCCGTTGACATCGCTCGGTGCCGATGCGGCGGCGACGCAGGCGGTGATTGATGCGCAGGATGGTCCGACGGTGCTCGTTGGACACTCGTGGGCCGGCTTCGTGATCGGCGAAGTTGGTAACGATCCCAAGGTGAATGCGCTGGTCTATGTGTCCGCTTTTGCCCCTGAAAAGGGTGAAAGTGTTACATCGCTGAGCGCCAATGGCCCGCCCTCCAAAGGGGTACAGGCCATCCGCCCCGACGACAAGGGGTACCTCTACCTCGACAAAGCCGCATTCCCCACGGTGTTCGGCCAGGATCTGCCGACCAAGGAAGCAACAGCGCTCGCCAACGCGCAGCGGCCAATCAATCACACGGCCTTCGACGAGCCGGCAACGATGGCCGCGTGGCATTCAAAGCCATCCTGGTTTGTGGTATCCGACAAGGATCTCGTCCTCGATCCCAGCGCACAGAAGTTCTTCGCGAATCGCATCAAGGCCACGACGACAATCGTCGCGGGCGGCCATGACACTTTGATCGCATTTCCAGAACAGGTTGCGGCGGCGATTGAAGCTGCCTCGCGCGGCGCGAAGTAATGAGCAACATCACGGCAGCAACAAAGTTTCTGCAGGTGGGTGAGCAGCGATACGCCTACCGCCGGTTTGGCGGTGGCGCAGGACTGCCCCTCCTCTGCTTGCAGCACTTCACCGGAACTCTGGACAATTGGGATCCGGCCGTCACCGACCCGCTCGCCGTCGGTCGCGAGGTCATCTTATTTGAGAATGCTGGAGTGGGCCGATCAACGGGCCCCGTCCCCAGAACTATTGCGGGGATGGCACGACATGCACTGTCTTTCCTGGACGCATTGGGGGTAACCCGCTGCGACATCCTCGGCTTCTCGCTCGGCGGCATGGTCGCTCAACAGATGGCACAGGATCGACCTGCCATCGCTCGCAGGCTGATTCTGGCAGGGACCGCTCCGAGAGGCGGCGAGGATATCATGCACCTGGAAAAGCCAACCCTCGCACGGTACCTCTCGGATCCGAGCCTTCGCGGCTACGAGGTACTGGGCAAGATCTTCTTTGCGTCCTCTGATTCGAGCCAGGCCGCGGCGAATGCTTTCATCCAACGCCTCATGCAGCGTGCGCAGGACCGCGAGCCCATCTCAGGTCCCGCAGTCGCAGAAGCCCAGATGGCTGCCTTTCGCGAATGGGACCTGGCCGGCGGCGAGCGATTTGCCACTCTCCAGACGATTCGTCAGCCGACGCTGGTTGTGAATGGCACCCGGGACGAGATGATTCCCGTGCGCAACTCATACTGGCTGAGTGAGCACCTTCCTAACGCCGTCCTGCTCACGTATCCAGACTCCGGCCACGGTTCGTTGTTTCAATTTCACGAATCCTTCACCCGACAGGCGAGGTCGTTTCTCGACTCTGACTCGGCCTTCGCTCCTTACTGAGCTCGCGCGAGCACGCCATCGACTGGTTGTCGCGCCTTTGATCTCACCACAGCTTTACCGGGAGTCGGTATGTTTACTTCAAAAACCAGAGGCGCCGCCCTCACCCTGACTGCGGCAGTTTTGACGACCACCGGGATGTGGGGCGGGATAGCGGCGGCTGGCGACGAGCCGGTATCTTTTGGCACAGGAGGGTATGCCCGCGGCATTCGGAGCAAGGAAATGATGCACGTCGTCGACACAAACGGCGATGGCATGGTCTCGAAGGCCGAATGGCTCGCTTTTCAGGAGAAGGTATTTGCAGCACTCGACGAGCACAAGAGGGGCAGCCTTAGCGCCGCGATATTTGTCAACCGCCGGTGTGCGCGTCTGGTGTCCTTCGGAACTGGAGGCTTCGCGACCGGCTTGTGCAGCCAGGAAACGAGCCACGATATCGACTCCAATGGAGACGGCCGGATTTCGAAGGAAGAATATTTGGCTTACCAGGAGAAGGTATTCAACATGATGGACACGAGCCGCACTCATCCCGGCCTTATCGGAGACCAGGAGACGTTTGGCACTGGTGGCGCCAACCGTTGAGAGGATGGCTCCTAGCCACACAGAATCCACTCCGTTCACCGGATGCACCCATGGCCAGCTCTCTTCGAGCACCATTTGCCCTGCGGGTCACGCATGGCGGGCCTTCAGGGTTTTTCGCCTTCGCGTGAGACGGAGAACTGGCTGATATCCTTTGGAAAGCACTGAGGATTGCCAAGGAGCTCGACCAGCCGTGTCTCGCATTCGGAAAACGAGTGCCCGCGCCGTTGCGAGATCATGAAGGTGAGTGGGCGCATGTGCCACGCGCGCCGTTGGAGTTCGACCAGTGTTGCATTTGCGAGGTCTTCCGCAACCATATGCCGCGGCATGTGCCCCCAACACAAGCCTCCCCTGAGCAGATCGTGCTTCGCGCCGAGGTCATTCACCAGCCACTGGCGTTCGCTCGCGACTCCCTGTTGTGTCTTTTCCGAATCGGGCTGATTGTCGGTTACGACGAGCTGGATGTGGCGGCCAAATTCCTCCCGCAGGATCGGCCCCGCCATTGCGGCCAGCGGATGCGATGGCGCACAGACGGTCACCATTTGCACTTCACACAAGTGCTGCCTTTCGATGGTACCCGGGCTCAGCTCCGGCACGTCCGAGATCGTCACCGCCAATGCGCACGTGCCTTCGA
>DAITMW010000432.1:0-5278 GCA_036834945.1 Steroidobacteraceae bacterium
CCGGCCGCACGACCGGCACGCTGCTCCTTGATCTCAGCTGATGGGCAGGGAAGATGATCGACGTCGCTCCCCTACAACGTGGGCTGACAATCGGGGGACATGGAGCACGCCGGGAGCGGATTTCCCGAGCGCGGTCCCCGGTGGGAACGAAGCGACCAGGGTGGAGGGTCTTCGCGCCCGCAGCCGGGGTCGTCGGAACTGGCAGCGCGCTCCTTCGTTCGTAGGGTTGATGCCCACTCGGCGTCGGCACCAAGCGGAAATCGCAGGAGCCAAATGTCAGACTCCGAGCGCCTGCTCGACCAGATGCTCAGCAGCAAAGCGGCTTACGGAGTTGGGCAGGCAGGCCAGCTCGCGAAAGGCCCGCTCAGCCGCGTGAGCGGCGCGCAGGAGCCGGTCGTCGGCGCTCTCGCAGGCGGCGTTTTCGGATTCCTGCTCGGAAGCAACAAGAAGCGAATGGCAGGCCACACCTTGAAACCCGAAAGGAAGCGGCAGTCATGAAGCTTCCCTGGGGTGTCGTTTACCTGGCGCTGTCAGTTCTGGCTGCAGCATGTTCCGGCGACAGTTCGCCGGCACAGCAGACGCTACCTCCCACGGGACGGAGCGGCCTGAGCAAAGTCAACCACATCATCATTGTGATGATGGAGAACCATTCGTTCGACAATTATTTTGGCGCTCTCGCCTATGCTCCCGGAAGCCCGTACCACACGTCAACCATGGGGTGCGCGCTGGACGATCACGGTTGCGTCGATGGTCTGATGTGTAGCTCGGATTCGATGGGCGGCCTGACGTGCGGCAATTCAAATCCGCACGACTGCGGAACGACGGTGGTGGCGTTCCACAATCCGAGCCGTTGTGTCGTTCCCGATCTCGACCATTCCTGGCTTGGGTCTCACCTGGAGGCGAATTTCAGCGAGCCCAACTTAACTCTGAGCAACTCGCCGAACGACGGCTTCGTCCGTGTGAACGCTGCATGTTTGCGACCGGATAACGGTGTCCGGACGCCCGCCGATGATCCAACAATGGGCTTTTACACCCAGGATGACCTGCCGTTCTACTACGATCTGGCGCAGAAGTTCGCGATCAGTGACCGGTACTTCGCATCCGTGATCGGGCCGACGCTTCCAAACCGGTTCTATCTCCTGGCGGGCACATCGTTCGGCCACGTGGACACCGGCGATTCAGCATTGCCGGAGGATTTCAAGCCAATCACCGGTACGATATTGGACCTTCTGGACGGCGCTGGAGTCTCGTGGACGAATTACTTTCAGGACGGGGCACAGGCCGCTGCCTTTCGCAAGCCGAGTGGGTCGGCGCCTGACCCGCACTTCCAGTCTGTGGAGACATTTCTGGCAAGCGCCACCGACTCATCGGGAGCCGCGCAATTGCCTCAGGTCGCTTTCGTTGATCCGGGCTTCAGCGGCCCAGATCAGAACGATGAGCATCCTCCGACTGACATTCAGCGCGGCCAGGCGTTCGTTTCGCGCATAGTCAACGCGGTTCGCGACGGGCCGTATTGGTCGGATTCGGTCATTCTCATCACGTGGGACGAGCATGGTGGATTTTATGACCATGTGGCGCCGCCTCCCGCGCAGCAGGGGTCTGCGCGCACGCCTGATGGAATCTTTCCCGGCCAATGTGCCGACCTGTCCAACCCACCTGAAAGCCAACGGCCAGGGGGAGGGGCTGGGTGTAATGCGAGCTCGTTGCAGGCACAGTCCTTGTGTCCAGAGTTGGCGCAAAACCCCAGTGGTCCCTATCCCGAGAATTGTGCGGGCTTCGATCAACTCGGATTCCGCGTACCTTTTCTGGTCGTGTCGCCGTTCGCCAAACCCCACTACGTGTCGCACACGGTTGGCGACCATGCGTCGATTCTGGGCTTCATCGAAGAGCGCTTTCTGAACGGGTATCGCGCTCACCTGACGCTGCGTGATCAGTATGCCAACACGCTCACCGATCTCTTTGACTTCGACAACGCGCCCTCACTGTCTACGCATGCGATTCAGGCGCAACCGCCGGCCATGGACTGCACGCCCGTCCAAGGTTGATGCTGTTGCAGATCGGACTATCGATAGGCGCGAATCCCACCCCGGTTCAGCTCGTCTTGCATCGCTACTGGCCACCTTTGGCCATCTTGTAGTGCTCCTGCGCAAGAGCACGCTCTTCCTTAGCCGCAGCTTTGAGCGAGCATTACGGGAATGCGGGGATCACCCAGCCTGTGCGCGGTGGCCGCTAGACGCGAGCAACGACTCGCAACTAATCCAACTCCCGATCAGGAGTAGCGGTCGATCTGCGCCAATACCTTCAGCGCTTCCTCGCTGCGGCGAAAGAGCACCTGGGTCAACGTCCAGTTGACCGCGTGAAGCGGCAAAGGCAGGGGTCGCAATACATCCACGATGAGCACGACTCTGATCGTGTCGCTATGGTTGACGACTTCGTGATTCCAACTGTCGTCGAAGAGTATGCTCTCGCGCTCCTTCCAGGTGTGCCATTGATCCCGGACGCGCATCCGCGGCGGATTGTTCTGCGGAACGATCAGCCCGAGGTGATAACGCAGGTAGCCGAGGTAGACGCCGTTGTGCGCCGGGATGGACTTTCCCGGATCGAGGATCGAGAAAAAAGCCTGGTATAGATGAGGAATCCGATTGATGAGCTCGGCCGTTCTCGGGCATTTGGCCTGATTCCGCCGCGGCACTCCCGCTGTCGAGTGCAGCATGAATACTTTCCAGTCCTTGTCGGGATCGACGCTGTTGGAAATGTAGGTCTCGTTTCGATCGAGCTCGTGGTAGCGCGGAATCGAGCTATGCTGCGCCAGCACACCGTCGAGCTCGTTGCGAATGACCTCGTAGTTTCGATCGAGGAGCCGCAGTGAAGGGTGGGTCGTGTCGATGTCGTAAAAGGCCGGCCGATTATCCCCATTCGCCGACCAGGCATACAGCCCGTTGACGATCTTCCCAACCGCGTAACCCGGATTACGGATCGCCGTCTTCGCCCGACTTAGTAACGAAGCCATGCGTTCTCTTTAGTTATTATGTAAGTTATGTTTTGGTCTTGTGATGCCTAATGTCGTGTATCCCGGGTGTCGCGTCAAGCGGACGCTGGCATACGCGCCGTCACTGAGCCAGCGATAGAGCGCTGCCGCTCCCCGCCCGCGAAGTGATTGCGAGCGGTTATGACATAATAGACCCAGCGAGTTATGAAGAGCCGTCAGAACACGGGACGATGGAAACTTCTCGCAATACAATCTAGGTATTATGGAAACGCTTCACCCTGACCGTGCGGCCGTCGAGGCTCAAATCCGTGCAGCATTCGCTGGCGTGACGCTAGGTACAGGGATGAGCCTCAGGCAGGCGCAGGTAGCAGATCGCTACGGCGAAGGTGTAACTGATGCGGAGTTCGAGGCACTCCCACGAGGTGAGGTCACCAATTCCTGGGCGGATGTTTCTTTCAGCGAACTGGAGCGTGATTGCATCGCGCACCTCGACGATGAGGGGCTTCGCTACTACCTGCCTGCGCTGATGCTAAGCCTTCTGTCGAACTATGACCCCGCCTCCATGCGGGTTATCGGGACCATTTCCGCGTTGTACCCGGCGGCTATCGGTCCCGAACGACGCTACACGTACCTGACAGATGCTCAGCACCGGGCGGTTGCCTGCTTCCTCGAGGCGCTGCCCCGTTTGGTGACGCTTGGCACGGAAGACTCAAAGCGTGTTTCGCGGGCATTACGCAATTACTGGGGACGGTTTGCCGATGGAGGCCCTCGGCTTCATCGATAGATGAACCAATATCCAGATAGAAGTTTGGTGAGGAGATGGAGCGTAAAAGCCTTGCCGCCATTTTCAGGTCCTGGGAGCGGCTGAGCCGGGCACGCCCACGCCTGGCGTTCGGCCGATCGGATTCCATCAGTACATAGTCACTGACGCGGGCAAGCAGGAGTTCGCCAAGGCCAATGAGACCTGCGCAAGGCTAGGAAGGACCATGATGCCTCTGCCAGTACCGCCGGAGGAAGTCGGAATCGCATTCGGGAAGCAATTCAAGTTTGAGTGCATCCTTCCCTATGAAATCGTCCCGAGCGGCCAGGGCACTTACACAATTCGCGTGCCTACTGAGAAGATGTTGGCACCTGTCGAACGCGTGTGCCCTCCCTCCACATGCCCGATAAAGCAGCTGGCCCGCACGTACTGCGCGAAGACGCAGAAGACCATGATGGTCACGAACGGGGAATTCGATATGGGCCCGGGCTTCACGCTCGTATTCAAGTGTGTCACGCCGCATTAGGGAGCGCCCAGTCGGTGGTAGCGAGTGGCATCACCGGGACCGTAGAATTTCCATCCCGAGGAAAGCAAACAGGGGAGCGACACTCAGCAGCAGCGGTACCACGGCGCGTTGAAGTCGTGCACGAAGATTCATGGGTTCGGGCGCGATCCCGCGCGCCAGCGCGAAGCCAGCGACGGCGCCGACGACGGGAATCAGCCACAGGAAAGGGAGAAACAGCAGACCAAGAACGGCGAGGCGAAAAAACGGCAGGGTTTCGTCGGACAGCCAGTCGCCCAGCAGACTGATGAACACCGCCGCATAGAGAAACGTCAGCAAGGCGCAGAGCAGCCCGCGCCAGGTGGAAAAATAGACCTGGCCGGCGTGACGGGCCCACACCCAGGCCAGCGCAAAAGCGCTCAACGCAACGATCGGTACTATCAGCCCGACGCGCCAGTGAATGCCGGGACGAAGAGAGCCTCCATAACCGAAAATGACGGCGCGGTGATAGAAATAGTCCACCGGCATCAGCGGTAGCAACATGAATGCGTAAATCGCCGCGACTGCGGCGAAACGCCAGGCCAGCGCGGCGCGCGAGAGCGGTGTGTTGTCTCGGAGGATTTGCGACATCGATTGTCGTTTTTCGACCCAGCCGGCGCGAATGTTACCCTACTAGCTGCGCGAGTCTGTGCGCAACCGCTCAGGCGGAGCGACGAATGGACGCAGACCTGCGTCGCCATTGCAAGGCGCCGATGCGCATTGACGACAGGCCGCTCTCGGGAGGGTTGAAAGAGCTCAAGATACTAGGCGTCGCTCACTACGAGGTGGCACCGCCGCGGGCGGCGCTCCCACAAGCGAGCGCTGACGCCAGGCCAACACCGCGAGGACCAGGTGTGCCGGAACGGCGAGAGCAATGTATGCGAGATTGTCTTGGTACAGACCAGGCAGCGCTCGGATGATCGGGGTCAGCAACGCGGCGGCCGCAATGAGCGTGGTTAGACCACGAGCTATTTGCGGTGTGCGCAAC
>DAITMW010000433.1:0-5222 GCA_036834945.1 Steroidobacteraceae bacterium
AACCGACCTTGCGGGCGATGGGCGAGCGCGGCGACATCATCCGCACCATGCAGCGAGCGATGAGTGGCAAGTCTCGCGAGCTGGCCGTGTTCGAACCGAACAACGACGGCCGCACGCTTGTCGGCCGCGTCGCCGGCAAGGGGCTGGCCGACGAGCTGTACGACAAGGGCTATCTGATCGTCGATGGCACCGACGGCAAGGCGTACTACGTCGCGCTGCCGCCGAGGTCGGAGCTGGAGCAGTACCCGGCCGGTGCCGTGGTGGAAGTGAAAGGCGCGGCCGACGTACGCGCCGCCGACCGCAACATCGCCGCGCTCGTCGTCGATGGCGTGTACCGCGCCGATCATCACCTGGCCGTCGCCCAAGGCCAAGTCACGCCCGACCGCGACCCGCGCGAGGTCGTGGCCGCGCATGTGCGCCGTCTCGAAGCCCTGCGCCGCGCCGGCATCGTGGAGCGCGAGGCCGAAGGCGTCTGGCGCGTCCCCGGCGACCTGGCCGAACGAGGCCGCCAGTACGACGCGCAGCGTCTTGGCGGCGGCGTGGCGGTGGATCTGAAATCGCACCTGCCGATCGAACGGCAGGTGCGCGTGATCGGTGCCACCTGGCTCGACCAGCAGTTGGTCGGCGGTGGCAAGGGGCTGGGCGACTTGGGCTTCGGTGCCGAGATCAAGGACGCGCTGCGCCAGCGCGCCGACTTCCTGGCCGAACAGGGATTAGCCGAGCATCGCGGGCAGCGGGTGATCCTGCCGCGGAACCTGTTGGCGACGTTGCGCGGCCGCGAGCTGGCGAAGGTCGCGCAGGAAATCGCGGCGGAAACTGGCTTGACACATCGGCCGCTAGCCGACGGCGAGCGCGCGGCGGGCATCTACCGCCGCAGCCTCACGCTCGCCAGCGGGCGCTACGCGATGCTCGATGACGGCAAGGGATTCAGTTTGGTGCCGTGGAAGCCGGTAATCGACCAGAGGCTAGGACAGCAGCTTGCCGCGACGGTAAGGGGCAGCAACGTATCTTGGGAGTTCGGTCGGAGTCGCGGACCCTCCATCAATTGAGACAGCGAACACCAGCATGGCGGCGTCCCCTTCGTTGCCGTCGAAGATCGACGCCCCCCGATTGGGATCGAGGAGTCCAGCGCGGCCGAGCGACCAAGCGCACAAGAAGAAAACCGCCTCTTTGAAGAGGCGGCCTTAGGATCGGTACCCGAGATCGGAACCGAGCCGACACGCTTTTAAGGGGCGATGGATTTGCCTTCCATAAGCGATAGAACGCGCTGGTACGACAACATCGGAGATCGGTCGGCAACACGGGCCGGCCCTTTCTTGACGCACAATGAAGATGTATCGGCTAGAGCTTTCCTGACGCCGGACGAATGGTCGCTGCGATATGGGGCAACGTAACCTGGAACTTAGTCATCGCATCGTCAGACGTTACGAGCACCTTGCCTCCATGTGCTTCAACGATTGATTTGACAATGGCAAGCCCCAAGCCGGCTCCCTCTCCTTTACGCTGACGCGAGGGATCGGCGCGATAGAAGCGGTCGAAAAGTCGTGGCAAGACTTCTGGAGGGAGCTTATCGCCAGGATTCTCGACCGTGACGGTGGTGGCGGATACGCCTTGGACCAGTCTCACCGTGACCGATGCGCCCCGTGGCGTATAGCGAATCGCGTTCGACAAGAGATTGCTCAGTGCGCGAAGCAACATTTCTCGGTTTGCTCGAATCGGCGCAGCCCATCCGTGAAGTTGCAACAACACTTCTCGATCTTCCGCCCATGCCTCGAAATACTCGAATATCCCTTTGACCAGTTCCGCCAGATCCACATCCGTTAGATGGAGATTCCGCGGATCGTTCTCCGTCTGAGCGAGGAACAGCATATCGCTGATCATTCGACTCATGCGGTTCAACTCTTCCAGGTTTGAGTAAAGGATTTCACGGTACTCCGCGGTGGACCGGCTTTGCCTAAGCGCCACTTCGGTCTGCGTCGTCAAATTGGTCGTCGGGGTCCGCAATTCGTGGGCGATATCGGCGGAAAAATTCGCCAACCGCGCGAAACCATCTTCAATCCGACCCAGCACGTCGTTGAACGAGATGACCAATTCCTCAAGTTCGATCGGGACGTCCTTGGGGTTCAGCCTCATATCCAGCTTTGACGAGCTAATTTTGCGGATCTCCGCATTCGTCTTTCGTATCGGAAGATGCCCCCATTGCACCGCGAGCCATGCGACCAGTATCGCGATGCACATGACGATGAAAACCGCCCATATCTGCATCCGTTCGAAACTTTTGAGAAAGACAAGATGTATGCCGATGTCTGCCGCCACGGCTACGAGATAGGCTCTATGGTCGGCATTCGCTTCCACACGAACAACGGCTCCGCGGTAGGACTTCCCGCCCTCCTGCCAGATCTTCAGGTTCCGATTGTCTACATGATCGACAGGTTTGCTGATCGCGACCAGCCGTGACAGGTCCGGACCAATGTCTTCCGCATAAACCGTGTTGCCGTTCGCATCTGCCACGTAGTAATAAACTCCGTGATGTCCTCTCACGGCGCGCTGGAGAGCGGTTTTATCGGCGTCAGAATCCACTTCGCGCAACGCCCGGACGACGGAGTTGAATACGACGTTCAACTCGTCTCCGTCCATTTCTGCAAAGTGCTGTTTGAGGGACTGGTCGCTGACCCAATTGAAGGCCAGGAATACGACCGTCATGGCCACCCCGACGAGCGTGGTCACGCGCAATGCCAGCGACGCAGGACGACGGAAAATGGCGAGTCTAGCCGTCATCGTGAACATCCAACATGTAGCCCATTCCCCGCACGGTCTGGATGAGCTTTGGCTCGAAGTTGTCGTCGATCTTTGCGCGTAGCCGGCGAATGGCAACATCGATCACGTTGGTGTCACTGTCGAAATTCATGTCCCAGATTTGAGAAGCGATCAGGGAACGAGGGAGCACCTCGCCCTGACGCCGCGCCAACAGCTCAAGCAACGCAAACTCCTTGTTCGTCAGATTGATCCTGCGTCCTGCTCTCGTTGCACGCCGGCGCGCCAAATCCAGCTCAAGATTTGCTATCTGGATACGATCATGGTGCATGGGTGCAATGCCCCTGCGCAGCAGGGTGCGTACGCGAGCCAGCAGCTCGGAAAATGCGAACGGCTTGACCAGGTAATCGTCTGCGCCGAGTTCCAAGCCCTGGACACGATCGTCCACGTTGCTGCGCGCAGTGAGAAACAACACTGGGACTTGGCTGCCGGAGGCTCTGATCTCCCGAAGGATTTGCCATCCGTCCATTCCAGACAACATGACGTCCAGAATGACGAGGTTGTAGTGCTCGTTCATGGCCATGTGGTGGCCATCGAGCCCGTTGCGGGCAAGGTCAACGGTAAAGCCGGCTTCGGCCAAGCCTTGGCGGACGTAGTCCGCAGTTTTGTTCTCGTCCTCGACGACCAGCAGCTTCATCGCACACTCACACCAGTTTGTCGTGCTCGCGTCTTCGAACTTCGCAAGTCACGTTGGGATTTTTGTCCATTCGCGTGGAAGCTAGCTTAGCGCTCCTGCCGCCAACATGACGAAAGTATTACATCAATGTAATCATCGCGTCACTGGTTCGACAGCGGCCGCTCCCTACGATTGACCGGTGGTGTTAGACCGCGCCTTTCTGCACCCAGCTTCGCGGCGGACCCACAGCTAAGTCAAAGCGATGACTCTAGAGGAGCCGCATGAAATCCCTTTACCCGCCCCCGATGGACTTGTCGCGGCGTCGTTTCGTCCATGGTCTCGCCCTCGGCGGCACGGTCGCCGCGCTCGGTCTGCTGCGCCCGTCAAAAGCCTGGGCGCTGGCCAGCGCGGGTCAGCCCGCCACCCTGAGCGGGACCGACTTTGCGCTGGATATCGCCGAGACGATGGTCAACTACACCGGCCGGCCACGGGTCGCCACCACGGTCAATGGCGGCATTCCGGGGCCGACCCTGCGCTGGAAGGAAGGCACCACCGTCACGCTGCGGGTGACCAACCGGCTGCGGGTACCCACGTCCATTCACTGGCACGGCATCATCCTGCCCTTCCGCGAGGATGGCGTACCGGGCATCAGCTTCCCCGGCATTGCGCCGGGCGAAACCTTCACCTATCGCTTCCCGGTACGCCAGAGCGGCACCTACTGGTACCACTCACATTCGCGATTCCAGGAACAGACCGGCCTGTACGGTTCGCTGGTGATCGACCCGGCCGGACCGGAGCGCAACCCGAGTGACCGCGACTACGTTGTGATGCTCAACGACTGGAGCGACGCCAGCCCCGAGCACATCTTCGCCACGCTGAAGCGCCAGAGCGATTACTACAACTTCGCGCAGCCCACCGCACCCGAGTTCTTCCGCGACGTACGCGATCGGGGGCTTCGTCAGGCGCTGGCCGAGCGCAAGATGTGGAATCAGATGCGCATGAATCCGACGGATCTCAGCGACGTCTCGGGTTACACCTATACCTACCTGATGAACGGCACCGCCCCGGCGGGCAACTGGACCGGCCTGTTCAAGCCCGGTGAAAAGGTCCGGCTGCGCTTCATCAACGGCTCGGCGATGACGATTTTCGACGTGCGAATTCCCGGCCTGAAGATGACGGTGATCTCCGCCGACGGCCAGGACGTGGCGCCGGTGCCAGTCGACGAGTTCCGCATTTCAGTGGCGGAGACCTACGACGTGCTCGTCGAGCCGCAGGAAGACCGGGCGTTCACGATCTTCGCCCAGTCGATCGACCGCACAGGCTACGCGCGCGGCACGTTGGCGCCGAGAATCGGCATGGAAGCGACCGTGCCGGCAATGGATCCGCGCATGCCCGTGAGCATGGTGGACATGATGGGCGCGATGGCGCAGGGCAGCGCCGGACACGGCGATATGCAAGGGATGTCGGGCATGACCGGGATGCAGGACATGACCGGGATGCAGGACATGCCCGGCATGGACATGAGCGGCATGGCAGCGGCGGCCGCACCGGTGGTGCGCCATGCCCGCACCGAATACCACAATCCCGGCGTCGACATGCACGTCGACATGCCGCGTACCAACCTCGACGATCCGGGCACGGGCTTGCGCGACAACGGCCGCCGCGTGCTCACCTACGCCGACCTGCACACCCTGGGCGGCTCCATCGACAAACGGGAACCCAGCCGCGAGATCGAGTTGCACCTCACCGGCAACATGGAGCGCTACATGTGGTCGTTCGACGGCGTGAAGTT
>DAITMW010000434.1:0-5138 GCA_036834945.1 Steroidobacteraceae bacterium
AGATTGCGGAAGATCTTCCAGTGGCCATCGCCCTGGATCTTCCAGACCGTGCTGAACCGACCGTTGCGAACCATGCCGTTGGCGAAATGGGCTTCCGCATAACCCGACTCGTAGGCGAGATCGTGATCCACCCGCAACGACTCGCTGCGAACGAACGCATCCGTGGCCTTACCGAATTTAGCGATCACGTCCCTATACTGCGCGGCCGCGGCCTCCCGGCCCTTGACGCAGTCTCCCGTCCCGCTGCAGTGGACCGAGTCGTCCGCGTAGGCAGCGGCGATGAGATCCGCGTTGCCGGTTTTGAGCCCGACCACCCAAGCCTGATTACCCGCATCGAGATCTCGCTTCAACTCGGGCGGCGTTGTGGCGAAAGCGGTCGAGACAACCAAAATCGACAGCCCGAGTGCCAGTGGCATGTTTCGAATCATGCGTTCAACCTCCCTCAGGAAACCGGTTTAGCGAGGTATATACACCAGAATCCTGTCGCCGTAGCTACTCGATCAGTCCCGCACGGCGTGCGAGCTCGTCAGTGACCGCACAGACGTGCGGGTCGAGGTAGATGCTGCGCAGGATGGGCTTGCGCCCACCGGTGAGCTTCAGGAGGATGTCGCGCTCTGCCCGGGCCTCGGCCTCGCGGCCGAACAGGGTATAAATGAGGCAGAGGTGATAGTGGTTGGGATAGAAAACGTCCCGCAACGCCACCCCCTGTTTGAATGCGGCCAGCGCCTGTTCGTAGTCCTCCAGGACGTAGTAGCACTGGCCGAGTGCGAAGTGATAGAAGCCGGACGGATGAGGGTTGAGGCGCATTCCCTTCTCGATGTAAGGCAGTGCCTCCCTACCCCGCCCGCAGGCGCAAAGCGCGCTGGCGAGAAAAACGTGCGCGTCGGCGTCGTTGGAGTCCATGGCGACGGCCTTCGAGCCCGCGGCGATCGCGGCATCACCCTGTCTGCGCCAGAGTTGAACCCAGCAAAGAATGGACTGCGCCTGGGGAAGCCGCGGGTCCAGATCGACAGCCAGGCGGGCGTGCTCGTGCGCCGCCTCGATCCCTTCCGGTCTCGGGTTCCAGTACATGATCCACTCGAATACCAGGGCTCGTGCCAGCCAGGCATGCGCGGTGGCGTAGGTGCCATCGAGGTCAACGGCACGCGAGAAGTGTGTGCGCGCCTGCAGCACCGAATCCTGAGTTGAAAGCCAAAGCCGCTCGAGTCCCCTGAGCAGGCAATCGTGAGCCTCGATGCTTCGCGTGCCTTCATGCACCGCGCGCGCGATGTCAGGCCCGGTGAGCTTGACTTGCAACACCGCGAGAATCCGTCGCACCACGTCGTCTTCCACGGCAAAGATGTCTTGCAACTCACGATCGAAGCGCTCGGCCCAAAGATGTCTGCCGGAGGACGAATCGATGAGTTGTGTGGTGATGCGCACCCGGTTGCCCGCGCGGCGCACACTGCCTTCCACCAGGTACTTGACGCCGAGCTCCCGGCCGATCTCCTCCACACGTTTACTCACGTTCCGATAGGTGAACGACGAATGTCGGGAAATGACAAACAGGCCGGGCAGCCGCGAGAGCTCCGTGATCAGGGAGTCCGTCACCCCATCGGCGAAATACCCCTGCTCCGCGTCGCTACTGAGGTTGGTGAACGGCAACACAGCAAGAGAGGGTTGGTCCTCGATCGGTGGTGGATGGGGAGGGACTGCCGCTGCCGGCGTCGTCGCGGCGCTCTCACGCCGGAGCTCTATCTGTACCGCATAGCGACCCTTCGGTAGCTCGATCCGTATCGGATCATCCCGGCCGGCGGCGTCGTAATATTCGCGCAGCTTTGCGCGCAACCGCGCTGCCTCGACACGCACAATCGCATCGATCGCGGAATCGAAACTCGGGTCCCGATCGAAGACTTCGACGCCAATGGTGTATCCCTTCAACCGATCGGCGTGGCCGGCCAAGGTCTCCGTCACGACGAATTTCAGAAAGCGCTGCAGGCGCTCCGACTGGGCGAAGGGTGCGCTGCGCAGAATTCTCTCGAGGCACGCACTGACCGCTGAGCGTTCCGCGTCGGTAAAACGTGCGGTTCCACTGGTCATGGCTGCGGTCCAGCGGTGGTGACTGGCGAGCCAGTCTAGCACCGGAACGGCGGCTCGTGGCTAGGGCAACATGCGGTCGAGGACCGTGTCCTTGATTACATGGCGATGGAATAGGGCCGCGGCCGCATGAAACAGCGCCAGCGCGGCGATGATGTTCGCCACATCGCCATGCCAGTTGTTGATCCTGTGCAGGAAATCCTCGTCGCCGAGCTTGGGAAAATGCCAGATGTTGAACAGCGGGAAGGCATGCGCGAACACGTTGAGCAAACCCAGGGTGACGACGACGAGTAACAGGAGGTAAAGGAACTGGTGAGTCATCATGGCGAGCAGATGCTGGATACCCTGGCCTGCGGGATTCAGACGAAGGCCGTAGGCGGCGCGCCAGACTATCCGCGTCAGCAGTACACCACTCAGCATGAAGCCGATGAGAACGTGTACCGACCATATGTCGACCCGCACGGGGCCCCGCGGCAGGAAATTCGTGAGTCTCCCCATCAGCCACAGGATTGCGACCAGAATCGCGGTCGTCCAGTGCAGCGTGATCGTGACCTTGTCGTAGACCTCCGGCGTTGGTTCCAGTCTCGACTGCATCGTTTGCTTCACCACCAGCGTATCGCAACAGACATTGTCCGAGCCCGGGCCTGTGGCCCGATGTCAGGTGAAGCCCGCCCTGTTACATTTGAAATGCCGCGTTGGATTCAACGTACCGCTCGAGCGGACTTCGGCATTTCGAGCAACTTCGCGGCACGAGAGATGGGAACCGCGAAATTCGAGCCGGAGAAGTCCGTCAGGATCGCGAAGTTCACTCCGATCACCTTGCCGCTGGCACTGAATACCGGCCCACCGGACCCGCCGGAAGTCGTTTGTGCGTCGTAGACCAGGCGATCGGCACCCACGACGCCGAGATGACCCTGCGTCACCAGGGGCCTTATCAGCTTTCTTCGCGCCAGCTCTTGCACGAGACCCTCGGTGTTGTTCCCGGTCTCCTGCGCGATGCGTTTGAGCGTGGGCTCGTCAATACGGGCGAGAATTCCTTCGACTCCCGTGGGGTATCCGATCAGGACCACCGCGCCGCCGGAAATCGCGGTTTGCGGGTCGATGGCAACCGGCTTCGGATGCCTGGCGGGCAGGTCCACTGACGCCAGCCCCAGGTCGAAATCCTCGCTCAAGCCCTGTACGCGCATGAGCAGTGGCGTCTCGTTCCCCGGGAAATAAGCCCACATCGAAACGATTTTCGGCTCGAAGGTATCGGTCGGTACCGGTATCGCCTTGGCGTTGTGCCACCACGGCTCGAGCACATGGTGATTGGTCAGGATGTGACCCGCGTCATCGACCAGGAAGCCACTGCCAAAGACGTTCAGCTCAACAGGCCGGGTGCCACCTTCAGTGGTGACGATGACATTGCCCTTCTCATCGGTGATGGGATTGCCATTCGCGCCGATCCCGGCGAACCTGAGCCGCGCGCCACTCTTTCTCTCGTGAAAACCCACGATCGCGTAGATCAGACAAACACTGTCCGAATAGTCCTTGACGATCTGTTGCGCGATGCGCGACTCGCTTTCCAGTTTTCCGATCCGCGAGTCGGTCTGTTTCAGGCGGTTGTCGAGCTCAGTCAGGGTCGCTCCGTTGGAAGCGGCGATCCTGCTGCGCAGATCCGCGCTCTGCGCCCGCAACTCCTCCAGTTGCTTGCTCACCGACACAGTCAATTCCTGGTTGCGTGCCTCGCGGGTCTTTTGTGCACGGTCCAGGAGCTGCCCCTGGGTGAGGATCTCCGAACGCAGACTCTCGAGCTGCAAGACGAGATTCGCGTTCGACTTCCTGCTGACCTGGGCGCTCCGCAGGGCAATCCCCACGCCGATCACCGCCAGAACGGCTATCACCACCAGTGCGATCCAGCGCCTCCGGCCGGTCTCCTTTCCCGCGACGATCGTGGCCAACGCCGCTTCGGCTTCGTGCTCTTTTCTGCGCGCGTCGAGCACCTCCAGGCGCAAGCGATCATCCGGTGCCTTCTCCCGCAGTTGCGTCCGGATACGGGCAAAGAGCTCAACAGGCTCGAAGGGAATGCTCAGGACGTCGTCCGCACCCAGGTCGAGAGCATGGCTGCGCTCCAACGGGCCGCCATCGGCGAGGAGGATGACCTTGACGGGAGCGGTGGCCTCGTTGCCCTTGAGCTGGGTGAGAAGACCGCAACAATCGAGTGTTCGTACATCGGTCTGCAGCAGGATCAGATCCGGCTGCTGCTGAAGCACCGTACGCACATCCGCGCTTTCCGGCGCCGCGGCATCGTAACCCGCGCGGGAAAGCTCAGGCACGAGCCGGCCGCGCAACTCCGCAGCGACACGCAACAAAAGAATTTTGGCCATGATCCATTACAGCAAAGGCAGGGGTCTGCTGCGACCCTACTTTGGTGTGGGTGGGCACACGGAAGCGGCCCGCCTCGAGCACAAATCAATAACTTACGCGACCCGTACCCCGCGCCGGACGAACCAGTTGTCATCGTCTCCCACTTCGCTTAGCGTCCCCTGCACAGCCGCCGCGCATCAACACCGTTGCCCGAGAAGATCAAAATCCTGGTTGTGGACGATCATCCCCTGATGCGGGAGGGGATCAATGCCGTGATCGAGGAGGAAGACGGTTTCGTCGTCGTGGGCGAGGCCGGCGACGGTCAGCAGGCGATTGAGATGTTCCGGCAGTGCCGACCGGACGTGACGTTGATGGATCTGCAGATGCCCGTCATGAGCGGCATCGATGCGATCAAATCCATTCGCCTGGAATTTCCCACTTCGCGTTTCATTGTGCTGACGACCTATGAAGGTGACGTACAGGCACTGCGCGCGCTCAAGGCCGGGGCGGCGGGCTACCTCCTGAAGAACATGATCTGGAAGGATTTACCCGAGTCGATTCGCGCCGTCCACTCGGGTCGACGCCGGATCCCTCCCGAGGTGGCAGCGAGTATTGCGGAGCACGTTGCTGACGACATGCTCACCGAACGCGAAGTACACGTCCTGCGGCGTGTTGCGCTGGGCGCTGCGAACAAGGTGATCGCAGCGGAACTCGCA
>DAITMW010000435.1:0-5108 GCA_036834945.1 Steroidobacteraceae bacterium
CCGGGTCAAGCAGGGGATGCTCGCGGACCTCGTCGCCGTGAGTGGTGACCCGACGAAGGACATCGCCGCCGTCGAGCACGTCGTGTTCGTGATGAAGAACGGCGTGGTCTACAAGCGGCCCTGATTGGCGCCCAAAGTGCTCAGCGCTGGCCCTGTCAGGCGGAAAATCTGCCACTCCGACTTCAACACCGCGCCCAGGCTCTTGTAGAAGTTGATCGACGGCTCGTTCCAGTCGAGCACCGACCATTCGAGGCGGCCGCAGTCGCGCTCCACCGTCGTTTTCGCGAGCCACTGCAGCAGGCGCTTGCCGATCCCGCGGCCGCGGGCTTCCGGATTGACGAACAGATCCTCGAGGTAGATGCCGGGTTTGCCCAGGAAGGTCGAATAGTTATGGAAGAAGAGGGCGAAGCCGACGGGCGTGCCCGGCGGCCCTGAGGGTCCGCCATTCTGGCAAGCAAACACGACTTCCGCGTAGGCGCGCTGACCGAACAGCGTCTTGCGTAACCCTTCCTCCGTGGCGATGCACTCGTGCTCGAGGCGCTCATATTTGGCGAGCGCCCGGATGAATCCGAGGATGGTTGGGATGTCCGACTCCGTCGCGGAACGGATCGTGATGCTGTCGCTCATGGGTTGAGTTCCCTCAGCCGGTGCTTTGCAGGCCTTGCGCGATGCCGGAGATGCTGGCCAACAGTGCCTCGAAGAGGTCGCGGTCGCGCCGTCCCGTCTCACGCCAGCGTTGCAGCAGGTCGACCTGCATGAGATTCATGGGATCGATGTAAGGATTGCGGAGCTGGATCGAGCGCTGCAACCTGGGGTCCGTGTCGAGCAGATTGCGGCTGTCCTTGATGGCAAGGATGTGCTCGCGCGCCGCGTTGTACTCCGCGCGGATGTCGGCGAAAAAATGACGGAGTGGCTCGGGAGCGAGGCTCTGATACTGCTCCGCGATGTCCAGGTCGGCGCGGGCCAACATGGTCTCCACGTCGTCCAACAGATTGCGCAGGAAGAACCAGTTATTGTATGCCTCGCGGATTGCATCGAGGCCATGGTTCTCCAGTGCGACCCGCAGTCCGAACCCCGCGCCGTACCATCCCGGAATCATGTGCCGCGTCTGAGTCCATGCGAAGACCCAGGGTACCGGCAGGAGCCCATCAACGCCCCTGTTTTCTTCCCTGTGAATGGAGCGCGAGCCGATCTGCATGCGCTCGATCACATCGATCGGGGTGACGGCGAGGAAGTAATCGAAGAACTCCTTGCTGTCATGAATCAGGCGCCGATAGGCGTCGCGACTCGCGTAGGCCAGTGTTGTGGCGCAGGCTACGAAGGCTGGCGAGTCCGCTGCCAGCTTGCCACGCTTTGCGGCCGCGGTGGTGAGGCTCAGGGCGCTGAAAGCGCGCTCCAGCGAGCGCATGGCGATAGGCCTCAGACCATATCCCTGTTTGATCGTCTCGCCCTGCTCACGAATTCGCAGGACTCCATTCACAGCCCCGGCCGGCGCGGCCATCACGATCGAATCGATGCGCCCGCCGCCGCGGGCCGGGCTCGCGCCGCGTGCGTGGAAAATGATGGGTCGATCGCCGTCCGCGGCCAACACGTGCGCCAGGGAGGTCTGCGCCTGGTGGATGGCCATGCGGGAAGCGCAGGTGCCGACTTCCTTATTGCTGTCCGAGTAACCGAGCAACACACATTGTTGCCGTCCGTGAGCTTGCAGATGACGCCGGTACAGAGGATCGGCGAGCAACTCCTGAAGCGTCTGCCCGCAGCGCTCTAGCGCATTGACCGATTCGAATTGCGGTGCGAAGTCGAGAGCAACTTCGCCGGTGTGTTTGTCGTAGACCGACGCCCAGCGCGCGAGCAGCAGGGCGGCGAGCACGTCGTCCGAGCCTCTCGTGCCACTGACGATGAAATAGCCGACCGCCTCCGGGCCGTAGCGGTGACGACCCTGCATGAGGGCCTCGAACACTGCGAGGTTGCGCTTGCCCAGGGCGTCGAGCTCGATCTTCGGACCCCGGTCGTGCTCCAACGCATCCGCGAGGAGCTCACGTCGCTCCGAGCTCGAGCGTTCCATCCAATGCGGGTCGTCATAACCGCGCCCGATGACCTGGTGCAGCACGCTCGCATGTTGGCGCACATCCAACGTGGCCAGGTGAAACCCGAAGGTCGCGATGCGGCGTAACAGGCGCCGGACATAATACAGCCCCGCGTTCGTGCCTTTGTTCGCCTGGAGACTGGCGGCGACGAGGCGCACGTCGTCGCGGAACTGCGTTGCCTTTTCGTACCCGTTGGCCCGTCCTTCGTAGGTCGCCCGCAGCCGCTCGCCGATCTGCGCCAGGAATACGCGATAGGGCATGCGATCGTGACGCGCCGGAGTAATGGCACGCGCGCCCGGGAGCAATGTCATGTATTGCTCGATACGGTGCGCGAGCTCCGGCGAAATGCTGACACGGCTCCCGCTTTGCGAAAGGCGGTGGGCGACGGTCTGCACTTCCTCGAAGTACCGGTTGATGATGACGTGTTGTTGGCGGGCGAGTGTTTCGCGGATGGTCTTGGCGTGCACGTCGGGGTTGCCGTCCATGTCGCCACCGACCCAGGATCCGAAGCGCAACATCGAGGGCATCTCGATGGAGTCCGCGGGGACGCCGTAGAGTTTCTCGAGAGCCTGGGCCAGTTCTTCATAGAACGCCGGCACGACGCGATACAGGATCTCGACGAGGTAGAAGAGAACCTGCTCTCGCTCATCGCCGACCGTAAGTCGCTCGCGCGGATGCTCCTCCGTCTGCCACGCCGCGGTGAGCTCGATCCGGATGCTGCTCCAAATCGTGCGTGTCTCGTGTGGTGTCAGCGTCGGGTCGAGGCGGTCGAGCAGCAACTGAGCGATACGCTGCTGCTTGTGTAGCAGGGTTTTGCGCGTTGACTCCGTCGAGTGCGCGGCGAAGACGGGCTCGATACGCAAAGTACCGAGCAGCTCCAGCACGTCCTTCAGACTGAGTCCCTGCTCTTTGAGGGAGGTGATGGCGTCTTCGACGCCGCCGGGTTGCGGACGTTTGCTGTCCTTCAGGAAGTAATCGCGCCGGCGGCGGATCCGGTGCACCTTCTCCGCGAGGTTGACGACCTGAAACCAGGAGGAGAAAGCGCGGACCAGATCTCGGGCGAGCGCTGGAGGGCGGTCCCGCACGCTGGCGGCGAGTTCCCGCCGCGCGTCTTCGTCGCCTTCGCGGCGGCCGATGGCAGCGACCCGGTCGAGCTCGACGAGCTTGAAGAGAGAATCGCCGCCCTGTTCGGCCAATATCTCGCCCACGAGGGCGCCGAGCGCGTGCACGTCATCGCGCAACGCCTCGTGCTTCGGGGGGAAATGGATGTCGCTGCGGCTCACGGTAAGCCGGGTATTGTACCTTAACCCGCCAGAAGCACCGATTCAGCCCTTTCCAGCTCCTCGGGCTGACCATAGATCACGACGATGTCGCCATCGCGCAGGACCGTGTCGACCGCCGGCTCGCGTCCCAGGATGCCCAGCCTACGGATGCCGGTAAAGACCACCTCAACGCCCCGGCTGCGCACGTCGCTCAAAGTACGCCCGACGGCCCAGGCGCCCGGTGGGACCACCACCGACTTGATCTCCTCGCGATGCTCGTGCGTTTCATCGAGCGGTCTGGCATCACCCCGACGGACGATGTTGCGCAGGACGGCGTACCTGTTGCTTCGAATGTCATTCACGGTTCGCACGACTCTCGTAACGGGTACGTGCAACAGCATCAACACGTGCGATACGAGCATGAGGCTCGCTTCGAAGGTCTCCGGTACGACGTCCGTGGCGCCCGCATCCTGAAGCTCCTTGATGCGCACATCATCCGCCGTGCGCACGAGTACCGGCACATCGGGCCGTAATCTGCGGATGCTGTGGAGGATGCCCACCGAGGTCGCCGGGTCGGAGAAGCTGATGACCACGGCGCTGGCGGTTTCCAAGCCGACTTTCACGAGCAGGCTTTCGTCCGCCGAGTCTCCGAAAACGACGGGGTCGCCCGCCTGGCGCGCCGCGCGGATTCGAGCGGGATCGAGATCGAGAGCGATGTACTCAAATCCTTGTGCCTCGAGCACGCGCGCGACATTCTGTCCAACACGCCCGAAACCGCACAGGATGACGTGTTCGCGGCCCGCGATCTCGATCGCCGCGGCCTCCTCGCGCAGAGTCGTTGTCGGCGGTCCCTTCTCCCGCAACAGGAAGCGGGCGATGGCCTTGTTGTTGTTGAGGATGAAGGGACTCAGGATCATCGAAAGCACGATCGCGACCACCAGCGGCACGCCGATCCGGCTCGGGATGAGGTTCGCCTGCAGTCCGATGGTGCACAGCGCGACGCCGAACTCGCCGCCGATCGAGATGACGATACCGGTTCGGAGTGCTTTGAATCGAGTGGTCGTGAACGGCCGGGTGACGAGTGCCGCGATAGTCGCCTTGAGCACGATGAGGCCGACGAGGGTGGCCAGCGCGATGCCCAGCTCACTGGCCAGGAGCTGGATGTCGAGCAGCATTCCCACCGAAATGAAGAACACGCCGAGCAGGATGTCGCGGAAGGGACGGATGACGGAATCGATCTGGTGCCGGTATTCCGTCTCGGCGAGCATCATTCCCGACAGAAACGCACCAAGGGCGAGCGACAGTCCGGCAACAGTCGTTGCCCATGCCGAGGCCAGTACCACCAGCAGCACGGCGAGCGTGAACAGTTCGCGGAGGCGGCTGTGGGCAATCTCGTGAAATAGCGGACGCAGCAGCCACCGTCCCGTCGCTAGCACCGCCCCGATCGAAATGATGCCGCCGACGACGGCGAGGAGGCTTCCTCCGAGCTCGAAGTGGCCGCCACCGGCCGCGAGAGCCGAGGCGAGCGCCAGAAACGGCACGAAGGCGAGGTCCTGAAAGAGCAGCATGCTGAACGCGAGACGCCCGTGAGTGCGATTCAGCTCTGAGCGCTCGGTCAATTGCGCCAGGAGGATGGCGGTAGAGCTCATCGAGACCGCACCGCCCACGACCACTGCGACCAGCCAGGGCAAACCCATCGCCCTGCCCAGGAGGGCGAACAGGAGGGCTGTGGCCCCCACTTGCGCCGCGCCGAGTCCGA
>DAITMW010000436.1:0-5089 GCA_036834945.1 Steroidobacteraceae bacterium
AACGGGTTGTTGAGACTCGGGCGTCACAGCAAGGACAGTGCCCGCGGCCGTGGAATGCGGAGGTCGCGTCGTGCGTCGTCGTGCGTCGGCTCGTGCGTTGCCTCGTGCGTCGGCTCGTGCGTCGCGTCGTGCATCGCCTTGTGCGTTTCCATTTTGCGACAGGAACCGCGTGGCCCCCGGGCGCTGACGCAGAGGGCCTCGAGGGCTTATGAAAACTTCAGAAGGCAGTGCGGGGCGCCTCGAGAGGTAGCGCGGGGCCTCGAGAGGCAGCCGCGGGCGCCTCGACAGGCGGCGCGGGCGCCTCAACAGCGGCGCGGGCGCCTCGACAGGCGGCGCGGGCGCCTCAGCAGGCGGCGCGGGCGCCTCGACGCGACACCCGCTGACCGCTCACCAGATATGCACCCGGTCCTCCGGAGCCAGATACAACTTGTCGCCAGGCTTGACGTCGAACGCCTTGTACCAGGCGTCGACATTGCGTACGACGCCGTTTACGCGGAACCGGGCGGGGCTGTGGGGGTCTGTCATGACCTGGTTGCGTAGCCGCTCGTCGCGAATGAGCGTATGCCAACCCTGCGCCCACGCGAGGAAAAGACGCTGGTCGCCGCTCAGGCCGTTCAACACGGGCGCCTTCTTGCCGTGCAGGGACAAGTGGTACGCGACGTACGCGATGGTAAGTCCCGACAGGTCTCCGATGTTCTCGCCGAGCGTCAGCCGGCCGTTCACGTGGAGGCCGTCGACCGCCTCGTAACTGTCATATTGGGCGGCGAGCTTGTCGCCGAGCTTCTTGAACGAGGCCGTGTCTTCGGGGAGCCACCAGGTACGCAGGACTCCCTTGGCGTCGGACTTGGAGCCTTGGTCATCGAAGCCGTGGCCCATCTCATGGCCGATGACTCCGCCGATCGCACCGTAGTTCACCGCCGCGTCCGCGTGGGGATCGAAGTAGGGCGGTTGGAGGATGGCGGCGGGGAATACGACCTCGTTGAAAACGGGGTTGTAGTAGGCATTGATCGTCTGCGGTGTCATGTGCCATTCGCCACGATCGGTGGGCTGGTCGATGCGCTTCAGCTCCCGATTCCATTCAAACACGATGGCGCGGGTCTCATTGCCCAATGCGTCGTCCTTGCGGACCTGCAGCGCGGAGTAGTCCCGCCACTTGTCGGGGTAGCCGATCTTGGGCCGGAAAGCGGCCAGCTTCTCCAAGGCGACCTTGCGCGTTGCCGCGGACATCCAGGGTACCGTGGCGAAATGCGCGGCGTAGGCTTTGCGAAGGTTCTCAACCAGCTCCAGGGCCTGTGCTTTCGCGGCCGGTGGAAAATATTCCTTCACATACAACTGTCCGACAGCTTCGCCCAGTTCGTCGTTCACCGCGGCAACCGCGCGTTTCCAACGCTCGCGCTGCTCCTGTTGGCCGTTGAGTTTGCGGCCAAAGAAATCGAACGACTCGGCGTCGAACTGTTTGGGCAGGACCGCCGCGAAGGAGTCGAGGTAGTGGACTACGAGGAAGCTCTGCCACACCTCGACGGGTGTGCTGGTAAAGACCTTGGCGAGCTTTTCGACGGCGTCCGGCTGTGCGACGTTGACTTCGCTGCGGTCTTGCAAGCCGGCCGCGGTGAACATCGATTTCCAAGGATACCCGGGTGTCATCTGCTCGAGCTGGGCGAGCGAGCGCAAGTTGTAAGTCAGGTCGCGCTCGCGGAGTCTGGCCCGCGGCCAATGGCAATCGGCCATCTTTGTTTCGAGCGCCAGGATCTGCGTGGCCTTCGCGGCGGCGTCGGCAGCACCGGCCAGAGACAGCATCTTTTCCAGGTGCGCCCGGTATTGGGCGCGGATTTCCTGGAACTTGGGATCGTCCTTCAGGTAGTAATCGCGATCGGGCAGGCCGAGGCCGCCTTGCCCGACGATGGTGAGGTAGCGGTCGGGATTTTTGGCATCGATGCCGATACCGAAGTCCACGGGCGACTTCAGCTGCAGGTCCGGGCGGCCCATGAGAGCCGCGATGTCGTCGTAGGAACGAGCCGCCGCGATCGCATCCAACGCGGGCTGAGCGGGCTTCAGACCCGCTGCATCGATAGCATTCTGATCGAGGAAGGCATGGTAGTAATCCCCGACCTTCTGCTCGATGCTGCCGGCCGGCGCGTTTTCGGGCAGTCCCTGGATGAGCTTGCGAACCCGCTCGTCCGCTTCTTCCGAGAGTTGGTCGAGTGTGCCCCAGCGGGTGCGATCCGCCGGAATGCTGTGCGTCGCGAGCCAGTGACCGGTGGCATAACTATAGAAGTCGTCCCCGGGTTTGATCGACGGGTCGCGCGCGCTGAGGTCGAGGCCGAAATCTCCATACTGCGGGCGTGCAGGCGGCTCGGCGGCCTGGACGCTGGTCACGCAGAGGGCCAGGGCCGTGAGGAAGCCGAGAGGGCGAGTCATGATCATGCGGAAATGACCTCGAGTTGTGATGCGGACAGCGTCGGGTTAAAACAGGCGCGCGCCGTTGGGTACCGCGCGATCCGGTGAGAAGAGGACGACTTCGCCGTCTTCATCCGGAAAGCCGACGGTCAACACTTCGGACTTGAACTTGCCGATCTGGCGCGGTGGAAAGTTCACGACGGCGGCGACCTGACGGCCGACCAGCGTTTCGGTTTGGTAGTGGCGTGTGATCTGCGCGCTGGACTGCTTTATGCCGATGCCCGCTCCGAAGTCGATGCGCAGTTTGATCGCAGGCTTGCGCGCCTCGGGGAAGGGCTCGGCCGCGATGATCGTGCCGACACGGATATCGACCGTGAGGAATTGGTTGAAATCGATGGGGGCTGCCGCCGGGGCCGCCGGGTCGTGCACGAGATGCATGGCTGCAAGTCTTGGGCAATTGAGAAAGCGCGGGAGTGTACGACGAAGAGAAGGTGCACCCTAGCGCGCACCGTAAGCGTGCCACTGCGCCGCATCGTGCACCCTTCCTGTCCGTGGACAGGCCGCGGAGGGGAGCGACGAATACCTGTGAAAGGCATAAGTCTTTGTTTTTAAATGCTTCATAAGATTGACACACCGCTGGCACGGGCATTGCAATTCTCAGAGCACGGACACTCATTACGACGTCCGACGCCGCCGGCGCAGCCCGTGACCCCCTCGCGTAAGCTGTACCTGGCGGCGTATTTTTTTAAAGTGGTGGCCTGAGCTCGGCCGAACGAGACGAGGATGACACCACTAGACCCAGTAAACCGACCCACAGACACGCCTCGCTATCTGGCCAGGACGTCACGCGCACTAGTCGTGATTGCCGCTGTGGCGGTAGCAGCATTGCTCTACTTCGCGCGGGAAGTGTTCATTCCGGTGGCGCTCGCGCTCTTATTTGCGCTCGTGTTGTCCAGCACGGTCGAGGGATTACATCGCCTCCGTATCCCGCGCGCGGTGAGCGCCTTTCTCATGTTGCTCATTCTCGTCGTGGGCATCGGTGCCGCGACGGACTTTCTCATCGAGCCTGCGCAGCAATGGCTCGCGAGCGCGCCGCGTACGTTGCAGGTGATCGAGCGGAAGATACGTCCCGCGGAAAGATGGATGCATCGGCTCGAAGGACTGACGCATCGGGCCAGCGAGCTGGGAAGCTCGCATGGGACTGCAGTCGCGCCGGCGCAAGAGGGCACGCCGGCGCCTGCTGTCCTGAGCGGCTCAAAGGTGCTCACAGCGACGGGATCGACCCTGGTGAACATTGTCACGATCGTCATCCTTGCGCTGTTTCTCTTGTCCGGGGGACCACCGATGTTGGCTCGCATGGCGGCCTCGCTCGGCTCCGATCTCCAGGCGGTGCATGCGCTGCGTGTCATCGACGCCATTCGCAGAGAGCTGGGGCGCTACTACGGGACCATCGCACTCATCAATCTCGGCCTGGGAGCGGCCACCGCGGTCGCCATGATTCTGCTGGGCGTGCCGAATCCGTTTCTGTGGGGCGCGGTTGCGGCCGTTCTCAACTTCATCCCCTACGTGGGTTCGGCCACGACGCTACTGCTCCTTGCTATCGTCGCCCTCGTGACTTTCGATGACCTGCCCCACGTGTTCGCCGTGGTTGGCAGTTACCTGGCACTGGCCACGATCGAGGGCCAGGTCGTGCAGCCGCTATTGGTCGGGAGGCGGCTGGACTTGAACCCTATCCTGGTGTTTCTTGCGGTCTGGTTCGGCGGTTGGTTCTGGGGTGTCGCGGGCATTGTGATCGCGGTACCCAGCCTGGTCGCGTTGAAAGTCGCGGCTACGCATAGTGAAGGGGCTGCCGCGGTTGTTGCGTTCCTCAGTCCCGGTGCTTCGAAGACGCTGGAGTCGCTGCAGGGACGCGTGACCGACATGCGCGCGCGGCTACGTCCAGCGCGCCGGCTGTCCGACTGACGCGCCCAGCCTGACTGACGCGCCCAGCCTGACTGACCCGCTCAGCCCGGCTGTAGCAGCGCCTTGATCCGCAGCGTCTTGGGATCAAACACCGCGAGCAAAGGAATGCTCGCGCCACGGGCGGTCATGGGCAGGGTGTCGGGAGAGTCAGGGTCCAAGCCATACTCGTGCATCCGTTTCGTCAGCTCGTCGCGTTGTGGCCCGGAGAAGTAGTGTTGCAGATCACTCACTTTCTTCAATCTCGCGCGCAGTTCCTGCAACCCCTGGGGCCACGGCTTGAAATACACCGGCATCGCCGTGACATCGGGGCCGCCCTTGAGAGCGGAAAATAGAATGGCGTTGCTGGCTTTGGGATCCTGCGGCAATGCCGCCCATACCCAGGATGGCAAGCTGTACCAATGGGGCGCGAATTCGGGATTGTTCTGGCGCGCGAGCGCGATCTGTTCCGGTTGCAGCTCGGAGCCTTGGGTCACGGAGAGCTCTCCTGCCGAGTAGGTGTAGTAGAGCGGCCTTCCTTTCCACAAGGTGATGGCTCCGTAGGAGAGCGCAACCAACTGCACCACCGCGATGCAGGCGATATCGCGGGCGAGCTCCCTGGAGGACTTGCTCGGATTCGCGATGATGAGTGTGAGCAGCGGCCCGAGCACGAGGTCGATGGCCACAATGATCGGTAGCACCTGCACGACGCCCGTGAGGTACCAGCCCGGCCATCGGTACCAGCCGAAATAGA
>DAITMW010000437.1:0-2826 GCA_036834945.1 Steroidobacteraceae bacterium
TCAGGCCCCAACATCCGCATCCCGTTGTGCGAACCGAGATCCGACGGAAACAAATCCGGATCGCTTTGCATGAAGCCATCCATTTCCGCATTGTCGAACACATAGTCCAGGCTGATTCCCACGTGCTCAGGCCCGACGAGCTCCGCCACGTATCGGACATGCCGCAGGAAAAGCCGCGCCATCTCATCGTTGGAGCCCAGGAAGGGCCCGATTCCATTGATCCCGATGACTCCACCCTTACGCGCGCACAGGCGCATCAGATCGTCCGATATGTTGCGCGGATGAGGCGTGATCCAGGAGGAGTTGGAGTGCGAGAAAATCACTGGCTTTCTGGCATATTCCAGCGCTTCGGCGGCCGTTCTCGCGCCGGTGTGGCTCACACACAGGACCATGCCCACGCGCTCCATTTCATCAATGATGCTTCGGCCCACAGCGGTGAGACCGCAGTCATCGTCCAGGCAGCCGCCTCCGGCCCGGTTGTTCCGGTTGTAAGCGACGAGCATCCAGCGGACGCCGAGTTCGTAGAAGGTTTGCACGAAGCTCGGCGAGTCCTGCACGGGACACATGCCTTCGATGTCGAAGAGAACCCCCAGCTTGCCGTCCCGCTTACACTGGTGGATGTCCGCCACCGTCGCGACCAGTCGATACTCATCCGGACGCTTTGCCAACCATTGGCGCATGTAGGACACCACACGCAGATGGTCCAGTAGCGAGAATTCCGCGAACCCGATGTTCAGCGTCACCACATTGATGCCAGAGCGGCGCACCCGTTCGAGCTCCGGTAGGAACGAGTCGTCCGGCCGCAGCGGCATGCAGGCATGATTGTCCCAGACGACGCCTTTGTTCAGAGCACCCACATTGTCAGACATGAAGCATGCTCCCTATCGTTGTAGACCGTTTGCGTCGCAGGAACTGAGTGCCCCGGTGCGCCCCCGAGATTGGTGTTGCGATCCAGCTTCGGAAAATCCGCTGATGAGATATCGATGCGGAGGCGGTGCCCGGCTTTGAAGCGGTTGGCCGTGGCCCATAGATCAATCTCGAACCGATAGATGCGACCCGGTTCCAGTAATTGCGGATGGTCCATATCCCTGTAACGGGCACGCAACATCACGTTTTGAAGCTGCAGCGCCCGCCCATCCGGAAAAACGTCACTGAGCCGCGCACCGAAATCCGTATCTACGGCCGATGAGGAGGCGTAGAGCGTTACACGAAGAGGGCCCGCGACATCGAGATCCTCTTCCAGAGGTTCCGATGTGAACGTAAGAATGTCCGCTCGAGCCTGCACTTCGCTGACATCAACGCTTCCAGGCGTATAAAGCCAGGAAACCACGCTGCCTCCGACCGTCGGCGTCGGATTTTCGGGGTCATAGACGTAGCTCTGGGGCGCAGCGTCCCGGGGAGGCACCTCGCGCGATAGTGCCCCGCCCGGCCCAAGATAGAACCGAGTCTCCCGCGCCTCCGGCGGTGGCCAGTCGGAAGCGGCACGCCACTCATTTGCGCCCATCATGTAATAGCACACGCGGGGCCACGCGGCCGTGTCATCTTTGCGAACCGCTTCGTACCAACGCAACAGCATCTCCGGCGTGGTCAAATGACCCACCAGAAGCTCAGGATGCTTGGCAATGCCCTCGTTGTACCCTAACTTGTTGTGGGCGCCGGGGCCGATGACGAGACGACATCGCGATTTGATGGACTCCGGCGCAGCACGCTCCAAGAGCTCCCAGGTGGCCAACGCATCGTTGAGAAACCAGTCGTACCACGCGGTTCGCAGTAGCGCCGGCGCATGGAAAGAACGGCAAACCGTCTCCATGTCAACGGCCGGAAGGTGATGGCGGTCGTGAGCCGTGTCATGTCCAAAGAGACTGGCGGAAGCTTCGATATCCTCGATCGCAACATGACTCTTACCTGTGGCGTCCGTAATGAGGCGTGCCCGCTCTCTGGAGCCGAGGCCACAATAGTGGCGCCACAACCAGCGCTGCGCCTCGCGAGGCGCCAGGTTCCGCAGCTCGGGAAGGCGTGCCATCAGCCGGTCGGAAAACGGCTTGAACAGCGGATCATTGAAATACCCGGTGGCCAGCGTCTCTTCCTGAATGTGAGCCTCTATTTCCGTGTAGGGCACGCCGATATTGAGAGCACCGTTGCCAACCGAACGTGCGTAGCCATTCACAAACATGTGCAAGTGCGTGGTGTTGGCCGCGATGCCGAGCCCGCTGACGCCCGGCACAATTGTGGACATCGCCTTGTGTGTGGCCATCGGCCACTGCGTCTGTCCTACATACGACCCGCCGGTGGAACCCAGGAATCCATCGAACCATTCCTGATGGCTGACCCATTCCACGAAGTCGTATCCGTCTTCCGCTTCATAGACCGCGTAGTCCCAGGCGTCGGGTTGACTGTCTCCTGTACCGCGACAATCCTGGGCGATGCCAACATAGCCTCTCCGAGCGAACGCCAGGAGGAGATTCGCGTTGGCGTCCCCGCCTCGCCCATAGGGTGTACGTATCGCGACCGCCGGCGCAGGTAACTTGGGAGGCAAGTAGAGATCCGTGGCGAGTAAAATCCCATCCCGCATCGCCACCTGCACGGTTTCAATCTTGATCACGGACACCGCGTAAACCGCAGGAGTCTCGATTTCAGCCTTGCTCAGCGCGCGCTCGAGCTGGGGCGCAACATCTCGCAATGGAGAGGCCGACGACATCTGTAGAGACTTCCTTTCCATCAGCCCAGGCACTTTCTGACCGCGGCCGTCAGCCCGACGTGACGCGTATCAACCAGGGTGGCCGACCAGAGATTCGAAACGTAGCCGAACCCAACGCGGGCCTCGGG
>DAITMW010000437.1:2926-5046 GCA_036834945.1 Steroidobacteraceae bacterium
TTGCAGCGTACATCCGGGCGATGGAATGAGCGTCGGCGATCATATTCCCGCCGGGAAACTCGGCGGCCCGGAAAGCCCGCGAGCCCACGGCCTCCCCCACGAGGACGCCATTCATCGATCCGCCCCTCATGAGGGTCGAATTGGGTCCCCAAAGCGTCGGCACCAACACCCCGGCTACCGCGGGGTCCAACCCCATGACCTCGGCGAACTCCGCCACGAGCTTCTCGGGAGAGTCGTAAGGAAACGGAGCCTGATCCGGCTCCGCCCGCCGCGGCTCGATCTCCTCAGGTAGACCGATCCAGGCGGAAAGCCCGAGAGGACGGACGATTTCCTCGGCGAAGAATCTACCCAAGGACTTGCCCGTAATGCGCCTGACGACCTCTCCAACCAGGGAGCCGTACGTCATAGGGTGATAGAGATGCTCGGTCCCGGGCGTCCACAAAGGCTTCTGGACTTCCAACGCACGAATCACCGGATCCCCCGCGCACACCTCCTCGAACGTCAATTGCGCGTCAATAGCGGGCAGACCGACCTGGTGGGAGAGCAACCACCTGACCGGGACCTTCTCCTTACCGGCCGCACCAAACTCCGGCCAGTACCGGATGACAGGAGCATCGAGATCGAGCTGACCCCGCTGCACGAGAAGGTGCGCGCACATGGCGGTGGCCCCTTTCGTAGTCGAGGCGACAGCCACGACGGTATCCCGTTTCCAGGGCCGCTTTTTCGCGCGGTCGGCCAGACCACCCCACAGATCGACCACAGGGCGCCCGTCCACGTACACGCAACAGGCACCGCCCAGGTCCTTCCCCTGTTTGAAGTTGTCGCGGAAGGTGTCGGCCACCAACCCCCATCCACTCTCAACCAGGCCATCGATGTCACTCATATGTGCACACTCCAGATTCGAGGATGTCGAGCTCAGCCCGGCAAAGGCGGCGCACCGCGGGTGTAGGTGGAGGAACGCAGGAAAGCGATCATGTCAAAGTCCGCAACGCTCTGCGGCGACAGCGGTGTATAGGGAACAAAGGGCGCCGTGCTGCCGGTCCGCACCGGCGGCGTGCCGCCCTCAAACAGCCCTTTGCCGCGCCGGGCCGGAATAAAGCAGTTCGACTGCAGCGCCTGTAACCGCGCCTCGAGGCTACCCGCCTCCGGCACGCCAATAAAGTTGGCTTCCGATGTCCCGAGGGCTCCACCAATCAAGGCGAAGCGCGCGCCAAAGAGCTGCTCGAGGTGCGAGCCCGTTGGCCAGAACTCATACCAGGGCAATCGGGTCCGGGTCCGCCGCAGATGGGCGTTGTGCAGATGGACCAACACCTTGCCGTGCTTCTCTTCGCGGCCGGAGATGTGGACGAGATGCTCAGCGGCCATCGCATCGCGCATCCCGACAAGCGTGTCCAGCGACTCTCGATGAGCCAGCGCCGCGTGAAGCACGAGAAGATGTCGGGCAACGGCAACATTATGCAGCGCATCTTCAAAGGACTCGCGATCGCTCTTGCCCACCAGCTCCGGGCGGCGCACCTGCAATTCGAACGCGAGATTCTCCGTTGCCAACCGGAGCGCCGCCGCCCTCGGCGACAAGCCGAACTCCGTGGCTCTGCGCGACAAACCGGATTCTTTCCCGGGACCTGGGGCGCCGGCCTCGCGCTCCGATTGCCCATTGGCACCGGCCATGAGCCGCGCCATGATTTCATTGTGAATGACACGCGCCGACTCTTCCCAATCCGCATCCGCCCCCAGAAGCGGCTCCACGATATCCCTGTGCCGGGCGGCAGTCGTCGCCTCGACCGATCGCAGATAGTCGAGCGCAAGCTCGAGCGCCTGGCGCGGACTTTCTGTCGTCTCCTGTTGAGATGCCAGTGTGCCGTAGAACCTGAGTTTCACGGTATGCGCAGGATCGGAGTTATAGCGCCTCATCCACTCCACGAGCACCCGGTTGCCTGCATAGTGCCCGGAACCGTAGCTGAAACCCTTTTCTTGAATGGCCTCGTAAGTCGAAGGGCCGTGACCGCGGATATGAGCATCGACGAGCCGCGCGGCGATGTAGTTGGTCTCGAGTGTAATGGCGGAAAAGCCGTGCGCTGCGACGAGCCGCTGAAGAAGGCGGTTGCGCAGGACAAAGAATT
>DAITMW010000438.1:0-2746 GCA_036834945.1 Steroidobacteraceae bacterium
CGGCGTTACGCGCTGCGGCCCACGGCCAGCGCGTCGCGGCCTGGGCGTCACGGTGCGACGCCCGGCGCCAACGTGCTGCGACGCCGGCGTTACGGCACGGCGACCCCGGCCGGCCTCCGCCCGCCGAGGGTGCTGTGCCCCGCCGTCGTCCCGTTCGCTCCTGGTTGAATTTAATCTCCCCATGGGTCGAGCCGCTCCGGCACCCCCGGGCGCTTCATTGCGATCAGGCTCGAGAGGTCCCCTGCTTACCTGGAGGTTCGCCCAAGTGAATGCTTCGATTGCCCCGACTCAGATCGCGACCCAGCCCGCGCCATCCGCGGCGGTTGCCAAATTCCTGAAGCGCGCACCGCGCCTGTTCATTGGCGGAGAGTGGGTCGAGGCCAAATCCCAGGAGCGCATTTCCGTGGTGGATCCAGCGACCGGCCGCGAGATCGCTTCGGTCGCCGATGCCAACTCCGCTGACGTCGATCGCGCGGTAGCTGCCGCTCGCGCGGCCTTCGAGAAAGGTCCCTGGCACGACATGCTGCCCGCCGATCGGCAGGCGCTGCTGTGGAAGCTCTCGGATCTCATCGAGAAGAACATGGACGAGCTCGCCGAGCTCGAAAGCATCAACAACGGCAAAACAAAATTCATGGCGACCGTGGTCGATGTCGCCGGGACGCGTGACTATTTCCGCTACATGGCCGGCTGGGCCACCAAGATCGAGGGCTCCACGTTCGAGACCTCGATTCACGGGCCGCCGGGCATGAAGTTTCAAACCTACACCTCGCGCGAGCCGGTGGGCGTCGTCGCGCAGATCGTGCCGTGGAACTTCCCGCTTGCGATGGCCGCGTGGAAACTCGGTCCTGCACTCGCCACCGGTTGCACGAGCATTCTGAAGCCGGCCGAGCAGACGCCGTTGACGGCGTTGCGCCTCGCCGAGCTCATCGCCGAAGCGGGCTTCCCGCCGGGCGTCGTAAACGTTCTCACCGGGCTCGGCGAAACGACTGGCGCCGCGCTCGTCGCTCACCCGGGCGTGGACAAAGTGGCCTTCACCGGGTCGACCGCTGTCGGCAAGCTCATCAACAAGTCGGCCACGGATACACTGAAGCGTGTCTCGCTCGAGCTCGGTGGGAAGTCGCCCGTCATCGTACTGCCGGATGCCGATATCAACACAGTGGTCGGCGGCGCCGCGAACGCGATCTTCTTCAACGCTGGTCAGGTCTGCTGTGCGGGCACCCGGTTGTACGCCCACAAGAAAGTCTTCGACCAGGTCGTCGAGGGCGTCTCGGCGGCGGCGGCTTCGATCCAACTCGGGCCGGGCCTCGATCCGAAGACGGTCATGGGGCCGTTGGTCTCGCGCGAGCAGCAGGAGCGGGTCCTCGGATACATCGATTCTGGTAAGAAAGACGGTGCGAAGATTCTGACGGGCGGTGACGCGCCGTCCTCGCCCGGGTTCTACGTCAAGCCCACCGTGATCACCAACGTTCGTCCTGACATGAAAGTGGTTCGGGAGGAGATCTTCGGGCCCGTGCTCGTGGCACAACGCTTCGAGGACCTCGACGATCTCGCGGCCATCGCGAATGACACCCCCTATGGCCTGGGCGCGAGCGTCTGGTCGAATGACCTGAAGGCTGTGCAGCGGCTCGTCCCGAAGATCCGGGCCGGCACCGTCTGGGTGAACTGCCACAACTTCGTCGATCCCAACATGCCATTCGGCGGCTTCAAACAATCGGGATTCGGCCGCGAGCACGGTCGCGCGGTTCTCGATCTGTACACGGAGCTGAAGTCCGTCTGCATGGCCTACTGATATAGAACAATAACGGGGGGTCTCCATGTACGCGACGCGCTTCGGGGCGTTGAGCCTCGTCGTTTTGCTGGCCGCTTGTGGGTCAAAGGGCACGGCACCGACACCACCGGAGGCGAAAGCGCCGCGGACGGGTCATGCCGCGGTGAATGCAGCTCGCATCACCGCGGCGGACAGCGAGCCCGGCAATTGGATGTCTTATGGGCGCACCTATGACGAGCAACGCTTCAGTCCGCTGAAGCAGATCAACGCCCAGAACGTGAATCAGCTGCACCTCGCCTGGCACTACGACCTGGATGCGGCTCACCGCGCACAGGAGTCGACTCCGATCGTCGTGGATGGCGTCATGTACCTGACCTCCGCGTGGAGCAAGGTGTTTGCACTCGACCCCAGCACCGGCAAGGAGCTCTGGGTGTTCGACCCGGCTGTGCCGGGAGCCACAGGCGTCAAAGGCTGTTGCGATGTCGCCAATCGCGGTGTCGCGGTGTGGAACGGCAGGGTGTACGTAGGGACATTCGACGGACGCCTGGTTGCGTTGGATTCGGCTACGGGAAAACAGGTGTGGTCTGTCTCCACCGTCGATGATTCCGACGCGGATCCGCAGTCCTACACGATCACGGGTGCGCCACGCGTCGTCAAAGGCAAGGTGATCATCGGCAACGCCGGAGGCGAGTACCGGGCGCGCGGGTACATCACGGCCTACGATGCCGAGTCAGGTAAGAAAGCCTGGCGCTTCTATACTGTCCCCGGTGACCCGTCCAAACATGACGGCGCCGCTTCCGACGGTGTGTTGGAAAGCAAGGCACGCTCGACCTGGGGCGGCGAATTCTGGAAGCTCGGCGGCGGCGGAACCACCTGGGACGGGATGGCCTACGACCCCAAGCTCGACCTGCTGTATTTCGGTACCGACAACGGCGCGCCTTGGAACCACGCCGTCCGTGGCGGCGGCGACAACCTGTT
>DAITMW010000438.1:2846-4999 GCA_036834945.1 Steroidobacteraceae bacterium
GGCCGTCCCATCGAGGACCCCAAGGCGCGCTACGGCGAGACCGGCAAACCCTGGATCGCAATGCCCGGCCCGTCGGGTGGGCATTCATGGCAGGCCATGTCCTACGATCCACTCACCCACCTCGTCTACATCCCGGTCATCGACGGCTCGTTCGCCTTCATCGGCGAGAAGCGTTTCAAACCCAAGAGTATGGGATGGAACACAGCGGTGGATTTCAACGCCGGCAGTCTGCCCGAGGACCCGAAGGTCATCGCGCAGATCCAGATGAGCCTGAAAGGCCGCCTGCTCGCCTGGGACCCCGTGGCGCAGAAGTCCTCATGGGCTGCGCCGTTTGATACCTCGTGGAATGGTGGTGTGGTGTCAACGGCGGGCAACCTCGTCTTTCAAGGCACGGCCATGGGTGAGTTCGCGGCGTATCAGGCCGATGATGGACATAAGTTGTGGTCGACTCAAACACACACTGGAATTGTGGCACCACCCATTACCTACGAGGTCAACGGCGAGCAGTACGTCGCTATCGAAGTAGGGTGGGGCGGTGCGTTCGCTCTCGCTGCTGGCCAACTTGCGCACGATGCGCAGGCGAACCAAGGGAACATTCCGCGGGTTCTGGCGTTCAAGCTCAACGGTACGGACACCATGCCTGAGCCTCCGCCACCGCCTTCCTTGGCCCTCTCGCCGCCTCCTTCGAAGGCGAGCGCGAAGGTCGTCGCCGAGGGGAAGTTGCATTACCACGTCTTCTGCAGCACCTGCCACGGCGACTCCGCCTTCAGTGGAGGGGTGCTTCCGGACCTGCGCTACTCGGCGGCGCTTGGCGATGCCAACGCGTGGCAGGCTATTGTTCACGACGGGGTCCGGTCGGCTAATGGCATGGTGGCGTTCGGGGGGCAGATGAGCCAGGAGCAGATCGAGACGATTCGCTCGTATGTGATTTATCGCGCTAACGAGACGAAGCGGTGAACTGCAGTCTGCAGGTTGGCGAGTTGCGCCTGTTGGAAGTCGCGTCACTTGCCGACTTGCAGACATCGCCATCGCCGGAGGCGCGGTTTCTGCTCGTACTGCAGTTGGTGGGGAGTAGCGTTCATCACCAGGACGGGCGTGATGCGAAGCTTTCGGCTGGCGACTTCACTGTCTGTACTTTAGGGCGGCCTTACCAGGCTGAGCTCTCACCCGGCGGCCGCTGTTTGGTTGTCTTCGTGCCTGAGAGCCTGATGCGTCGGTACGTCACCAGCCCTGATGACATCGTCGCGGTGCGGATGTCGGGGGGGCGTGGGATGACAGGTGTCCTTTCGAACTTCATCAGGAGCTTCTGGACCTGGAGTACTGATGGCGTCGATCCCGCTGTCGCACTACGTCTGTCATACACGCTGTTGGATCTGATTTCGGCGGCTTACTCGGTGTGTCCCCATGCCCGGCAGGAGCAGTCGTCGCTGGTTGCGGCTCATCGGGTTCGCATCATCGGGTATATCGAAGCTCATCTTCGGGACCCGTCGTTGAGTCCGAGCACTGTTGCTCGGGCTTGCCGGATCACCGCCCGGTACCTGCATCATCTCTTCAGTACCGAGTCCGAGACGGTGACTCAGTACATCCAGAGGCGACGGCTCGAGGAATGTGCTCGCGCGTTGATCGCAGCGCCTGTTCGGGGGCGGCTGGTGACTGAGATTGCGTTCGATTATGGGTTCAATAGCTTGACCCACTTCGGGCGGGTGTTTCGGCATCAGTTTGGGTTGACGCCTTCTGAGTATCGGAGAGCTGCGAGATAGGGGGCGCGTGGGGGCACGCGGGGGCACGTCCAGATTAAGAGGGGAGGCCTGTTCTCGAGAGGCGGTCCCGAGCGTGAATAGTTCCTCCCGGGGGACGCCGCGAGTACGCCTTTGCCGGACTGCGCGGACGCTTCGTCCGGCAATCCCTGTAGTCTCAGGCGCAGTTCCCTACTGCGCATGCCCCCGGGAAGAACTATTCACGCTCGTGACCTCCACCCCTTCAATGAGCTGGCCGTCTTCTTCCCTACTCTTCGTGGCCATCATGTAAGGGAGTGGGCCGGACACGAGCACAAGAGGTTCCTCTCGGGGGCTTGCCCTGTATGGAACAGGGCCAGAGCCTACAGGGACGTACTTGCGGCGTCCCCCGAGAGGAACCTCTTGTGATCGGGGCCG
>DAITMW010000439.1:0-4989 GCA_036834945.1 Steroidobacteraceae bacterium
TTCTGGGCGCTGGTCCGCATGGCCAAGGCGGATCCGCAGATGAGCCAGGTCTATCAGCGTCACGTGCGCTATCGCTCCTACTACAGCGCTCACGCGGGCGTCGAGGCGGCGCTGCCCGGTGGCGCCTCGCCGAAGCATTGATTTCATGTTGAAACTCAAGCATTTCCGTGACCGTACGCAGGGACTGCCGGACCTGCTGAATTTCGCACTGCTGCCTGAAGATGGCATCCTGCAGAACAAGGACGGCAGTCTCACGGTGAGCTGGTACTTCCGCGGCGAGGATATGGATAGTGCGACGCACGCGGAGTTGTCAGGCATTTCCGCGCGTCTGAATGGCATCCTCGTCGGTCTCGGCAACGGCTGGATGCTCAACTGCGATGCAATCCGCAAGCCGGCCACGACCTATCCCGGGGGTGGCGCCATGCCGGATCGCACCAGCTGGTTGATCGATGAGGAGCGCCGCCGACAGTATGAGCACGAGGGCGCGCATTTCGAGACCACTTATGCGCTGTCGCTGACCTATCTGCCGCCACTGCGCGCGTCCAACAAGATCATCGACATGATCTATGAGGACGAGGGCCGCGACGATTCGAACGAGGGCTTCGCTTCTCGTATTCTCAGCCAGTTCAAACGGCAGATTGACGATTTCGAATCCGCTCTGTCCGGCACTTTGCCCCTGCGTCGTATGCGGGCCATTCGTCGAACCGATGAATCAGGCGCGACCTTCACAGAGGATGAGCTACTGCAGTACATGGAGTTCTGCGTCAGCGGCATCCTGCGGCCCGTACGCTTGCCGCCCGTTCCGATGTACCTCGATGCGCTGATTGGGGCACATCCCTTCTACGGTGGCATTGCGCCGCGTGTGGGTGACATGCACATCCAAGTGGTGTCGATCGACGGCTTCCCGCACGAGAGCTATCCGGGCATCCTGCACGAGTTGGATTCCCTCGGCTATGAGTATCGTTGGGCAACCCGCTTCATCTTCCTCGATCCGCAACAGGCCCGGTCCGTCATCAATGGTGTGCGTCGCCGCTGGCAACAGAAGCAGCGCGGTCTCAAGGACCAGATGTTCAACACCAGTACGGGTGCCGTCGATCTGGATGCGCTGGAGATGACCGAGGACGCGCAGAGTGCCATCGGCGAGGCCGAAAGCAACAACGTCCGTTTCGGCTACTACACCTCGTGCGTGGTGATGATGCACACGGACCGCGAGCTGCTGCTCGAGCAGGCACGCGAAGTGCGCAAGGCGCTGCTGAATCTCGGCTTCGGCGCGCGCATCGAAGATATCAACGCGGTTGAAGCCTATCTGGGCTCGATCCCCGGGCATGCGTACCCGAACGTCCGCCGGCCTATTCTCCATACCCTGAATCTCGCTGATCTGCTCCCGATCACGGCAGTGTGGGCGGGGTTGGAATACAACCCATGCCCATTCTATCCGGAGCACAGTCCGCCGCTTTCCTACGCTGCGACCACGGGCTGGACGCCGTTTCGTCTGTGTCTGCACGTCGGCGATGTCGGACACACTCTGATGATCGGCAAGACCGGTGGCGGCAAATCGACCGCGCTCAACTTTCTGCTCGCGCAGCAGTTTCGATATCCGAATGCCCAGGTGTTCACCTTCGATAAGGGTTACTCGTCCTTCGCGCTGGTGAATGCCTGTGGGGGCGCGTATTACGACATTGGCGCCGACAGCAGCGACCTCGCGTTCTGTCCGCTCAAGCACATCGATACGCCCGCCGACCAGGCGTGGGCGGCGGAGTGGATCGAGATCATGCTCACCCTGCAGGGTGTTGGCGTGACGCCGGCAGCGCGACAGATGGTTTACGAGGCGGTCATGCGGCTGACTCGCTCACCCCGCCGCACGCTCACTGAATTCGTCTCCGAGTTGCAGGATGAGGAGCTGCGCCAGGCGCTGTCGCATTACACGCTCGCGGGTCCAATGGGCTCGCTCCTGGATGCGGAAGCGGACAGTCTGATCGACGGGAGTTTTCAGGCGTTCGAGATGGAGCACCTGATGAACATGGGTGAGAAGAACATCGTACCCGTGTTGCTCTACCTGTTCCGCCAGGTCGAGGCGCGCATGGATGGACGGCCCACCATGGTGGCCCTCGACGAGTGCTGGCTGATGCTGGCCCATCCCTTGTTCCGCGAGAAGGTGCGGGAGTGGTTGAAGACGTGGCGCAAGAAGAACGCCCTGGTGTTTCTTGCAACGCAGGAGCTGGCCGACGTGATGAACAGCCCGATCCGGGACGTCATCCTGGCAAGTTGCCCGACCAAGATCCTCCTGCCCAACCCGGAGGCGAGCGAAAGCTCCTCGCGGCCGATGTACGAGCTCATTGGGCTGAACGATCGCGAGATCCAGCTTCTGGCACATGCGACGGTGAAGCGCGATTACTACTACAAGTCGCCCTTGGGGCGGCGCATCTTTTCTTTTGGCTTCGGGCCCGTCGCTTTGTCGTTTGTCGGTGCGAGCAGCCAGGACGATATCCGCACCATCAGGCAATTGATCGACACGGATGGCGAGAACTGGCCGGCCCAGTGGCTGAGACAACGCGGGCTCGAGGAGTGGGCGAACCTCTGGCAGGCGGACTCTTCCACATGAAGGGGCTTGTTCGAGTTATGGGACCGGCGCGTCGCATACGGTGGTGCCTGTGGGCAATGATCGGCTGCCTGATGCTCTATGCACTGCTGGCCCACCCGGCAATGGCGGCGTCGGGCTTCAACTTGTTCGATCCGCTCACGCAGAGCGCGGACCAGCAGAGCAGGAGCTGGATGAGCACCATGCTCGGGCTGGTGCGGCCGACCTTTCTGCTCCTCGCGACGATCGAGATCTGTTGGGCGGCGGCCATCTGGGCGTTCGAGAAGGACAATCTCAACAGTCTGGCTGTCGAGATCATCAAGAAGATCATGTTCATCGGGTTCTTCTTCGCGCTGTTGCAGTTCGCGCCGGACTGGATTCCGTCCCTGGTGAACTCATTCCAGGTCGCGGGACAGGCGGCCTCGGGAACCAGTACCAACACGCTGTCGACGGACTCGATCATCGCCATGGGGTTGTCACAGGCAGGGAAGCTGTTCGGCGCATCGCTCGGTGTCGCGGCACCCCTTTGGGCCGTACCCCAGGAGGCGCTCGGCAATACGATTCCCGGCGCGTTTGTTGCTCCCGCTACCGCCACCCTGGAGATGACGGTGTGCGCTTATGTATGCATCGGCGTGATGATTTCGTACGTCATCGTGGCGGCGCAGTTTTTTACGTTGAAACTCGAGTCTTCGATTCTGATTGGCGCTGGCGCCATTTTTCTCGGGCTGGGCAGCTCGAGTTGGACCAAGGAGTACGTCAGCAAGTATCTGAACTACGTGGTGAACGTAGGGGTGCGGTTTCTCGTGTTGATCCTGGTCCTCAGCATTACGCTCAACGCGGTGGGGAATATGCCTGTCGCGCCGTCTATCGACATCGTCGACACGATGAAATTGCTTGCGGCCGCGATATTGCAGGCGATCCTGGGGATGAAGGCGCCGGAGATGGCTGGGGCCTTGCTGAGCGGTGGGATTGGGCTGTCTGCTGGGTCGGCTGCGCAGGGGGCGCGATCTGGAATTGGCATGGCGACGGGCACCGTTGGCAGGTTGGCCAGTGCCGTGCAGGGCGCCGGTAATCTCGCTAAGGCGGTCAGTGCAGGGCGCCAGCTCGCGAAGCAGGAGGGGAAATCGGGAACGGGGGCTTCGTTGAGTGGCCTCGGGGCGGCGGCTCGGGAAGCGGGACGGATGCTGCCGGGGAAGTTGATGGATGCCATCAAGGGAAAGGGGAGCGCCGGCGGGGGTTATGGCGGGAGCGGTGTCGGGCCTGGAGGTGTTGGGAGTGGGCGCGGGCAGAACCCTGGGTTGTTTGATATGACCAAGCAGAATTTGCGCGAGCGCGCCAATGGAGGGCAAGCCGGCGCGGGTGGCGGCTTGGGAGGTGGTGGGGGCTCGGGTGGCGCTGGTGGAGATGCTGGTGGAGGAGGGGTTGGCGACTCTGCTGGCGGCAAGCTCGGGTTGTCGAGTGCCGCGAAGGTCGATTCAGAAATCTTGGCGAGTTCGCTGTCGAGTGAGCTGACGGAAAGCGACACTGACAGTGTGTCGGGATCTCCGCCGCCTTCTTACCGCTCAGGTGCGATATCGCCTGTGTTCGAAGCTCCAGGGGCGCGACCAACGTCCTTGCGAAGGGCGACGGGTGCCTCGACCGGTGGTCAATCACAGTCGCAGCCGCTGACTCCTCGCCCGGGATCCGGGCCCTCTCAAAGTAAGTAGGACGCTTCATGTCGACCAATCTGCTAGGTGCTCTGCGCAGCCGGTTCAGCTTCCAACGGCAGGCGCATCCTGAACGCGCTCAACCGGCGAGCTCAGCGCCGGGCAGGAGTAGCGGAGCCGCGCCAGCTGTACCAGCGCAAAGCGAGCACAACCCCTATCTCGATGCGCGCCGCGAATGGAACGAGCGGTATGGAAACTACATTCAGGCGGCACATCACTGGCGCACCATTGCCATGGTATGTGGCCTGGTGGCGCTCATTGCGGTTGCCGGCGTGGCCTACATCGGCGCGCAGAACAAGATCGTCCCTTACGTCGTGGAAGTGGACAAATTGGGGGAAGTTGCGGCGGTGGCGCGCGCTGACCAGGCGACTTCGGTGGATACGCGAGTTGTGAAGGCGTATCTGGCTCGCTTCGCCTCTGACTGGCGCACTGTGACGATCGATCGTCACGCCCAGAAAGGCTCAATCGATCGGGTCTACGCGATGCTGCCGGGGGGCTCTGTCGCGCTCAGCAAGCTCAACGACTATTTCAGAGCCCATAATCCGTTCACGACCGCCAGCAAGGAAAGCGTCGAAGTGGACGTCACCAACTTACTGCAACTGTCGGACAAAACGTGGCAGGTGGAATGGCGGGAAGTCACCCGGGACTCACGCGGGGAAGTGCAGGGAAGCGTGCGCATGAAGGCTTCCATCATCGTCGGCATCA
>DAITMW010000440.1:0-4964 GCA_036834945.1 Steroidobacteraceae bacterium
AGCACCTGCAGGCCACCGGTGGTCACCAGCAAGGTGATCGCAAGGCTCGTCATGAGCTGCGCCAGAGGGCTCGACTCGTTACCCATGAAGGGGTTGAAGAGCTGAGCGTTGGAGAATCCAATCTGGAAGTCGATCGCGCTCCCGACGCATTCCAGTGCCCAGACCAGTGTGCCCACCGCAAAGCCGATCAAGCCACCGATGAGAAGCTCCTTACCGATCAAGGCGAGCCACGGAAGTGGTGTGGTGGCCGCGGGCATATGAGCCGCCATGTGTGGATAAAGGTATAACGCGAGCGATAGGGCGACCGCGCCACGTAGGAGCCTCGGAAACAGTGCGGCGGGAAACAGTGGGGCGACGGTAATCGCGGCGCCAATCCGTGGCAGAGCAGCAAGCAGCGGGGCGAGAAGGCTCCACGGAGGAAGTGAACCGTCAGGCATGGACTTCCTCTAGAGCGCGCAGCAGCGGCTCGAGATAGCGCGCGCAGGATTTCCAACGTCCTACACTGGATCGGTAAAGGGGCTCACGCACCTGTACCGCACTGGCGGTGAGGACATGCCTGCGTGTCTGGTGGAAGGTGAGACAGGCCTCGTTCCATTCCAAACCACAGAAATCCACCAGCCGCCGTCCCTGCCCTTCCAGGTCCTCGACGAGGGCTTCATAGTCAACTTCCATGAAGCGCTCGGGCGGCAGCAGGGTGCGCCAGTGGGCCATCAAGCTCTCGTAGTAGCGATAGTACAACCCCAACTCGCGCAGATCGTACGCGAACCCGAGCTCGCCCACGAACGGCTTGGTGTAGCAGGACAGGCAGGTGTCCAGCGCATTGCGGCGGCAGTGCACGATGCGCGCATTCGGCAAGATCAGATGAATCAAACCGCAGTACAGAAAGTTGAGGGGTTCCTTGTCAACCACCCGTTTTCGCCCGGGAGCGAGGGCACACAGTCGCTCGGCATATTTGCGACCCAGGGGAGCGAGGTCCCGCGGCTGGAGCTGCGCGAGCAGTTGGGGATAAGCGTCAGGATCTACGGCTGCATTGGCCTCAAATCCAGCAACCAGGTCACGTAACAGAGTGAGCTCGCCCGCTCCGTGGACGTCCGGATGTGAGGCCAGAATCTGCTCCAACAGAGTCGTGCCCGAGCGTGGCATGCCAACAATGAATACCGGTGTTTGCGTTGGGTCTCCCGCGCCGGCCAGCTTTGCCATGAGATCCGGTGTGAAGGTTCTGGCAATGTCCCGCATCCAGCGCCCGGTCAACGCGGTATCGTAGGTGAGCGTGGAGCGCTTGAGCCGATTGGCGTCGTGCAAGTGTTCGAACGCGCGCCCGGCATTGCCGACATCCAACCAGGCTTTACCCAAAGCGAACCGCAGTCGGATCCGGTCCTCCAGGCACAGTTGCTGTTCGCGTGAGGCGAGCACTGCCTCCATCGCTTCTATTTCCGGATCCCCGGCCGAGAACTTCTTCAACTGCGCGCGAATATGCCAGGCGGGCACCGAATTGGGATCGAGCTCGAGTGCGTGGTCGGTCGCCTGCAGCGATTCGGCCAGGCGACCGAGCGCCTTCAACAACAGCGCCTTATTTTCCAGGGCTGCCTCGAACCCGGCGGTCCGCCGGCTGATGGCCTGGTCGTAGGTTTCCAGCGCCTCCTCCAGGCGCCCCAGGGTGCGCAGGGTGTTGCCCAGGTTGTTGTAGGCCTTGGCGTAGTCCGGCTTCAATTGCAGTGCCCTGTTGTAGGCGTCGACGGCGTCCTGTAACCGGCCGAGAAGCTGTAATGAGTTTCCCAGGTTAAAATGTGCCTCAGGCAGGTCCGGCTGCAGCTCCAATACTCCTTTATACGCAGCGACCGCGTCGGCCACTCGGTCCGCGCGCATAAGCGCGTTACCCAAGCTCAAACGGGTGGCTACATGGTGGGGCGAAATTTCGAGCGCCCTGCCGATCAGCTCGAGTGCCGCATCAACCTTTCCAGCGTTCAGGGCCAGCACGCCAAGCAGATGGAGGCTGTCGGCGTGACACGGATTGGAGTCCAGGATCTCCCGGTAAAGACGCTCGGCTTCGTCCAATCGTCCGGCGCTGTGGCAGCGAACAGCCAGGCTGTAGCGGTCCTGCGCGCAACCCCGGGACACGTCTGACAGGTTCGTGGACATGGGGTGATCTTAGGCGACGGGCCCACCTGTGCAGCGGTCACAGGTCCTGAAGAAATTCTGAAGAGATGGTCAAACATCGCGGCCAGCCCGTGGCTCGTTCATACACTTCCCACGAACTCCGCTGGCAGAGGATTGAGCGCCGCAGATGCCTACCGCCATCGTATCCGGCGTGCCAGAGCGCCTTCTCGAGCTGGCCCACGAGTGCTTGAGTCTTGCCCTGCAGCTCGATTACCTTTCCAACGGTAGCGGGCACCAGCAAAGCACTCCGTTACGCGCGCTGCGCACGGCCCCTGCGCTGAAAGCCGGTATCGCCGGCACCCGCAACCGGGACATCATCAAGCAGTATCTGTGCGAGGTCGCGACCCGCAAGCGGCTCACCAGCAGCGAGGAATACGTGCTGGCCACTCGGGCCTGGCGCGGCGATGAGAGTGCTCGGCGACGGTTGATTGAGCATCATCTCGGCCTCGTCGTCATGATCGCCCGCCCGTATCGCAATCGGGGGCTGCCGCTGTCGGATCTCATCGCGGAAGGCAACCTCGGCCTGCTGAGGGCCAGCGAGAAGTTCGACCCCGAGCGGGGTTTCCGCTTCTCGACTTACGCCAAGTGGTGGATCCGGCAGTCCATCGAGCTCGCATTGATGAACCAGGCGGGTACCGTTCGCGTGCCGGTCCACGTGATGCGTGCGTTGAAGAAGCAGCAGCCGAAAGGATCGCACAAACGAGTACTGCGCGACGTGGGTCAGTTCCTGTTGCACGATGTGCGCCAACAGTCCAACAGCGGGGATGGCGCGCAGCTTGGGGAGTGGCAGACACTCGTCGACCTGGTCGCGGCTCCGGAAGATGAGCAACCGGAATTTCATCTGCACCTGAGCGCCCGCCGCAAGCATCTGGAAACGGCGATGCTGCTGCTGAAAGAGAGTGAGCGGCGCGTCCTTCAATCGCGCTTCGGGCTCGCTGACGATACCGACCGCACCCTGCAGAGTGTTGCTCAGCAGCTCAATCTCTCATCCGAACGGGTGCGCCAGATCCAGGCCGAGGCGCTGATCAAACTGCGGGGCATCCTCCAGGCCGACCACGGTACGGCGGAGGAACTATTGCCTTAGGGAGATGAGCGTATCGTCCAACGCAAAAAGGTGGCAGCCTGGCTTTTTTACTGACGCGCGGGCACGGCAATTGCGCACGGCGCGTTCGATCACATCCCCACCACCGACGGCTGTCCCTGTATCACCGGAGTTCGTAACGGCGAAAGCTCTCGGATAAGCACTCTTCAGAAAGGCGCGGAATGCCACTTGGGCCCTCGGCGGAAGTCCGGCCGCCGCGCTCGCATCGAGTCGGACCACCGCTGCAGGCAGCTCGGCCAGGTGCGCGGGCTGATCGAGCGCCGCGGGATTACGAAAGCCGGTCGCAACAGTCACTATGCCAGCTGGCGCCCGACGGGCCACGGCGAAACGCCTCAGATTCGGCCACGCGCGCACGAATTCAGGGAAATCGTCCGCGTAGGCATCGGCGAGAACGAGACTGCTCATGAGCGGCGCGCGCTGAGGCGCGGCCGGATCAGTCGACCTGCCGTAGCTCAACTCGAAGTGGCCCAGATACTCGGTTTGCCGATTCTGGGCTTCGAATGGCTTGTTCAACACCACGTCGAATTCCGGGGCGGGGACGCCGTTACCACTGACTCCTGACAGACCCGTCAGGCGATGGTGGCCACCAGGAAGATCCAACCGGACCAGAAAGGTCGTGTAATGGCCGGGAATTCGCGTGGTCGGGTTGAAGGCGAACTGCTTGCCTTCGGTTGCCTCGGTGTTGTCGATGGTGACGATGAGCCCGGTGGGCTGGCGGTCGCCCATGAGCTCTCCGCGCAGCACGACGCTCAACAACACCGTGGCATGCGGTGGCGGCGCGGGCTTGCTGGAAACACAACCGGCCAGTACGGAAATACCGAGGATCGCGCCGGCTGCGATGATCCACCACTCACGCTGCTTCGATCGATTGGCCACAAACTGCGCCTGTCGGTAGATACCCACCCTTCGGAGCTTAAGGCAGCGTCGCTGCGCGAGCCCAGCGTCGCCGTCTGAAGTCTTTCTGAACAAACGCTCAGGATCGGCGCTCGCCCGGCTGATGTGATCAGGGGATGGACTAATCCTGCGCAGATCGATAGGGTATGCGCCGGGTGCGCAGCGACCCAGGGTGATGCGGAAGTTGAGATTTTCTTCAGCGATGGAAAGCTCCCTTGACTCTGCAGATTCTGATAATCGAAGACGACGAAAAAATTGGCGCGACTCTCTCGGACGTACTCTCGCGCGAGGGCTACGCGACCACCCTGTCCCGTACCGGCGAGGACGGCTTTTTTCGCTGGAGCACGGATGTGTTCGATCTCGTCGTGTTGGACCTTGGTTTGCCGGGTCGTGGCGGGCTGGAAATCCTGGCTGCACGGCGCAAGCTGACCCATGATTGCCTGGTCCTGATTCTGTCCGCCATGGATGCGATCGAGGACCGGGTGCGCGGCCTGGCCGCCGGTGCCGACGATTACCTCGTGAAACCTTTTGCCGTCGCCGAGTTGGTCGCGCGCGTGCAGGCACTATTGCGTCGCGGCCGTGGCAACGCGCCGCTGCGGCTGAGCGTGAAGGACCTGCTCGTTGACTTGGCTACGCACAAAGTCGAGCGGGCCGGGCGACGCATCGAGCTCACTGCGCGGGAATTCGACTTGCTCGAATATCTCGTGCGGCATGCGCATTCGACGGTCTCGCGCGAGATGCTGGCTCATGAGATCTGGAAGGATGTCGGGCGCGCTACGCCGCTCGACAATGTCATCGATGTGCATATTGC
>DAITMW010000441.1:0-4909 GCA_036834945.1 Steroidobacteraceae bacterium
TTCCACGGCCGCGGGCACTGTCCTTGCTGTGACGCCCGAGTCTCAACAACCCGTTTCAGTCTCCCCACATGATGATCGAACGTCGTTCTGTGCTTGCCACGGCAGGCGCTGCAGCTGCCCTTGCGGCGCTGGGCTTCCCTCTGAGCGCCAGAGCCGCCGCCGCACTCAAGCTGGGACAGGCGCAGCCCTTCTCGTTTGATGCGCTCGCCAAAGAGATGCAACAGCGCGCCACCCACGAGTACACGCCCCCGAACCACCTCCCGCAGCAGGTACTCGATCGGATCGACTACGAGGCGCACGGCAAGATCAAGTTCAACACGGACTACGCCCTGTTCCACGACGGCCCCGGGCAATATCCGGTGACGTTCTTTCACCTCGGCCACTTCTTCCCCACGCCCGTTCACATGTATGTGCTGGCGTCGGCCGGCAGCGCAGTCACCGCGCGTGAGATTCTTTACGATCCCAGCTACTTCACCATGCCGGCCGACAGCCCCGCGCGCGAGCTGCCCAAGGGCGCAGGCTTTGCAGGCTTCCGCTTCCAGGAGAGCCGGCTGGGTAATCAGCAGAAACCCGACTGGCACAACAACGACTGGGTCGCCTTTCTCGGCGCCTCCTACTTCCGTGCCATCGGCGACGAATACCAGTACGGCCTCTCCGCTCGCGGTGTCGCGATCGACGTAGCCTCAGCAGGCCATCCTGAGGAATTCCCCAACTTCACGCGCTTCTACTTCGAGCCACCCGCGGACAACTCGCACGACGTGACGGTCTATGCCACGTTGGAAGGCCCCAGCATCACCGGGGCTTACCGCTTCGTCATGCACCGCGAGAAGGCGGTGGTGATGGAGGTCGAGGCACGTTTGTTTCTCCGGCGTGATGTCAGCCAACTCGGCCTGGCACCGATGACCTCGATGTACTGGTTCTCCGAAACCAGCAAGCAGACCGCCACCGACTGGCGGCCCGAGGTCCACGACTCCGACGGCCTCGCCATGTTGACCGGAACCGGCGAGCACATCTGGCGCCCTCTCAACGACGACGAGCACATCTCGACATCGGCGTTCACCGACCAGGGGCCACGCGGCTTCGGCTTGCTCCAACGCGACCGCCTCTTCGACCATTACCTCGATGGTGTGCGCTACGAGCGCCGCCCCAGCCTTTGGATCGAGCCACTGGAGGACTGGGGCGAGGGATCCGTGACACTGATCGAGCTGCCGACCGACGACGAGTTTCACGACAACATCGTCGCCATGTGGGTCCCGAAACAGCCCGCCCGGGCCGGGACCAACTTTCAACTCCGCTACCGCCTCCACTGGATGTCGGATGAGCCCCATCCACCCGGCCTGGCGCGCTGTGTTGCAACACGCCTCGGCAGAGGTGGCGAGCCCGGCAAGCCTCGCCCGCCGGGCGTCCGCAAGTTCGTGGTGGAATTCCTGGGCGGGCCCTTGGCCAACCTGCCCTTCGGCACCAAGCCACAACCCATCCTGACGGCCTCTTCCGGTACGTTTTCCTACGTCTTCACGGAAGCCGTGCCGGATAGCGTCCCGGGCCACTGGCGCGCGTCGTTCGACTTCACCGCGGCCCATCCCGGCATCGTCGAAATGCGCCTGTTCCTCAAGAGTGGCGACCAGACGCTGTCCGAAACCTGGTTATACCAATACACCGCGGGGTGATTCAGGGCAGGCGATAGGGTCATAATGGCTGCGGTCGCCTTGTCGGAGCACGCCGCCGATGCACGATTCCATCGCAACGATCGACCAGGTCAAGAACACCGTCGTCGACCTGGCCATCCGTTTCGGCCCCCGCCTCGTCGCTGCCCTGCTGATCCTGTTCGCGGGTGTCCTCGTGAGCCGCTGGGTGACGCGCTGGACTGCCCGCGGCTTGAGTCACATCGAGCTCGAGCCGCCCGTGAGAGTGCTGTTGGGTCGAATCGCGTGGCTCATGTCGATGGCGCTGTTCGTCATCCTCGCCCTGCAGAATCTCGGCGTCGAGCTCCTGCCCCTCATCGCGGGCCTGGGAGTCGCCGGCGCCGGCCTGGCACTGGCAACCCAGGGCGTCCTGAGCAACGTGGTCGCGGGCCTCTCGATCATCTTCACCAAGCCCTTCCGGGTCGGTGAGTACATTTCCATCGTCGGCGAAGAAGGCACGGTTGAAGCGATCACTCTCTTCAACACCACCCTCGGTCACCTCGACCGCTCCCGCGTCGTCATCCCGAACCGCAAGATCACGGGCGAGATCCTGCACAACTTCGGACAAGTCCGCCAACTCGACGTCTCCGTCGGGGTCTCCTACGACACCGACCTGAGTACGGCTCTCTCCCTGATCGACGAGGTATTGCGCAACAACTCCCGCATCCTCACCGACCCCGCCCCCGTCGTACGCACGATGCAACTCGGCGACTGGTCGGTCGTCATCGGCGTGAAACCCTGGGTCCGTGTCCCGGACTTCGGACCGGCCACCGGCGAGGTCAACCGCGCCATCCTCGAGCTTTTCCGCAACCGCGGCGTCAACATGCCGGTCCCGCAGCGCGAAGTCCGCATGCTCAGCGAGCCCTCGCATAACTGACGGTGAGCATCTCCCACTGGTGACCGTCAGGCTCGTTCCAATAGACGATCCGGCCACCATGCAGCGTATCCACCTGCATATCAACCGGTCCGTGCACGTTGCTGCGATACCGGATCCCTGCCGCCCGCAGTCGCGCGAAGATGGTATCGAATTCGGCGTCGGTCACCCGAAAGCAATAGTGAATGAGCGGTAACGGCTCGCTCCACTCGTCAAAGTCGAGTGTCAGCCCGTCGTTGACGAACACCGGGCAGAAAGGCCCCACACCGGTTTCAGACCAGGGAACTCCTAACAGACCGGCGAGCAGCTTCGCGGACTCGACCTTGTTGCGCGCCGGAATCATTATGTGATCCAGGCATACTGTCATGGCTACACCTCCCTGCGGTATCGGATTGCCATAGCAACTCTCTGCGTGCTCCCGCAGGATCTGTCACTTGAGCGCAGCGCAGGTCGCGCGATTGACCGTGACTGCTCCTATCGGGTCGCCTTTGCCCCCGCGGTACTCCAGGACCACAACGACACCCCGATCGATGAGCGGACGCAACTCGGGGTTTTCGCAGCTGCCCTTCTTGACCACCGGGGCCAACTTGCTCTCGAATGTCGCGCTCGTGTCGCCGTTCGCTTCGGAGTTCACGAGCGTGTACGTGGTCGTCAGTTTCAACCCCGGCCCGGCTTTCGCACCATCCAGCCGGGTATCGGGGTCAACCACCGCCGGCGCGGCCTGGTTGGCCTGACCGGCGATCGACGCGATCTGCCTTTGCAGTACCAGGGCCGCTTTGGCTTGTGCCGCGGCATCAGGCTTGCCGGCTTGCGGGTCTTTCCCACTACAGGCCGCCAGAGCCGCGACCATCATGACCCAGTACCCCGATTGTTGTGGGCGATTCACGCGAGCTTCTCCTGGACCGGTTTGCGCGAGACGGATGACAGCCGCCTCGGTTTTCAAAGACTTGGCAAAGTGTAGGGTACGCCAGTGTCCATCGCAACGGCGCAAGCGTCCTGGCAGGCGCGCCGTATCAAGTTCCCAACATGCCGGCACTGAGCAATCCGAATTGCAGACTGGCCAATTGCCCTGAGCGTACCAGCATCCGATCGTAGATTGACCTGAGACGCTCGACACTCCTGTCCCAACTCAACAATTGAGCACGCTGGCGAGCCCGGCGCCCCATGTCCGCCAGCTTGCCGCGATCCGCGACCAGGTCACATAGGGCTTCATACAGCGCCGTGGAGTCTCCCCGTCGCACCAATACGCCCGACACTCCTGGCTCGAGCAACTCTGGCAGGCCTCCGCATTCGCTGGCGAGCACCGGCACGCCGCTCGCCATGGCCTCGGCCACCGGCAGCCCATACGATTCGTTCCAGACCGAAGGCAGGACCAACACGTCGGAATCCCGGTAGAGGTTACCCAGCTCGTTGTGGCCGATCATGCCGTGGACCTTCAAGCGTGTTCGCGCGGTAGCGGAGAGCCGGGACACGGCATATCTCAGGTAACCCGCCCGCTGATACCGGCGCGTCGCCCAAAGCCGTCCCAGGAGCTTCTCCCCATAGAATGGCACGAGCGCTTGCAGTTGCGGATCATCGCGCAACAACAGCCCCAATACATCAAACGGCAGCAGTCCCGGCTTTCCGACGAGATCGAGTGTTACATCCGCGCCGTCGCAGACCAACCGATCGAACGCCTGCATGAGCAAGTGAACGCCCTTCTCCGGAGAGATCCGGCCGACGAATATCAGACGCACGGACTCCCGACTCGCACGCGGCGCATCCGACGGGTGAAATCGCTTGACATCCACTCCATTGCCGATGCTGTGAATCCGCGATTCGAGGGCGGGAAAGCGGGCCCGCACCCTTCGAGCAATCCATTCCGAGACTGTCACGATACGATCGAATGAACTCAGACCGCCATGCATTGAATGCGCGGGCAGCAACGCCAGTGCATCCTGATGCATGTGCAGTACGAGCCGTGCGCTCGGCAAAGCACTCTGCAGAAGAGGGCCGAATTGCACCTGCTCGGGAAGATGGACAATGTCGGGAGCATCGCGTTGGAGAGCCTCGGCCACCCCGTTGAAATATCCCCGGCAGTAGAACATCGAACTGAAATAGGGATGGGATGTCCGTATCTGCCCGGCGAGCAGTTGGATCGCCTTGTGGACCTTGATCGACCCGAAAGGAATTCGTCTGATCTCGACCCCCTTGTATCGCTCACAGCGACGTTGCCCTCTGTGCAACGGGGCATAGAGCAGCACGTCGAACGACTTTGCAAGACGGGTGGCCAGCTCCCAATTGACGATCGCCACGGAGCCCCGTTGCTCGTCCCCTGTAACAATCCCATCCTGCGGTTGGTTGATGATCGCCA
>DAITMW010000442.1:0-4863 GCA_036834945.1 Steroidobacteraceae bacterium
TTCGAGTCCTCTCCCGGGCACCATATAAAAATAATTATAATTCAATAGGTTACATCCTAATTGTAGATTTATGCTAAGGGAACCGGCCCCGATGGGGTCCGGTGAGCGGCGGGATTATTGATCTTGTCGCCGCGTGAATCCTAGCACAGCGCTATTTTGGAGCGTGGCCGTGCGATTTCAACGCGGAGTAACCCGGGACTGCTCTGGCACGCTGATCTCATGGTGCTGCGAGTCGTGCATTTGCTCGTGGGAGTGTAAGTGCGTCCATGGAGGTCCACCCCTCGTCAAGTTTCAGTTGTTGCTGGGGGCTGAACGCGCTTCTGACATCCCTCAATGTGATGAGCGGATCCAAGCCCACCGCGATGCTCAGGAAGCCGTTAGCTGACACGTCTCCAGTGGCAGAGCCGTCGGTCGCTTTGTATTTCAGTACCGTGCAGTTACTGGCGTGTTTTATGGCAGCTTCGGAAAGATGTCGCTCGCGATACCCGCCTCGATCGTGTTAGTCCCTCTGACCAGAGAGATGTCCGGTTCAGCCAATGTCACTTTCGAGCCGTTGAAGAACTTGCCGAGCGTTGGCTCATCGTAGAATGCAGGCTGCAGGAGCAACCCCCGCTCCGCTGCGATCTTCAGGTTGTGTAGAAACTGCGGGACGTTCTGCGGCGGCTCGAACATCGCCTGGATCTCGGATACCGAATAGTTCCTGTCTGGATGAAGCAGACGCGCGCGGGCCTTCCACTGCGCGATGCCTCTTTCCCTGGCATTCGGGGGCACCACGATCGGTGGGAGATCAGGACCCTGTCCCCGAACGCTGCTACATCCGCTCAGCACAGCGCACCACAGTGCGAGCAGACTTGTGCGGCCACGTCTCCCGACCGGCAAGATCACCCCTCCCAGGGATTCACCAGGTCGATCCCGCAACCGTCGAAATCTTTCGAGTTGCGCGTGGCCAGGGTCGCGCCGTGTGAGCGGGTGATTGCTGCAATGGTTGCATCGAACTGGCTGATCGGGCGACCTGCTGACCTCCGGGATGCGCCAATGTCGGCGTAGTGGCCCGCCGCATCGCTGTCGAAGCTGAGCACTCGACCGGCAAAGTCGTCATCGAATATGGCGGTCGCCGCGTCCCAGAGCTTGCGGCGACGTTGTCCGTCCGCCAGCAACCGGATTCCGTAGAGAATCTCGCCTTGGGTGATAGCAGTGGTGAAAACTGAGTTCGCCGGCTGCCCATCCAACCAAACCAACACGCGGCGTTCTGGCTGTGGCCGAAGAACTTCGGACAGCACATTGGTGTCGAGGACAATCATTCTTCGAGATCGAGCGCTTCGCGCATGGATTCGCGAGGCGCGATCTGTAGCTCGACTCCCCCCAGCGGCTCGATTCGGCTCCGGATCGATTTCACGAGACTTGCGCGGGACGATGCTGTCGAAAGCGCGGATCGAAGGATGTCGCGTGCCTCGTCCTCCATGGAACGGCCATGCTTGGCCGCTTGGATTCGCAGACGTGCCTTGAGCTTCTCATCGAGATTCCGGATCGTCATGCTGGCCATGCCGCCACCTCGTTAATCAATGGTTGCATTTTAATCATTGATTGCAGATAGAGCAAGCCACGACGCTCGCGGAGCGACCCAGATTGCATCGTCGCTTCCGATGACCCTTCGCGCCACCGCGCCGGGAATGCGGGCGATCACCTGTGCGTCCCTCGCATGGACGTCAATCACCGCGTGAGGTTCCAATGTGATTTCCGTCGTCATGATCACCGGCCTACCGCCCCTTCGGGACACGGCGTCCAGGGTGACCATCGCCGTGTCGTGTCGGCCAAGTCGAAAATCGACCGCTGCCGTACCGACGCGCACCCAGTCTTCGCCGGGAAATACCTTCAATCCAACTTGCAGGAACCTGGTGTCGTCCTCGCGTGGATGCTCGATCGCGAATAGGGCTGCGGTGGGCCGATCGACGCCGTATTCCCGGGCGCTTAACGGCCGCTGAACGCGCACAACTCCAGGTGGGCGTCGGAACCTCGATGTGCAGTGACCGTTCTAAAGCCATGTGCTCCAGAGCCATGTGCGATCACACAGTTGGAAGGAGAACGGCAATGAAACTCAGGGCCACCGCGCTAATAACAGCCATGACCGTGGGCTGTATGGTTACGGCGGGCTACGCTGCCGAACCCGGTCGTGAGAACGCGATCCTCAGCCATGCCAAGGTGTCCATGAATCAAGCCATCACGGTGGCCGAGGAACAGGGTGCTGGTCAGGCCATCGATGCTCACTTCGATTCCAACAGCGGCGCCGCGGGGATCTATGAGGTGAAAGTGTTGAGCATGGATGGCAAGAAGCTACTCGATTTCAACATCAATCCGGAGAACGGCCGGGTGTTGAAGGCGACCCGCGAGCGCGTTGGGAAGGTGTTTACGCGGATCAAGCCCGCGGACCTGCAGAATGCGCAGACTCCTCTGAAGGGCGCGATCAAGGCGGCCGAGGCGCAGACTGGCGGCAAGGCCGTGAAGGCTGACACTGACCGACAGGGTGACACTGTCCGGTACACCGTGAAGGTCGTTATGGCCGACGGCAAGACCGACACCATCAAGGTCAATGGCGCTGACGGTAAGGTGGCCTCCGCCAGGTAATCTTCGGCAGAAGGCGCCCAGCTCACGCTGCAGACGAAAGCCGTCCCAAGGCCCCGTGGAAGGATTAGGATGTGAGCCTTCTGCGGAGGACCTGGTGTTGAAAACATCTGACGATGCCGCTGCCGCGCCGTGGGATGCGGTGGACTATGTGCAACACTCCAGTTTGCAGGAGGCAATGGCCGCCGAGGTCATGGCTCTATTGCAGCTGCACGGGAACGAGCATGTTCTCGATGTAGGTTGTGGCGATGGGAGGTTGACGGCCCGCATTGCGGAGCGGCTCCCGAAGGGGAACGTGCTCGGGGTCGATGCGTCGCCGGACATGGTGAGCTTTGCCACTTCAACCTTCGCGCAGAGCACCTCAGGATCGAGGCACAACGTTCGATTCGAAGTGGCGGACGCCCGCGCCCTCCCCTACCACGATGCATTCGACTTGATCGTCTCGTTCAATGCACTGCACTGGGTGCCCGAGCAGACGCTGGCACTTCAAGGCATCGCGGCGGCCTTGCGACCGTCCGGGCGGGCGCAGTTACGCCTGGTTGTTAGGGGAGAAGTGATCAGCCTGGAGGCTGTAGCGGAACAAGTGCGACAGGAGCCGCGCTGGGCACCACATTTCGACGGTTTTCGCGATCCCTATCTGCGTCTGACGGCTGACGAGTACGCCGCGCTGGCCGAGCACGAGGGTCTGCATGCTGTCACCCGACGTACACGCCTCCGATCGTGGGACTTTCAGTCGGACTCGGCTTTTTTTGGCTTCTGCAAGGCAGGGTTCGGTGCATGGACACGACGGCTGGCGCCGGACGAAGGCGACGTCTACGTGCGTGATGTGATTCGTGCCTATCAGCTCGCCCTGGCGATGACGCCGGCCGACAAGAATGTATTTCGCTTCTACCAGATGGACATCACGCTGACCCGCTAGTCTGTCAAGCGCCCTTCACACAAGCATCACGATTCCGACATACGCGTTGCATTAAGTTACACCCGCTCCAGACAAGAGCGGAGCGGGTTCCAACTTATTCAGGGGATGTGTATGCGTATGCGGGCGTGTCGCGTTTCCACCGTGCTCGCGGCCGGTGGGTTGATGATGAGCTTGAACGCCATGGCGGCGGATCAGACACAGATCGGCGCCGGCAACGGGCGCGCCGAGGTGATCGGCAGCGTGTCGCCACTGGTTCAGTCGGCAAAGCGCGTGCTCATCGAGAACGCGAAGCAAATCGAGGATCGCAAGCTGCGCGAGACGACGCTCGACGCATTCAACAACCCGCGCACCTGCATTTTTCATCGCAGCCACGTCAATGACGCCGTCAAGGATCAGATCATTACGGAACTCGAGCAGGCGGGGCTGGTGAATCCCGCGGATGCCGCGAGTATCACCGGCGGCGTCAAGGCCGGAATATTTCCCCCGGTTCGCGACGACGGCAGTGCCTGCCCTCATCTTCCTCTGTCATTCGATGCGACACCGGGCAGCAACTTCGGCGGGCATCACTCCTATCCGGGTGGCTTGGCGGTCCACGAATCCTTCAACGACCAGAGCTCCATCAATTTTGCCGATACGTATCGCGGCGAATACGCGCAGCTCGGCCTCGCACGGCTCCCGGTAGCTGCAGGCTCGAGCCCGCAGCCGGAAAAAGGCTTCATCGATCAGGACCTCATTCTCGCCGCGCCGATCTGGCACGACTGGGCCAAGATGATGGTGTTCCAGTGGAACGCCGATGGCACGGAATTCACCGAGTTGAATTTTGGCGGCAACGGCACGACGGATAACTGGGGCGGGCCGGGCGATTCGCGCACCGGCGGACACCATATTCTGAGCGTCGCGGAGTCGATGGCGCGTGGACTGTCGCCGGCGATGGTCATCACGCAGGCGTCGGCCCACTCCGCCCCGACCCTCGGCAATGAATTCAAGGTGGTCAACTGGTTGCGCGCGGCGGCCATCGTTGCGCGTATCGACCCCGTGGCCAAGGGCTACCTCGTGCAGGATGCGCAGGGCAAGCTCCGGCTGCCGCCGCTGTTGAGCCTGGGCGAAGGTGTCGACCTGCCGGCCGCGGGACAGACCAACCTGTTGATCGAGTATCAGATCCACAACCTGTCGGACGCGGACTTCAGCAACTCGATTCCGGCGGTCACGGAATCACAGGTCCTGCTGGCGCAACTGGCCCCACAGTACGGCTATGACCCGGCCAACGTGACCGTGTTCAACAACAAGTTCCGCAATGTGGTGTTGGCTTTCCTGAGCCCGGAACG
>DAITMW010000443.1:0-4857 GCA_036834945.1 Steroidobacteraceae bacterium
GTCGAGGATTTCTTCGCGACAGTGCGTCCAGAGTACGTTTTTTTTGCCGCGGCAAAGGTTGGCGGTATTCTCGCCAATAACAGCTACCCGGCCGAGTTCCTCCAGGACAACCTGGTCATCCAGACCAACATCATCGACGCCGCCTATCGCAACGGCGTGCGTAAGCTGCTCTTCCTCGGCTCCAGCTGTATCTACCCAAAGCACGCGCCACAGCCCATCCCGGAAGACGCACTGCTGACGGGGCCACTCGAGCCGACGAACGAGTGGTATGCCATAGCGAAGATCGCCGGCCTCAAGATGTGCCAGGCCTATCGCCGCCAGTATGGTTTCAACGCGATTTCGGCCATGCCCACCAACCTGTATGGACCCGGCGACAATTTCAGCCTGCAGACCTCGCACGTCCTGCCCGCATTGTTACGAAAGTTTCACGACGCCAAGGAGCGCGGTGCTCCGGAAGTAGAGGTGTGGGGCACCGGCAAGCCGCGCCGTGAATTCCTGCATGTCGATGATCTTGCCGATGCCTGCGTCTTTCTCATGCGTCATTACGACGGCGATGGCTGGCTGAACATCGGTTGGGGCCGGGACGAGACCATCGCTGAGCTGGCTCACACGATCAGCCGTGTCGTGGGATTCAGGGGAGCCTTGCGTTTCGATACCTCCAAGCCCGATGGGACGCCTCGCAAGCTGCTGGACACCTCGAAGCTCACAGCGCTCGGCTGGTCGCCCCGCATTGAACTGGAAGCGGGTATCAGGTCCACATATGAATGGTTCCTGAACCACCACGACGAGCTGAAGACCTGACGCCAAACTGACGCGCCTGTCCGGGGGGCGGAACTCCGGATACAACCCGATACTCTCAAGTCCGCCGGGCTTCAGTACAATTGCCGTTTGGCGCGCGCCGGGTGCGGGGGTCGAGCCGGAAGCTCGATGGCTTCTCAAGCTGGCTGGCTGTTCAGGATTCTGGCGCGTTCTGGCTCGTTTTAACGACGATAAAAGGCTTCTCATGCGCGTGTTGCGGCGCCGGCTCACAGGGCTGGCTTGCTTCTGGCTCTCTGTACTTGGCGTCCTGGCTTCCGCGGAGTGGGTTCATGCCCAGTCGGCGGTGACTCCCAGCGCCGACCAGATCGACATGTTCCGCAATCTGTCCCCCGACCAGCAGCAGGCGATCCTGCAGTCCCTGGGCGGCGGCGGAGGGGGCGTGGGCGGCCTTGGCGCACTCGGTGGTCTGGGCGGCACCACGGGGCCGAGCAACACCACTTCCGCTGCGGCGGCCCAACAAGCCCTGCGCGACAACCAGGAGAACCTCGGTCGCAATCGCAGACCCTCCGACGAGGACCAGGAAGCCGAGCCACTGATCCCCGTCCTCAAGGGCGATGACTGGGTGATCATCGAGGTCGATTTCCATCTGGGTCCCCGGCCGCTGCAGATCCCCGGACAGCCGACCCAAGGACAGCCATCCAATCAGCAGAACCTGCAGAATTTGCAGGGCCTGCAGAACCTGCCTCCGGGAGGAGCCGGCAACTTCAATGGCCAGCTGCCCCCGGTGCCGCCGCCGAATCTCTCCAATCAGACCTCGAACTCGAACCAGAATCCGTGGCAGCAGCAGTCGCCCCAGCAGGACGCAACAATTGCCCAGCTCATGGCCCCGACCCCGCTCACCGAGCGCGACGTCAAGCGCCTCAAGGACCTCATCGAGCTCATTCGCCAGAGAAATCCCTACCGGCTCTCCCATGACGGAGCCCTGACGCTCCCCGGCTTTGCCGATATCCCTTTGGCGGGCCTGACCGACGACCAGGCGACCATGCGCCTGAAGATCGAGCCGGCGTTCCGGGACCTGGATATCCGCCTTACCCGGTTGCCCCTGAAGAAGACCGGCATCGATGCTTTGCGGCCGTTCGGCTACGACCTCTTCGACCGCAATCCATCGACCTTCGCACCCATGACCAACGTCCCGGTGCCGTCGGATTACGTGATCGGCCCGGGGGACGAGCTGACCGTACAGCTATATGGCAGCCAGAACCGCACCCTGCGCTTGCCAGTCGGCCGCGACGGCCGGGTCAACTTCCCGGAAATCGGCCCGATCAACGTGGTCGGCGAGCGCTTCAACAGCGTCAAGGAGAACATCGAGTCGCGCGTGGAGCGGCAGCTGATCGGCGTGCGAGCCAGCGTTTCGATGGGGGACACCCGGACCATTCGCATTTTCGTTCTCGGCGAGGCTCGCCGCCCGGGGACGTACACCATCAGCAGTCTCGCCACCATCACGTCGGCCCTCTACGCTGCCGGTGGCGTAAAGCCGATCGGCTCGATGCGTAGGATCCAGCTGAAGCGCCAGGGAGCCCTGGTGCGGACACTCGACCTCTACGATCTGCTCATCCGGGGCGACACGACCGATGACAACAAGCTCGAGCAGGGCGACGTCATCTTCATCCCGCCGGTCGGTTCGACCGTGAGCGTCGCCGGCGAGGTCCGCCGTCCCGCCATCTACGAAGTCAAGAATGAATCGACCGTGGCCGACCTGGTCAACCTGGCGGGTGGGCTCACTCCTCAGGCCGACCCCGGCAAGGCCATGTTGGCACGCGTCGATGAAAATGAGCGCCGCGTAGTCCTGCACGTCGATGTGAACGGTGCCGAGGCAAAGGCCCAACCCCTGCGCAATGGCGATGTCCTGCGGGTGAGCCGCCTGCGGCCGACACTGGATGACGGCGTCGTCGTTTCGGGCCACGTCTTCACGCCGGGCAACTATGCCTTTCATCAGGGAATGCACATCACCGATGTCATTCACTCGGTTGACGAGCTGCAACCCAACGCTGATCTCCACTATGTGTTGATCAGGCGTGAGTTGCCCCCTGACCGGCACGTCACTGTGTTGTCTGCTGACGTCGGTGCTGCTCTCAAGGCACCCGGCTCGAAGGCCGACATCGCGTTGCAGCCGCGCGACCAGATCATGGTGTTCGATCAGGCCTCGGGACGTGACCACATCATCCAACCCGTGCTCGATGAGTTGAAGCTGCAGTCCAGCTCGAGCGAGCCCAACCAGGTGGTCCATATCGATGGCCGCGTGAAGGTCCCCGGCGAATATCCTCTCGAGCAGGGGATGACGATCGCCGACCTCATACGCGCGGGCGGCGGATTGTCCGATGCCGCCTACGGCGGCAAGGCCGAGCTCACCCGCTACAAGGTGGAGGATGGCGAGACTCGCCGCACGGACCTGATCCAGATCGACCTCGCGATGGCGCTGAAAGGTGATGCCAAGGAGAACATCAAGCTCGAGCCTTATGACATCCTCAGCGTCAAGGAGCTGTCACAATGGCATACACAGGAAAGTGTCACCCTCACGGGCGAGGTGCGATTCCCTGGACGCTATGACATCAAGCGCGGCGAGACCCTCGTTTCGGTGCTCGCGCGCGCGGGTGGCCTGACACCCTACGCGTTTCCCGAAGGCAGCGTGTTCACTCGCGAGGAGTTGAAGAAGCGCGAGCAGGAGCAGATGGACATGCTCGCCGATCGCATGCAGACCGATCTTGCGGCGATGTCGGTGGCCGGCGTCGCCGCCGGCCAGCCGAATGCCGGTGGTGCCAACACCGTGCAGGTGGGGCAGTACCTGTTGGGTCAGCTGCGCTCACAGAAGGCGGTTGGTCGCCTCGTCATCGATCTTCCGAAGATGATGAAAGACCGACCAGGCTCGCCGGTGGACGTCATTCTGCGCGATGGTGATCAACTCATCGTGCCGAGATTCCAACAGCAAGTCACTGTCATCGGCGAAGTGCAAAGTACAACCTCGCACTTGTACAGCGGCGATCTCTCGCGCGATGACTACATAGCGCTGAGCGGGGGCGTGACGCCGCGCGCGGATAAGAGCAGGATATACGTCGTGCACGCGAACGGCAGTGTGGTTGCGTCGGGCGGTCATCGCTGGTTCGAGGGTAACGGCGGGAATCTGAAGATCCGCCCGGGCGACACCATCGTCGTCCCACTGGACACGGAGCGGTTGCCGACACTGCCATTCTGGACGGCCGTGACGACGATCATCTACAACCTGTCAATCGCAGTAGTGGCTCTGCATTCATTCTGATATGAGTCTCAAGGGCATAGTGTTGGCCGGAGGAGCAGGGACCCGCCTGCATCCGGTCACGCTCAGCATCAGCAAACAGCTGTTGCCCGTGTATGACAAGCCGATGATCTACTACCCGCTGTCGGCGCTGATGCTGGCGGGTATTCGCGACATCCTGGTCATCTCGACGCCGGCTGATCTGCCTCTGTTCCAGCGTTTGCTCGGTGATGGGCGTCGTTGGGGCATTTCCCTCAGCTACGCCGAACAGCCGCGGCCCGAAGGGCTTGCACAGGCGTTCGTCATTGGCAGGCAGTTCGTCGGTAACGATCGCGTGGCGTTGGTGTTGGGAGATAACATTTTCTACGGCCATGGCCTGCCGATGCAGTTGCGCAATGCGGCCGAGCACGGCTCCGGTGCCACCGTGTTCGCCTACCGTGTGCGCGACCCTGAGCGGTACGGTGTCGTGCAGTTCGACGAGCAGGGAAACGCGCTCGATATCGAGGAAAAGCCGCAGCAGCCGAAATCGAATTTCGCGGTCACCGGGCTCTATTTTTACGACAATGACGTCCTCGAAATTGCCGCTACGTTGAAGCCTTCGGCCCGTGGCGAGCTCGAAATCACCGACGTCAACCGCGCCTACCTGGAGCGCCGGACACTACGCGTCGAGTTGCTAGGCCGCGGCGTCGCATGGTTGGATACGGGGACACACGAGTCACTCATGCAGGCAGCGATGTTCATAGAGGCGATCGAGAGCCGACAAGGCTTGAAAGTATGCTGTCCCGAAGAGATTGCCTTCCGCGCGGGCT
>DAITMW010000444.1:0-4852 GCA_036834945.1 Steroidobacteraceae bacterium
GTCATGTTCTCCTCCGCGGAGAGTGTTCATCAGAGGGTGGCAGTACATCGCAGGGTCGATCCCGGGACTATCGAAATCTTTAGTGATCGAAGCGAACGACGCGGGAATCCGTATACTCCCAGCCCTCAGTCCCTCGAGGCTCCCTTGCCCACTATTCTCGACGTCGCCGCCGCCGCGCAAGTCTCCACCGCCACCGTCTCGCGGGTTTTGAGCAACCCTGAGAAAGTGGCCGATGCCACCCGGCGCCGCGTCCTCAAGGCCGTCCGCCAACTCGGCTATTCCCCGAATGCCGCGGCCAAAAGCCTCCGTACCCTGAGCACGCGCAAGCTCCTGGTCACCGTCCCCGACATCGCCAACCCTTTCTTCTCCCTGATCATCCAGGGCATTGAGGAAGCCGCGCTTCGCGAGGGTTATGCGGTGGTCCTGGGCGACACCCATCATGATCCCGTCCGCGAGGAGCGGTACGGGGAAATGCTGGCACGCCGGGAAGCCGACGGCCTGATTTTTCTCGGTCACAGTCTGAGCAAGGCGGCCCGGACGCTGATGCAGCCACGTCGTAAAGGCCGCCTGGCTCCGATCGTCAATGGCTGTGAATACAGTCCGGGCCTCGGAGTGCCCAGCGCTCATGTTGATAACACCGCCGCGGCTCGGGAGGCCATGGAGCACTTGTATGGCCTGGGGCACCGCCAGATCGGAGTGATCACGGGTCCGCTGGTCAGCCCCCTGAGCCGGGATCGCCTCCGCGGTGTCAAGGATTGTGCCCGCCATCACAACCATGAGCGCCGGCTGATCGTCGTGGACGGGGATTTCTCCATCGAGTCCGGAATCGCCGGTGCCGCCCGGTTACTGGCGCAACGGCCAGCGCCGACCGCCATCTTCTGTTTCAACGATGAGATGGCCATCGGCGCGCTCGATTATGCGCACCGTCTCGGGCTCCGTGTACCCGAGAGCCTTTCCATCGTTGGTTTTGATGACATCCGCTTCGCTCGCTACGTGCGACCGGCCCTGACCACGATCAGCCAGCCTATGGTCGACATAGGTCGTGAGACCGTGCGACTGCTGCTCGGCATTCTGCAGGGGTCCATTACCAACCCGGTGTCCATCACCCTGCCCCATCGGCTGGAGATCCGTTCCAGCACCGGGCCTCCACCACGTCCCTGAGGCCCCGTCTCGACAATGTCGTATGTAATGGATTACATTGATTCCAGCATGGGGGAGAGGCATGAGAATACGGCTGAGCGTGCTGATGTTCCTCGAGTTCTTCGTCTGGGGCGGGTGGTTCGTCACCCTCGGTAGTTATCTCGCGCAAAGCCTGTCCGCCAGTGGTGTGCAGCTCGCCGCGGCCTATTCGACCCAGTCCTGGGGTGCCATCATCGCTCCCTTCATTGTCGGGCTGATTGCCGACCGGTACTTCAACGCCGAGCGGGTTCTAGCGGTCTTGCATCTCGTCGGCGGTGCTTTGCTGCTCGTGCTGGCTCGCGTCACCGGATTCAGCTCGTTTCTGCCCATCCTGTTGGCCTACATGGCGCTGTACATGCCGACGCTGGCCCTGGCCAATTCCATTTCATTCCGGCAGCTGCAAGACCCCGCGCGCGAATTCGGCGTGTTGCGTGTCTGGGGTACCATCGGTTGGATTGTCGCCGGTGTTGCGATCAGTTACGTGTTCGCCTGGGACTCTCCGGCCTCCGTCGCACAGGGGGCGTTGCGCAATACCTTCACGATGTGCGGTTACGGTTCACTGTTGTTGGGGCTCTATAGTTTTACACTCCCGAAGACGCCACCGACTCCCGAGGGACGGGCCGGCAAGCGGCTCCGGGACATCCTGGGCGCGGACGCCTTGAGATTGCTCGCCGAGCGCAATTTTCTCATCTTCTTTCTCGCCTCCATTCTCATCTGCATTCCGCTGGCGTTCTACTACCAACACGCGAACCAGTTCCTGGTCGAGCTCGACGTCGCCAATCCCACGGGCAAGCAGACCCTGGGGCAGGCATCGGAAGTGCTGTTCATGCTGGCCTTACCGGTGTTCCTGGGGCGCTTCGGCATCAAGACGACGCTTCTCGCCGGGATGCTCGCCTGGGCCCTGCGCTATGCCCTGTTTGCCTTCGGCAATGCCGGATCGTTGGTTTCGCTGCTGTTGATCGGCATTGCCCTGCACGGGGTTTGCTACGATTTTTTCTTTGTCTCGGGGCAGATCTACATCGATTCCAAGGCGGGGCCGGGGATCAAGAGTGCGGCCCAGGGCCTGATTACCCTCGCCACCTACGGTCTGGGTATGTTGATCGGATTCGCGGTGGCGGGGTGGATCACGGACCTCTACGCTGTGCCGGGTGGCCACGACTGGAGCACAATCTGGCTGCTCCCGGCCGGGTTCGCGGTGTTGGTTCTCGTGGCGTTCGCGGCATTGTTCCGTAATGAGACTTTGCGAGGAGAGCCGGCATGAAGGCACCTCGGATCAAATGGGGGATGCTGGGCGGGGGTGGCCGTTCCTTGATCGGCATCGTGCATCGGATCGCAGCCGAGATGGGTGATGACTATCGCCTGGTGGGAGGCGTGTTCAGCAGCAACGGCGCGGCGGGTCTCGAGTTTGCTCGTGACCTGGAGCTCGACCCTCGGCGGGCCTACCCGGACGTGGACGCGTTGATTGCGGGTGAGAAAGCCCTGCCGTCTGATCAGCGCATGCGGCTCCTGACCATCGCCACACCCAACGCCCTGCACCACGAAGCGGCTGTAAAATTGCTGAGTGCGGGGTTTCACATTCTGTGTGAGAAGCCCATTACGACCAGCATTGCACAAGCCAACGAGCTCGCACGCCTGGTGCAGTCCCACGGCTTGGTCTTTGCCGTTGCCCATACCTACACCGGCTATCCCCTGGTTCGCCAGCTGCGCGCCATGGTCGCAGCTGGTGCGATCGGTGCGGTGCAAAAGGTTCATGTGCAGTACTACCAGGGTTGGATCAACCCGATTCTGCGCGACCCCGCCAAGCGCCGCGCCGTCTGGCGCCTGGATCCCGCGCAGGGCGGCGACAGCTCCTGCATAGGCGATATCGGCGTGCACTGTTTCAACCTGGTTGAATATACGACCGGGTTGCGGATCGAACGGCTCCTGGCCGATACCGATACCGGTGGTGTTCCTGACAATCGTATGGATGTCGATGGGAGTGTTCTGCTGAGGCTCACCGGCAACGTGCCCGGCGTGCTGGGCGCGAGCCAGATCGCCACCGCCGAGGAAAACAACTTGCAACTGGCCGTTTACGGACGCACGGGTGCGCTCAAGTGGGCCCAGGAAACGCCACAGCGGCTGGAGTTCCTGCAAGAAGGGAAGCCCTCGAGCGTGTTGACCGCGGGGCAGCCTTACAACGCTTCACAGGCCCGCGCGGCCAGCAAGCTTCCTCCGGGGCATCCGGAAGGCTTCACGGATGCGATGGGCAACCTTTATCGGGGAGTCGCACGCGCCATCAATGGTGAGCCGGTTGATCCAGGTGACTTTCCCGGCATCGAGGCCGGCGTGCGTGGCATGCGTTTCATCGACGCTGTGTTGAAATCCGCCGCCAGCGGCAATCAGTGGCGTGACGTATGAGACGCTCAAGTCTCAGCTCCTGTACGCCTCGCGACCAACACCCTGGGGTGCGATGCCCTGGGACGGCAACACCTCCTGCTGGAGCGCGTACATCGCCGCCGCGGCCTCATCGATCGCCCGCGTAAAATCGAGTGACCCTTTGAGGATGGGCGCCAGATGGGCCTTGTCCAGCACCCTGGCCGGTGGAAACTCGTGCTCCACCACCAGATAAGTCTCCGCCGCGTCGATATCCAACAGTTCGCGCGCCGCGAGCTGATGATCGAGCCAGTCCACACTGCGGTTTTGCAGGTAGGCCAGGGGATCGTGACGCGCCGTGCCCGGCAGCTCGTGCTCCGCCAGGACTGTCTGTTTCTTCCAGGCATTGGCCCGGTCCGCGGCTTTGGGCGCAGGCGCATCACCAACCCGATCTCCCCGCAGCAGGGTCTGTCCGCCGTAACCCCAGGCGGAGACTCCCTTGGAGTCGATGACCTGCCCTTTTACGTGGAACCCGCCGATGAGAAAGCCGTATCCTTCGTCTTTGAGATACTGGAATACCGAGCGGCTGTCCTGTCCCATCAGGATGGCATGCGACGGATCGTAATGAATCCGGAACTGGTCGCCCACACCGTGGCGCTCGCAAATGCGATGTAGGGCAATCCACGGGCCGGGTGCGTAAGCGAGGTTGTTATGCCAGGTGTCGCTCGTCGTCCATCCCGGCATCGGGCATTGCTCCACCCGATAGACCAGTCCTCGTGCCTTGGCCTCGCGCAACAAAGGTACGAACTCACTCTCGAACATCGCGAGGTTCGCATCCATTCCCAGGTTGAAGTTGCGCCCCACGAAGCCGCAAACTGCTGGGCAGTTGAGCAGCACCGCGGTATCGAACACGCGCAGCATGAACTCATGTTTTTGGGCACGCGCGGTCGGGTCCGCCACGAGCATATTGTCGAAGTACCCGATGTCAGACAGGCCCACGCCCGTGCTTTTCATGGCTGCGGTGACCCGGGCGGCGCGAGCGCGGTCGAACGGCTCGCGCAGGTCCAGCGTGTTCGCCACTGGGTCCAACATAGCCTCGGCCGGAACATCGCTCCGGCTCGGATGAATCGCGGCCGACAACTGGATGTTGGGGCAATCGAGCTCCCGGGCGAACTGCAGCCATTCCTCGATGGCGAGATCCGCATCCGCGTCGCGAAGTTTGCGAGGAGTCAGCTCCTGCAGTGCCGCCGTGAGCACGCTGAGCTGCATGCGCTTGGGTTTATAGGGAGTCACGGGCAGCCTCGTCGTCATGTCGGGAGAG
>DAITMW010000445.1:0-4813 GCA_036834945.1 Steroidobacteraceae bacterium
TCATCCCCGGGCCGATCAAGTACCAGAGATCATTCGCGCACGGCACGCCGGGGCCTGGGCTGCGTTCGCTGATCGACGAGCTGCTGGCGAAGGTGAGGTCGGTGCATGCGATCGGCGAAGAGGAATATCTGCAAGCGCTCAGCGAACCCATCGTCGTTGCCGGCAGCAGGCCGCCCGGATGATCAGTGGCGAATGGAGACGGACGGGAGGGAATCGACATTCTCGCGCGTCCTATTCCCACGTCGAGCACCACGGTATCAGGCGTGTGTAGGTCTGTGCCGTTATACCGTGGCACTCGTTCACCCGCGCACGACCGCATGATGTCATGTCTATTGCGACGCCTGGCTAATCTGGCAGGCTGACATATCGTCACATTTCGACAATGATCGATTCACTGCTTCGGAAAATCCAGGCCGTTCCGTTCTGTGCCGAAGCTGCCTATTGGGTCGCGCGTTAAGGCGCGCTGCGAGGGCCGCACGCCGGCGGACGGCATTGACGCAGCTCGACCTTCCGTGGAGATGACCTTCGGCCGCACTATGGGCACAGCAAGAGAAGCTTGGTTGCCTCGATTGTCACTAGAGCACCCATCGCGAAGAGGATGATGCGCGGCCTTGCGCCGAACTGGGATTGGGCGCGCCGACAGGCGATCGCCATCCAACTCGATGCAACGAGCGATGTGGCCTAGTCGGGCGACTTTGCGCCTAGTTGCTGGGCCTTGCGCACGAGCTCTACAAACTCAGCGCGGTAGCCATAGGGATCCTCTCCCTCCCCCGCGTGCGCCTCCCGCACTACGTCATCGTAGCGGAGCGGGCCGGTGTACTTACCGCCGCTGAGAATCTGTCCGAAGCCTGCCACCGCGGTTGAGAAGTCGACATCGCCCTTGAGGTGCTCGGGTACGCCCGCGTCGATGCGGATCGGCTGTTCCAGTAATCGCGAGCGAAAGCTGTTCGGCAGCTTGTAGCGGATCTTCAAGAAGCCGTACTCGCCGGTTTTGCCGGCATCGGCGTTCTGGTGGTCCTCGTAGCGGCTGTCGTCGATCAGCTTCGCAGGCGAGCCGACCGGGGTGATTTCGTAGATCGCGGTCACCGTGTGACCTGACCCTATGTCGCCGGCGTCGACTTTGTCGTTGTTGAAATCTTCGCGGTTCAGGGCGCGGGTTTCGTAACCGACGAGGCGGTATTCGGCGACGGTTGCCGGGTTGAATTCGACCTGGAGCTTCACGTCCTTGGCGATCGTGAACAGGGCGGCCGTGGACTCCCGGACCAGCACTTTCCTGGCCTCGTTCAGGGTGTCGATGTAAGCCGCCACGCCGTTGCCGTTCTGCGCCAATGTCTGCGCCATGTCGTCGCGATAGTTGTCTTCGCCGAAGCCGAGCACCGACAGGTAGACGCCTTTCTCCCGTTCGCGCTCCACGAAGTGCTTCAGCTCGTCGCGATCGGTGATTCCTACATTGAAATCGCCATCTGTGGCCAACAGGATGCGGTTGATGCCGTTCCTGCGGAAGCTCTTCTCGGCGAGTTTGTAAGCCAGCCTGATACCTTCCGCGCCGGCAGTGGAGCCGCCAGGCTCCAGCGCCCGCAGCGCCTCCAATATCCTTTCCTTGTCCTTTACAGGCGTGGGTGCGAGCACCTCGCCCGCCGCGCCGGCGTACACCACGATCCCGACCGTGTCGGTTGGTTTCAGTGTATCGAGCAATAGCGCCATTGATTGCTGCGCGAGGGGCAGCTTGTCAGGACTGTTCATTGATCCGCTGACGTCGAGCAGCAGCACCAGGTTGACATCCGGCTGCTCTCGGACAGGCAGCTCGTAGCCCTTGATGCCGATGTGGATCAACTTCTTACCGTCGCCCCATGGTGAGTCGCTGACCGTCACAGTGGGCTTGAATGGCTGGTCGCGGGATTCCGAGGTGGGCCAGGCGTATTCGAAGTAGTTGATCATTTCCTCGACGCGGACCGCGTCCGCTTGAGGCAGTGCACCCTCGTTCAGCTGGCGGCGCACGAAGCTGTAGGATGCCGTATCGACATCGACCGAGAACGTCGATACGGGCTCGTCCTTCACCCGCTTCACCGGGTTTATGTCGAAGTGCTGAAACTTGTCGTGGCGCTCCTGGGGGGCGTCGGAGACCGCGGAGTCGGCCTCGGGCTCTCTGCGTGAGAGCAGGCGGCCCAGGAAGGAAGGTCGCCGGCTTCCGGTGACGATGACATCTTCGACATTGGCCTCCGCGAGCTGCGCGGAGTTGCTGTTGTCGGTACGACTATGGGTGGTCGGTACCGGCGCCGCCAGAATCGGGGGAATGGGTTTGTCTGGCGATGTCTGGGCGGATGGTTCCTGGGCAGCCGGTTCGGGCTGCGGCATTGGAATGTTTGTCGCGATTGGCGGCATCACGCGGGTAACGTGCGGCGCCGATCGCTTGTGCGAAGATATGGGATGTTGCTCGGGCAGAGGAGAATGCTCGGTCGTAGGGTGTTGCTCAGGGGCTGCGTGTTGCGGCAAAGCCGGTGACGGCACCACATGCGTGCGCCCAGCGCCGTCGTGCCGCTCCAAAGGCATGAGCCACGCAACTGAAACCGCGATCACGGCGACGCAGACGGTAGCCATCGCGCCTCCCCAGGCCCAGCGAGTAGCCACTCGGGCCTGAGTCCGCGCGGGGGCTCGACTGACCTCAGCATGGGAGCGCTCAAACTCCGCGAGCGCAGCTCGCCTGGCGCGGAGACGGGCTTCCGGGTCAGGCGCCGGAGGAGTCGTGTGTCGAAGGTAGTCGTCGAAAGTCTGTGGTCTCATACGCCACCGCTCATCAGGGGCTCTTGCCTGGTCATGTGCTTGCGTATGGCATGGAGTCGCCAGGAGATGGTGGATTCGGCGACGCCCAGTATCCGGCCGGCCTCCGCGTGACTCAGTCCTTCCGCGTGCACGAGTAACGCGGTCTCCTTCATGCCCTCGCCGAGCTCTTCCAGCTGCTGGAGGAGCTGTGCCAGGTAGATATCGTCTTCGGGCCGTGTGGGGGTGTCGGCTGGCGGGCCGGTCTCGGGCAGCTCGGCGTGGTCGTGACGTTGCTGCGTCCGTTGCCAGTCCTGCGCGCAATTGATCACCAACCGGTACAGCCAGCTGGTAAACGCCGACTGGAAGCGAAACTTCGGGATGCTGGTCGCCAGCTTCAGGCAGGACTGCTGCGCGATGTCTTCGGCGTTCGTGCGGTGGCCGCACCATTTCCACGCGATCCGGTAGATCGTGTCGTAGTGCAGGTCCAGCAGCTCGGCGAAGCTGGCAACGTCACCGTTCTGTGCGCCCCGTATGAGACCCGTCAGGTGTCGGTCGTCCATTTCGGTTTCTTCGTTGGCCCTTGCTCCTTTAGACGGAGCGAGTCGCCGAAACCTTGGACGTCAGAATTGCAGATGCAGCCCTCGCTGATTTGCGGCTGGAAGTGGTGCTTGAACAGGTGGAGGCTCCAGCTGCCATCGGGCATCTCCGCGGACACGATTGAGCCGTTAGTACTGAATCAGTTTGAACCGCGTCCCCGGCGCGCCGAGCATCTCGATAGCGCAGTTTCCGGAGTTAGGAGCCAGGTCGTACTGCAGGTTGGGGTCGAATGCGAACGCGACATAGCGCCGCTCACATCTCAACTTCACCTGCGAGATCGAACCCGCGGCGACCTCCGCCCGGAAATGGCGCTTGAACAAGTTCAGCGACCACGTGCCCTGGGGCATGTCGGCCGCCACGGAATACCAACTGTTGTCGGTGCGGATTTTCTCCAGCTGCGCGGCAGCCGTTTTGAATTGCGCGAGGGTGGCGCTATCGAGACCCGCGCCCTGAAGTCTCCGGTAGGTTTGCAACGCCTCGGCGTACAGATGCAACTTGATCTGCAGGTCCATGCTCAATTGCAACGCCTGGTCGACGAAAAATCGGGGCAGGTCGTGAATCCTGCCTCCACTGTTGCTGAGCGTGTTGCCTTCGTGCGCGAGCGCCCGTTGCAACCCCTCGAGCTGTTGGCTCTGGTCTCCCCACTTCTGCGCGTACAAGTAGGTCGCCATCCCGAACATGGCGTCCTCACTGAGATTGGTGATGACCATTTTCTTCAAGGCCGCATCCGCTGCGGCCCGGTCGTTTTTCTTCAGGGCGCGCTTGAGCGCATCGTAACGCGAGATGAAAGGGCCTCCGATGACGCTCTCTTCGGGGCCTTCCCAGACTACATATTTGAAGGTGAAAGCGGATTCAATCGGATTCCCGTTTACACTCGCGGGCTCGAACGTGGAAGCGGCGATGGCCTTCATGGCCAACGCATCGAGCGCCTCGAAGCCAGTCGATCGGGACACAGAGATCTCGAAGGGCTTGCCCTGCGTGTCGACCATGAAATCGAGCGTCACCCATCCTCCCCTGCCGCTCTTCAGTACCTGGCATGCCGCGGGATCGGCGATGCGACTCACGGTGACATCGCAACTCGGGGCTTCGAAGTGCTTCAGGCGCGGGCTTCGGTAGATGTCCACCGCAGTCGACTCTTGCGCGGGAGATCGAACCCCAATCAACAGCAAGACGAGGGTGGCGACGACAAATAGAACGAGTTTAGTACTGGCTTCGCGTGTGTACCACGCCATCTTGTTGTTCTCTCCCTGCCCGTTGGGAGAGATTCTATACGTTACGTGGGCCTACTTGTCACAGATGTCGATCTGGCCGCTCATCGTCTTGACGCGCACGTGCCCGGCGCCACTCCCGCGTGAGCCGCTCAGGCGCTCGCCGGGGCCGTACCGGCTGGTCTTTTCCGGTTCCAGGTTGAAGCAGTTGCGGATGTCGCCGCTGAAAGTCGACAGCTCGTAGTCGT
>DAITMW010000446.1:0-4793 GCA_036834945.1 Steroidobacteraceae bacterium
GCGGTGCTGAGACACCCTGCCGGGGTATGGTAGCGGTACCATGAAGAGGGGGCCGGAGCCTGGTGCGGTGTGGATTCCCGGGTCTTGCGATGCTGCTGATGCTCGCCGGCTTTGCCCATGGCAGCACCCTCAGCCCGCTTCCCACCCTCGTCAAACAGAATGGCCGCTACGCGCTCCTGGTCGACGGGGCGCCGTTCCTGATGTTGAGCGCGCAGGTCAACAACTCCAGCAATTGGCCTGCGATGTTGCCCAAGGTATGGCCAGCCGTCGCGCAGTTGCACGCGAATACGGTGGAAGTGCCGATTGCCTGGGAGCAGGTCGAGCCCCGGGAGGGAGAGTTCGACTTTTCCTTTCTGGATACCTTGCTCGTTCAGGCGCGCGAGCAGCGTGTGCGCCTGGTGCTGTTGTGGTTTGGGACGTGGAAGAACAATGGGCCGGGTTATGCCCCGGAGTGGGTGAAGCTCAACAACAGGCGCTTTCCCCGCGTCATCAACGCCAAGGGAATGACTCGCAACTCCTTGTCGCCGAATTTTCAGGCGACCCTCGCTGCGGATCGCAAGGCATTCGTGGCGCTCATGCGGCATCTGAAGGAAAGGGACGCCGAGCGTACGGTCATCATGGTCCAGGTGGAAAACGAGACCGGTACGTATGGGGCTGTACGCGACTACTCACCGACCGCGCAGGAGCAGTTTGAGGCGGCGGTGCCGCAGGAGATCGTCAAGGCGCTCGGTAAGAGGTCTGGCTCGTGGGCGGAAGTGTTTGGCAAGGACGCCGACGAGTTCTTTCACGCCTATTGCATCGCGCATTTCGTCGAGCAGGTCACTGCGGCGGGCAAGGCGGCCTACCCGATACCTATGTATGTGAACGCGGCATTGCGCGATCCCTTCAGGGAGCAGGATCCCTACGACTACGCCAGTGGGGGGCCGACTTGGAATGTGCTGGATATCTGGAAGGCGGCGGCACCGTCGATCGATGCCATCGCTCCCGACATCTACCTCCACGACTATCGTGGCTACACGCGCACACTGGATTTGTATGGGACGGTTGGCAACGCGTTGTTCGTGCCGGAGACCAGCAATGGCCGGGATGGCGCTCGTTTCTTTTTCGAAGTGATGGGGCGAGGAGGCCTGGGATTCGCGCCATTCGGCATGGACTTTACCGGTTATGCGAATTTTCCGTTGGGTGCGCCTGTGATCGATGGGGAAACGATCGAGGTGTTCGCGGGCAACTACAAACTGGTCGAGCCGATGATGCGGGAGGTCGCGGCGCTGAGCCTCGCCGGTAAGGTGTGGGGTACGGCGGAGCCTGCGGAAACCCACGTTCAGCATGTTGTGCTTGGAGCGGCGTCCGAAGCACGGTGGCAGGTCGAGGTTTCATACGGTCGTGACATGTTTGGTGACGGAGCTCCCAAAGGCAATCCCACGCCATCGGGTGGCGTACTGCTCGCCGAGCTCGGGCCCAACGAGTACCTGGTAACCGGGTATCACGCTCGTGTCAAGTTTGAGCGTGCACGGCAGAGCTCCGCTCCTTTCATGATCGCGCGGGTGGAAGAAGGTCACTATGAGAGTGGCCGGTGGGTTTTCGCGCGCGTGTGGAACGGTGACCAGACGGATTGGGGTTTGAACTTCACGGGCTTGCCCCAGGTGTTGCGCGTGCGGCTGGCGGATTACTGAGCGAGACAATGCAGTGAAACACTTTCTCCGGTGCACGCTGCTGGCGTGCGTCTGCGTTTGCGGTTGCTTCACCGCCGTTTCGGGTGCCCGGGCCGCTGAGCACTATCAACGCACACCGGATGGCGTCGTGGTGGAGCCGAACAGGGGGCCCGCCAGACAGGTCCGGTTGCAGCTCATGTCGGACCACATTGTCCATGTTACGGCGGTGCCGACCGAGCGGTCAGCGGGGGTTGCCCCGGCGGGGACAACCGAGCGGTCAGCGCGGGAATCCCCAGCGGGGACAACCAAACCTCTCGATTTGCCGCCGAGTCTCATGGTCACCGCGGTGCCAAAAGGCGACGTGCCATTTACTGTGCAACGACTGGGCCCACGGCTGAAACTCTCCACCAAGAGGCTCGCCGCGGAAATCTCGCTGGAAACCGGCGTGGTGAGCTTTCTAGATCCGCACGGCCACGTGTTGCTTGCTGAGCGGGATCGTGGCGTCTTCGATCCGGTCAAGATCGAGGGTCGGGATTTCTATGCCGTTCAACAGGTCTTCAATCCGGACACGGATGAGGCCTTCTATGGGTTGGGGCAGCATCAGAACGCCCAAATGAACTACAACGGCGCGGACGTGCTGCTCGCGCAACACAATATGGAAGTGGCGATACCGTTCGTCCTCTCCACCCGCAACTACGGCGTGCTGTGGGACAACAATTCCATCACGCGATTCGGCGATCCGCGCCCCTATGCACTGGTATCGCGTGATCTGAAGGTCTATGACGCCAACGGCGGGGAAGGCGGCTTCACTGCCAGGTATTACGTCGATGGCAAGTTGAGAGTCGAGCGCAAGGAGCGCGACATCAACTATCAGTATATGAAGGATCTGGCGCGCCGGCCCGAGGAAATACTGGGGACTACGGTCTCGAGCACATCCGCGCAACGTGTCGACGTCAACGGGCTCAGCGTCGCGTGGGACGGTAAGCTCGTAACGGGCAAGAGCGGCGTGCACAAGTTCCAACTCTATGCCAGTAGTTATTTCAAGCTCTACCTGGATGGGAAGCTCGTCAAATCGGGCTGGCGGCAGAACTGGAATCCCTGGTATCACACTTTCGACTACGCGATGAAGGCAGGGGTCCCCGTCGCCGTGCGCCTCGAGTGGCTCCCGGATGACGGCTACATTGCTCTTCTGCACAATGATCCGTTACCCCGATCGGTGCGCCATTCATTGTCGCTGGCTTCGGAGGCTGCTCGCGCGATTGATTACTACTACATCGCGGGCGGCAACCTCGACGAGACCCATTTCGATGAGATCATCGCGGGTTACCGGCAGCTCACCGGCAAGGCCGTCATGATGCCGCGCTGGGCGTATGGGTTCTGGCAGAGTCGCCAGCGATACAAGACCCAGACGGAGATCCTGGATGTGGTCAGTGAGTACCGTAAGCGGGGTATTCCGCTCGACAACATCGTGGAGGACTGGTTCTACTGGCCGGAGGCGGATTGGGGCTCGCACCGGTTCGACCCGGCGCGTTTTCCGGATCCCAAAGGCATGATCGAGCGGCTTCACGACGAGCATGCGCACTTCATGATCTCGGTCTGGCCCAAATTTTACCCGACCACCGCTCACTATCGTGAGCTCGATGCCAAGGGCTACATTTACCGGCGCAATGTCGACCTCGGTGTACACGACTGGGTTGGGGCGCGTGGCTACCTGAATTCGTTCTACGATCCTTACACGACCGAAGCGCGGGGCATCTACTGGCGGCAGATCCGGGATAACCTGGCACGCCTTGGTGTTGACGCGTGGTGGCTGGATGCCTCGGAGCCTGATATCCATTCCAATGTCGATGTCGAGGAGAACAAGAAGCGCATCGGTCCCACGGCGATGGGGCCTGGGGCGGCGTTCTACAACTCCTATCCGTTGATGCATACCACGGCGGTGTACCAGGGCGCACGTGCGATGGGGGATACACGAGCGTTCATACTCACGCGTTCGGCGTTCGCCGGTCAGCAGCGTAATGCCGCGGCGACCTGGAGTGGCGATGTTGCGTCACGTTGGGAGGATTTGCGCAGGCAGATCTCGGCGGGTGTGAATTTCTCGATGTCGGGCATTCCTGACTGGGGCTTCGATATCGGTGGTTTTGCCCTGGAGAGGCGCTATCTCAATCCCAGCGCCGCGGATCTTGCCGAGTGGCGCGAGCTCAATGCACGATGGTTCCAGTTCGGGGCATTCGTGCCGCTGTTTCGGTCGCATGGGGAGGAGCCTTACCGGGAGATCTACAATCTGGCGCCGGTTGGGAGTGATATCTATCGGACGTTGGTGTGGTACGACGAGCTGCGCTATCGCCTGTTACCCTATATCTACACGCTGGGTGCGGAGACCTATCACCGGGACGGTACCATCATGCGGGGCCTGGTGATGGATTTTCCGAAGGATCCCGCGGTGCGGAGCATCGACGATGAGTACCTGTTCGGACCGTCGTTGCTGGTCAGTCCTGTCCATGAGTATGGAGCGCGTAGGCGCAAAGTTTATCTGCCGGCGGGCGCACGTTGGTACGACTTCTACAGCGGCAATGTCTTCCCTGGGGGTGCGTCGGTCGATGCCCCAGCTCCGCTCGAGCGCATGCCGCTCTTCGTGCGCGCCGGGGCAATCATTCCCCTGGGGCCGGTCGTACAGTACACCGGACAGAAACCGGACGCGCCCATCACCTTGTATGTCTACACCGGTGCGAACGGAGCCTTCCAACTGTACGAAGATGATGGTCTCACGTATGGCTATGAGCGAGGGGAGTTCTCGCGCATTCCATTCAGTTATAATGAGGCGAAGGGCACGTTGAGTATTGGTGCGCGCTCGGGGGAGTTCCCGCGCATGCCGCGTCAGCGCACGTTCAAGGTCCGTTGGATTTCCGGTCCGACGGACGCTACGAACTTCGACGAGAAGGTGGATGCGGTCGTGGAATATTCCGGGCAGCCCGTCATAGTCAAGCGCACTCGAGCAACAGAGGTTATCAAATGAAGCATCGGGATCTGCTCGCACGAATCGCGTCCGCTCTGCTCGGCGTCGGCTTATTGATGTCCTGGTCGGCTGCGATGTCTGCGCCGGAGCTTCCGGTGGCGACGCCTGAAAGTGTCGGGTTCTCA
>DAITMW010000447.1:0-4790 GCA_036834945.1 Steroidobacteraceae bacterium
GGTTGACGAGTGAGTCCACACAGAAGCGCGACGGCAAGGCGGTCATCGTTGCCACCCGGCGGGTATCGAGTGATGCGAAAACCCTGACTGTTGCAACAAAGGGCACGTTGCCCGATGGCCGCATGCTCGATGCCATCATGATATTCCACCGCAACTGACGCGGTGCGGCCCGGCCGCACCTCGATCTAGGCCGTACGGGGGAACAAGTGCGGCGCACTGCCGTTGAGCAATATCCGGGCGTGTTTGCGCCGGTAACACGAGCGGGGTTATCCATGCGTCGCTCCATTCGAATCGTGGTCGCGATCTCGGCTGTTGGCCTGGGCCTGCCCGGCTCGCAAGCCGCCCTTGCTGCGCCTCCCGGCGCCGACGGCAAGGTCGCATTCAACAACTTCTGCCGCACCTGCCACTCCCTGAAGGCGGGTGACAACCGGCTCGGCCCCTCACTCCACGGCGTCTTCGGCGCCAAGGCCGGACAGTCCTCCGGCTACGGCTACTCCCAGAGCCTCAAGGGCTCCGGGGTGACCTGGAACGAGGCGACACTGGACCGCTGGATCGAGAATCCCGACTCGGTGATTCCCAACAACAACATGAAACCCTACAACGGGATCACGGACGCGGCGGCGCGCAAGACGATCGTCGAGTACCTGAAGAAGAACAAGGACGCCTCGTGAGACAACGGGTCGTCGCGCCCTGCGGATGACTTGCCGACCAGGGCGCAGCGCCCCTGGCCCTGGTGGCATCCTAAATCGTTCTTTAAGCGCCAACGCCCGCCGGCCATCCTGTTGGGAGTTCCAGCGCGCGCTCCATCCCTGGGACATTTTGCTGTTCCGTGGCACCCCCTGACTCACATGATCCGGGCCAATGAACATTTCGCGTCATGGGCGACACATACGAGCTTCGATGACCTCATCGCAACGAGCGTGCTCATGCAATCCAGGACGATCCTTTCATTCACCTTGCTCCTATTTTTTCTGATCTCCGGACTCACCGCATGCGGTGGCGACGGAAACAGCTCCTACTCGCCACCACCGATGTCGACTCCAGCCGCATCAGCACCTTCGATCACCACCCAGCCCGCCAACGTTTCAGTGACCGTCGGGAACACCGCGACTTTCTCCGTAGCGGCCTCCGGAAGCGCACCTTTGTCCTATCAATGGCAAAAGAATGGCACTGCCATACAAGGCGCGACGAGCGCGAGCTATACGACGCCGGCTGTCTCGTCGAGTGACAACGGAGCGACCTTCGCCGTCGTCGTTTCCAACAGCGCGGGTAGCGTCACCAGCAACAACGCGACCTTGACGCTCACCAGCGACGTCGCCACATTCAAGAACGACGTCTCCCGTAGCGGTCTCAACGCCAACGAGACCACACTCACATTGGCCAATGTCAACTCGACGAGCTTCGGCCTGCTGCACACTGTCATGCTCGACGGCAAAGTCGACGCGCAACCTCTGTATCTGGCTCAGGTTCCCCTATCGGGCACCGCGCACAATGTCGCCTTCGCGGCCACGGAGCATGGCACCGTTTACGCGATCGATGCGGATGCCGGCACGGTGATCTGGCAGGTCTCTCTCCTCGCCAACGGAGAGACCCCGAGCGACACCCACGGATGCAGCCAGGTAACGCCTGAAATCGGGATTACCTCGACCCCCGTGATCGATCGTACGGCCGGACCGCACGGAGCGATCTACGTGGTTGGAATGTCCATCGACAAATCTTCCAACTACCATCAGCGCCTGCACGCATTGGACATCACGACCGGGGCCGAGCTGTTCAATGGCCCCACGGAAATCGCGGGCACATTCCCCAATGCCGCAGGCATCACGACATTCGCGCCCGGGCAGTACGAGGAGCGGGCAGCACTCCTGCTCGCCAACGGACAGATCTATACCTCGTGGACTTCCCACTGCGACATCCCCCCGTATAGCGGGTGGATCATGGCGTTCAACCAGATGACCCTCGCCCAGACCGCCGTCCTGAACGTGGGCCCGAACAGCGGAGCCGCCGTACCCAACGGCACGAGTTTCAACATGAACGGTCCCGCGATCTGGATGAGTGGCGACGGCCCGGGCGCCGACGCCCAGGGCAATGTCTACCTGTTGACGGGCAACGGCCTCTTCGAGCCCACCCTGGACGCGAACGGCTTTCCCAACATGGGCGACTTCGGCAACTCCTTCCTGAAGCTGGCCAGCACCCCTTCGAGCCTGAAGGTCGCGGACTATTTCGCCATGTCGGCCGAGGTCACCGAATCGGGCGGCGACATCGATCTCGGCTCCGGCGGGGAAATGCTGCTACCCGACCTGACCGACAGCGGCGGCAATGTGAAGCACCTGATCGTCGGCGCCGGCAAGGACAGCAACATCTACCTCGTCGATCGCGACAACATGGGCAAGTTCAACGCTTCTCAGAACAACATCTGGCAGGAGGTCGACAATCAGCTGCCCGGGAACCCGCCCGGCGCTTCGGCCGGCGGCGTCCGCAGCTCGCCGGCGTGGTTCAACAACGTCATCTACTACGGCGACGCCGGTGGCACCCTGAAAGCTTACGGCGTGAGCAACGCAAAGCTCTCGACGTCACCGACGTCGCAAACGGCGATCACTTTCGCCTACCCGGGCGCCTCTCCGGTCGTATCCGCCAACGGGACTTCAGACGCGATCGTCTGGGCGCACGAAAACACCACGCCGGCCGTGCTCCATGCGTACGACGCATCAAACCTCGCGCACGAGCTTTACAACAGTAACCAGGCGACGGGTGGACGCGATCAGTTCGGGCCCGGCAACAAGTTCATCGCACCCACGGTCGCGGGCGGCAAGGTGTTCATCGGCACGACCAATACGTTGGCCATCTTCGGACTGCTGCCGCACTGAGCCTCTGCCGGAAAGTCGCGCCGCCTGGTAACAGGGTCGGCGCGACGCTCAAAGCGCGTCGGCCCTCGAGTCGCCCACGTATGCGAATCTCGGCACGGTTTTGCCTCCGACCGTTACCGACTCACAAAACATTTCGAGGGGACGCACCCACAGGCCGCGCGCCCCGTAGAGCGCCCGGTAGATCACATACGGCTCGTCGGTTTCCGAGTGTGTTGCCGTTCCGAGCACCTCGTACTCGTTGCCCTTGTAATGTCGATATCGACCCGTTTTGGGTTCGAGTGCCACTGTCCGGTGCTCCCCATTCTTTTTCCGATTCGCCGAATTGGACTACCATACCGCCCTTTCCGATCTCAAGGTACGAAGATGCTGAAACAATGGCTGCCCGTAGTCATGCTCGCCTGGGGAGTGCTGACGATACCCACGACTTTCGCCAAGGATCAGGACGCCCCCAAAGCGACCGACGACGCCAAGGCAGCGGATAAAGGACACAAGGACGACGACATCCATCTCCCGCCGTTTCCCGCCGACAAGAGCGTCCACCAGTCCATGTCACTGGACGGCCGCGAGCTGAAATACGAGGCGACTGTAGGCTCGCTGCCGGTTCTGGACGAGAAGGGCAAGACCATTGCGAGCGTCATGTTCACCGCTTACACGGTTCCCGGAGCCAACCGGCCGGTCACGTTTGCACTGAATGGCGGCCCGGGCGCCGCATCCGTCTATCTCAACCTGGGCGCCATCGGTCCCAAGCGGGTGCAATTCGGCGCCGAGGGTGACAGTCCTTCCGATCCCGCGACGCCCGTCGACAATCCCGGCACCTGGCTGAACTTCACCGACTTGGTATTCATCGACCCGGTGGGAACAGGCTTCAGCTATGCCCAGGTACCGGAAGAGGAAGCCAAGAAGCGCTTCTACAATCCGAAGTCGGACGTCCAATACCTGTCGCGCATCATCTTCGACTGGCTCGTGAAGAATGAGCGTCTGACCTCCCGGAAATACCTGGTCGGCGAGAGCTACGGCGGCTTTCGCGGCCCGCGCATCGTGCACTACCTCCAGACCCAACTCGGCGTCGCCATGAACGGCGAGGTCCTGGTTTCGCCGTACCTCGACCCGGGCGCGTCCAACAACGAGGACCTCTCGCCCCTGCCCTGGATGTTGACGCTGCCGAGCATCGCGGCCGCGAACCTCGAGCGTCAGGGAAAGTTGAACGATGCCGCCATGGCCAACGTCATCGAGTACACCCGTACCGACTATGTCCAGGACCTGCTGAAAGGCCGGTCGGATACACAAGCCATCGAACGGATCGTCAAACGTGTCACGGAGCTGTCCGGCCTCGACCCGAATTTCGTGCGTCGCTCCGGTGGACGCCTCGAGACGCAGGCATATCTGCGCGAGGTCTACCGGGCCGAAGGCAAGCTGGGCAGCCGATATGACTCCAACGTGACTTCCTACGACCCCTTCCCGTTCGCACCCGTCCAACGCAACAACGACCCGATACTCGACAGCATCATCGCCCCGACGACCACCGCGATGGTGGACTTCATCACGCGCACGGTCGGCTGGAAATACAGCGGGCGCTTCAACGCCCTCAGCTATGAAGTCAACCGCCTGTGGACCGATTCACCGGACAGCGAAAAGAGCGAGAACGGCCTCGAGCGCGGCTCGGTTCCGGAACTGCGCGAGTCATTGGCAATCGATCCGAAGATGCATGCGCTCATCGTGCACGGATGGGACGACCTGTCATGCCCGTTCATGGCCTCGGTGTTGATCGTCGACCAGATGCCGGTGATGGGAAAGGCGGAGCGGATCCAGGTCAAGGAATATCCGGGCGGCCACATGTTCTATAGCCGGCCGTCGAGCCAGGCCGCGCTGAAGAGCGACGTGATGAAGATGTACGCCAGTCACTAGGCCCGATAGACCCGGGGG
>DAITMW010000448.1:0-4788 GCA_036834945.1 Steroidobacteraceae bacterium
TGTGACCATATTCTCGAGCGCATGCGCCGGAGGGAGATCTGATGGACCGACGCACGTCCCTGAAATGGGTCCTTGCCGCCGCCGGTGCCATGACCGGTCTGCGGCATGTTGTGTTCGCGTTGGGCAGCGACAGACCTGGCCTGGGGGCGGCCAAAGGCTACGGCACCGATCCTGACCTGAGCCGGGTCTACAAGCCCGGCGAGCTCTGGCCCCTGACCCTCACCGGTCCGCAACGAGAGACCGCCCGGGTGCTCTGCGATCTGATCATCCCGGCCGATGACACCTCCCCGAGTGCTTCCGCCGTGGGCGTGGTCGATTTCATTGACGAATGGATCAGTGCTCCTTACGAACAACAGCGCCTGGATCGCGCCGAGATCCTCCAGGGGTTGGCGTGGCTCGACACAGAGGCCGCTTCGCGCTATGGCGCGGGCCATTCGTTCGCCGCACTCTCCGCGGGGGAGCAAGCCGCCATTTGCGATGACGTCTGTCTGATCGAGAAGGCCAAGCCGGAATTTGTGCAGGCCGCCAGGTTTTTCGCCCGCTATCGTGATCTGACCGCCGGAGGGTTCTACACCACCCCACAAGGGCGCCAGGATGTAGGCTATGTCGGCAATGTGCCACTAACGCATTTCGATGGCCCTCCGCCTGAAGTGCTGAAGAAAGTCGGTCTTGCTTGAAGTGAGTGTGGAGGTTTTCCGTGAATAATCGAATGCGGGTCGGTGTGGCGGTGGCGATGGTCGGTAGCCTCGCGATGGCCAGTGCGCAGACCCCCGATCCCAAGGCAACCGAACAGTGGGAGCCTGTGCCCCAGGTCGTGACACCCGGATCTGCCGACAGCGCCCCGCCGTCGGATGCGGTCGTGCTGTTCGACGGTCACAACCTCAACCAGTGGGTGACGACGAATGACCATACTCCCGCCCGCTGGAAAGTCGCCGATGGGGTCATCACCGTGGATAAGACCGCCGGCAACATTGAAACCCGGCTGTCTTTCCGGAACTACCAGCTGCACCTGGAATGGCGCATTCCCAAGAACATGACTGGCGAAGGGCAGCATCGCGGCAACAGCGGTGTGTTCCTCGCCTCCACCGGTCCCGGCGATGCGGGTTACGAGATCCAGATCCTGGATTCGTACAACAACAGGACCTATGTCAACGGGCAGGCGGGCTCGGTGTACAAACAGTCACCACCACTGGTGAATTCCATGCGTGCACCCGGAGCGTGGCAGACTTTCGATATCATCTGGACCGCCCCGGTGTTCTCCTCTGACGGGAAGGTGACGACGCCAGCCTACGTCACGGTCTTCCATAACGGCGTGTTGGTTCAGAATCACTTTCGCCTGACTGGTGAGACCACCAACAGCGGGACCCCCGCGTACAAGCCTTACCAGGAAGCTCCCATCAAGCTCCAGGCGCACGGCGATCCTTCCCCTCCCATCAGCTTCCGCAATATCTGGGTGCGTAAACTGGCTCCCTGAGTCATACGGCCGTCGCAGCGGCCCGGCGGGAACTACAGCAGACTGGTCGGAGAGCAGGCCCCGGAAAGTCGAGCTGAGCCTGGCTGTTACATGTTGCTTTCAACCGGGTAATGGATCAGCGTCGGCGGAACCCTGGCGAAGTTGGGCACATCGGCGGCCACCGCCTGGCCCTCGGGTGATCCCATTGCGGCTCCCAGGGCTGCCCCGTCACGGAAGTCGGCTTCGAACACACAGAAATAAGGCGCGGTGCCGCCAACACCCTGGATGCCGAAGCTATATCGCAAAGCCAGCAGCCCCGGCAGCTTGCGGGCGAGCGGGATGTGGGTTTTGACGTAGTAGGCCTTGAAGGCTTCCGGATCAGGCTGCGGCGGATAGAGTACGACGATTTTGTGCATAAGTATTTAACGTGGTAAGTATCTGAAAGACAACGAACCTATTCGACGCCCTTGATGGCGGCCGAAAGCGCCCGTAGCTCATCGAGCAGCCGCTCGAGCCGTTGCGCTCCGAAACGGTTGGAATACTCCCGCATGATCCGCAAGACATCGCGCGAGATGGTCTGCACGATCTCGCGTCCCTGCGGGGTCAGTGCCACGAGGCTGCGGCGCAGGTCATGTCGATCCGGCTCGCGCACGACGAACTTGCGCTCCTCCAGATCCTTGAGGATCCGCGTCACGCTCGGAGCGTGCAGCAGCCCGACATCGGAGAGGCGGGTCGCATCGGTCGAGCCGCGATCCTGGAGCACCCGCATGACGCGCCATTGCGGCTCGGTAATATTGTGCTCGCGGAGCTTCGGTCTCATGGGGGCGATGACGGCCTCCTGCGCGTTGAGCATGATCGCGGCGATCGATTGCTCGAACGGCGGCATTTTGCGGGGTCCGGTCATTCCTGCCTCACTCTTCCACAACAGTTCGTAATGGTAGCGGGAGCGACAGGGATGCGCTCGACAAAAGGGCGCACGGGCGCTGCGCGGCTGTATAAGATAAACATGATAACTATAGCACCGCGAGGAGATCCCCGTGTCGACGAGCACCGTTCGTGAAATAACCCTCGATTTTCTGCGGCGAGCCGGCATGAAAACCCTCTTCGGCAATCCCGGATCGACGGAATTACCCATGTTCCGGGACTTCCCGGACGATTTCCGTTACGTGCTGGGTTTGCAGGAATCGGTGGTCCTGGGCATGGCGGACGGGTTCGCGCAGGCCACGCGCAATGCTGCACTGGTTAACCTTCATTCGGCCGTTGGCGTAGGACACGCCGCGGGTAACCTCTTCACGGCGTTCAAGAATCAGACGCCGCTCGTCATCACGGCCGGGCAGCAGGCGCGTGCGATCCTGCCGTTCGAGCCGTTCCTGTTCGCCGAACGGGCGACTGAGTTTCCGCGTCCTTACGTGAAGTGGGCCGCGGAGCCGGCGCGCGCTGAGGATGTTCCTGCGGCGATCGAGCGCGCCTACCACGTTGCGATGGAGCCACCCTGTGGCCCCACGTTTGTCTCGGTGCCTGTTGATGACTGGGACCGGGCGTGCGGGAGACTGGCTCCCCGGCGAGTTGCTGCGCGTAATCCGGGTGATCCCAGTGCGCTGACCGCGGTTGCGGAAGCACTCGCCACAGCTCGCATGCCGGCGATTGTCGTGGGTGCCGGGGTTGCGCGTGATCAGGCCTGGGCCGAGGTGATCGAGCTCGCTGAGCGGCATCGCGCTGCCGTATGGACGGCGCCGTTCGCCGCCCGCAATGGGTTTCCGGAGGACCACCCGCTTTACCAAGGCTTTCTCGATCCGTCTCGCGAGGGGATCGTTCGCAAACTCTCCCGTTACGACTTTGTGTTGGTTCTTGGTGGTCCGTTGTCGCTCTATCACACGGAAGGGGTTGGTCCACACCTGGCGGAGACTACCCGACTGGTTCTCATCGCGGACAATCCCGTTTTCGGGAGTTGGGCGCCGGTGGGCGATGCCATTGTCGCTGACACGAAGCTTGCGCTCAGAACTCTGCTCGCGGGCCCCACTCCGCCAGCGCGCGACAAGCCTTTGGGTCGGACGCAACTCGAGTCGCTCGACGGGGCCGCCTTTACGGACGCGTATCTCTTGCAGGAGTTGGCACGGCTGCGACCCAGAGGCTCGATCATTGTCGAAGAGGCGCCCTCCAGCCGTGGGGCCATGCATGACAGATTGCCGATTGTTGCGCCGGACACGTTCTACACGTGTGCCAGTGGGGGTCTTGGCCATGGTTTGCCTGCGGCGGTTGGCGTCGCACTGGGGCGTCCCGACGAGAAAGTCATAGCGTTGCTGGGGGATGGGTCGGCGATGTATTCGATCCAGGGGTTGTGGTCTGCGGCTGAGCTTGGCCTCCCGGTCAGTTTTGTGATCGTCAAGAACAACCGGTACGAGGCGTTGAAGAGTTTTGGCCGGCACTTCGGCTTGCAGCGGACGGTCGGGACCGAGCTTCCGCGGCTGGATTTCGTGGCGCTCGCCGGCGGGCAAGGCGTGGAGGGACGGCGGGCACAAGGGAGGGCGGACCTGGCGGAGGCGTTGGCCTGGTCGTTTGCGGCTCGGGCACCGACCCTCGTGGAGGTCGTGGTGGAGTGAGGGTGGATGGGAGATATGAAGGTCGTGGTGGAGTGAGGGCTGGACAGGAAATATACTTATCGTGTTAATCTATTTACATGGGGCGCGCGCTCCGCCAGATCCGACCGACCTACCCGAGACTGGAATGCCAAAACCCTTTGCTCTTCGAGACCTGGTCGACGACCGTCCGCAGGATGGTGTGTTCCGCCTGAACCGCGCCATGTTCCGTGATCCGGAGCTATTTGCTCTCGAGATGAAGTACGTCTTCGAGGGCGGCTGGGTGTTCGTGGGCCTGGCGACCCAGGCGGAGAATCCGCATGACTTTTTCACGGGCACCATTGGGCGCGTTCCGATCGTCGTCAGTCGGGATGGCAAGGGCGAGTTGCGGTGTTTCGTGAATGCCTGTCCCCATAAGGGGGTGCGACTCGTCCAGAAGCTGTGCGGCAACGCCTCGCGTCACGTTTGTCCCTATCACGCTTGGACTTTCGACAGCGCGGGTATCAATCGCCACATCAAGTGGCGCAGCGGTGGCTGCTACGCTGCGGGCTTCGACCAGGACAACCACGATCTCGCCTCTGTCGCGCGCTTCGGCGAGTACCGCGGCTTTCTGTTCGCGAGCTTGAATCCCAACGTGCCGAGTCTCGAGGAATATCTGGGCGAGACACGCAAGCTGTTGGACCTGGTGGTTGACAAGAGTCCCGAGGGTGTCGAGCTCGTGCCTGGCCGTGTCTGCTTCACTTACGCGGCGAACTGGAA
>DAITMW010000449.1:0-4763 GCA_036834945.1 Steroidobacteraceae bacterium
ACCCTGCGCTCCCGACATGAATGCGCAGCGCTTTCTACCCTGGAATCACAGTAAACCGGCGAACCTCCTGAATATGGCTGACATGTCAGTTACTATCCGGAGGTATCCGGAAAACGGCGGACCGCAGTAGACTATGGGGCACGAGGCCGAAGAACCTCGATGCGATGCAACACAAAAACAGGGCATCAGGGGAAAGGAAGCGATGAAGGATTTGCAGCGGTTCTACATGCGATTGGCGAGCGCTCTGGAGAATATGTGGACGAGCCGCGAGGACAAACGGCACGCCGCGATACTCCTGCGGAATGCCGCGATCGAAACACCTCACTGTCACTTTTGCGGTTGCGGCTCGAAGGCTGAGCTCTACGAGTCCCGCTACAATCCCAAGGCGCGGATTTGCAAGCTATGCGCGGTGGAGATTGCCGCGGTATTCAAAGGGCGCACGACGCAACCAGTGCAGAATGCTCACGCACCAGCGGCGGTCACCTCGAAGTAACGTGAGGTAATACCTCTTCTGGATTGAAATAGCAGTCAACGCCGCGCGCCTGCCCCCGCGGGCGATATTCGTTTGCGGGGTTATTTGAGCGTCAATCTGAGGGTGTACAGCGCGAACAGCGCAGCGATTTCCAGGAATGATCCCGGGCGCAACTTCAGCGGGACGCGTCCGGTCGGTGGGTCGGCGCCATTCCGGCCCCCTCTCCCGGGCAAAAGGCATATCCACGCAACTGCACTGGCGAGAGTCGTCACCACCGCGGCGTAGCGCGGTCCGTGAAGAACCGCTTCTGCAACAGAAAAAAACGCCAGCGCCAGGATCACAACCACATAGTGCGTCAGCACCGTAAGGCACAATCCAACATATCGCGCGCGAGGCGTCCGGATAGCCGCGATCCCCAACGGCACCGCCACGAATAGAAGCATGACCGCCAGCGCGATGCTCATCAAGGGCAGTGGCGGATGAGCCTTGCTCCACAGGATCAGCGCGACCGGCAAGTACAACACCCAGCGCAACGCCGCGGCCGTCACCCGCCAGGAAGTGGGTAAGGTCTCAGCAGTGCTCATTCCGCCGTACAGGTGCCGTTGCGCTCGTTTTGGTCGGCAGCCAGCTCCGCTATCTTGGTGATCATCTCACCGACGGCAAATGCCACCCACAACATGTAGATGCCGACGAACGCGATCAGGGCCACCTCGGCGAACAGCGCGGCGGCAATGCCGGCCACCAGGCCTATGCCGAACATCATCGCCGCCAGGCCTTTCAGGGAATCGCCCATCCCGCCGAGGCACTTCATATGATCGAGCTCACAGAACGTTTCCACCAGGTCGACCAACGAGATGATGCCGGCAATGATCGTCACCGCGATCGTGAGCGGCGGAATCAGCCCGACCAGGGTCAATATCATACCGATCACGAACTCCTGTGCAGGCGAGAATCCAAAGCATTGGCAGGAAGTGCCGCCGCCATTGAGCCCGCCGCTGATCTTGAAGTCGCCGGAGCCGGTTTGCGGGTCCAGGATCACCATGCCCGTACCGGTCCATCCCTGGTTGGTGATGCTCTTCGCTGGAATCGTCACCACAAATCCTTGTGCCACGGCGTCCCGGACGATGCCCTGGATGGTGGGATCGATCTGGCTGCCGGCGAGCGCGGCGGACACGTTCTGCGAGTTGATCTCATAGATCGTCTGTCCCTGTTGCGCCGCCAGGGCGAGGATCTGGGCCGACGAGAAGCCCGCTGTCGGGGTCCCCAGATGATTCAAGGCAACCTGCCAATGGCTGCCTTCGAGGAATGAGCTGACCATGCCGGCGGCCACGCCCCAGCGAACCGCCCTCGCCTGTTGGTTGTCCGGATCGACCTCGATGCTGGTGTTGATCTTGATGTCGGTCGACATGCCGCCCGCGGTCGCTGTGAACGGTATGCCGTAGGAGTACGTCACCTTGGCGTCCCACGAGAAGAAACCCAGGGCGGCCTTGTTGAACCGCGGGATGTTCATCGTTCGGGCGATGGTCCGCGAGGTGAGCTCCTGCTGCGCCCAATAGTCCAGCCCGGCCGAATACAAATACAGGCCCGTGACCTGGTCCTTGGTCAAGCCGGCGCCATTCTGGCTCTGCAACTGAGTCTGGACGGCTCGCGCCTGCTGTCCGATGGCGGCGGCGAGACTGCCCGGTATCTTCGAATACTTGGGCACCATCGCGATGTAATCGCCGGCCACCGTATCGTGACCGCCCGAGTAGGAAGTGCCGTCTGGAAACGAATAACTGACCGACAACCAGGTGCTCGTTCCCAGGGTCATGGCCGGAGAGGTCGCCACCGTCGTACCGTCGAGGCGCAAGGTCCCGGCTACATTGACCTGGTAGGCGGGTATGGAGGCTCGTTGCGCCGTCAGGTAGCTCACCAGGGCGTTGGTATCGCCCTCGCTCGCCGGGTCGAACGACAGCGTGAGCCGTTTGGAGGCGAGCTGCGGCAGACTTAGGGTGTAGGAGAAATAACTGTTGTCCTCCTCCTGGTCCAGGCTGCTCGCCGCGAGCTGGATCGTTGCAGTGGCTCGTAGGTTTGCGCTCAACGACGCGGAGACACTCCGCACGGCGACCACGTGAAACGGAACAGAAGCCGGTAGCACCGGGCGTGGCACTGCGACAATTTGCCGGTCGCCGAGAATCCCCGCCAGGGAAGCCGTGGTGTCATGTTGAGTGATGTAGTTGCCGACCAGAGTCTGCAGTGCAGTGATGGCGTTGTTGATATTGGTCGTACTGATCGCGGACACCGTTCCGGCCGCGTTGTCGAGCGTAGCGCTCTGCTGGATTTGCGTCGTGAGGGCCGCGGTATCGACCGGCACATTGCTTTTGAGGTCCAGTCCGGCGTTGTCCTGGTACTGTTTGAAAGAGGCATCGATCGGTACCCAGCCATTGCCGGCACCTGCCCTGGCTCCACGTCCCGGATAGAAGTCGACAAAGGCCTCGACCCAGACGTGTTCCAGCCGCACGGCGATGATCTTGCCGCCCTGGGCCAGGCCGATGCTCGGGATACCTCCCTGGCCGAGCAGCTGCAGCGCCGCATCCGGATCGTTCACTCCACCCAGCCAGTTGCTCACCTTGTCGGCCGGAACTTCGATGGTCCCGTAGGCGTAGCGCGCCGGAATACCACTCGCCCGCAACAATGCGATCAGCAGGCTCGAGGTATCGAACGAGTTACCCTGCTTCGTTTGCAGCGTCATGTCGCTGCCCTGAATGGAGCCATAGGTCGGCTGAAACTCGATGTTGTCGTGCACCCAGTTGCTGATCGTCACAGGGTTGTTGTTGAGTTGGCTCGCCAGGGCCTGGATGGCCGGGGTGATCTGCACGTCCTCGGTAGCGGCGAGATCCGCGGCGCTGGGCGGCAGGGACGCTGCCGTGGCCACCAGTCCCGCCAAAGAGCCGGCGCTTGCGACCTTCACGTTGCTGGCATCATGGCGGTAGTGCTCGCCGTATCTCGAGGCGTCCTGCACCCGCGCCCACTCCCCCGAGTCGATCGTATCCCGTCTTTCCTGGAGCGACAGTGCGGTCGGAGTGCTTCCAGGGGATGGGTTGAGAATGTCGTTGAGCTCCTTCTGGGTCGTCTTGGGCTTCCTGACTTTCCCGTCCGCGATCCGGAAGGGCAGATTCCTCGGGTCGAACTTGTGAGTGCGCCTGGGCAGCAGTCCGTCCAGATGCGCCTGGAGTTGTTGTGCCAACGCCGGGATCGCCTTGTCATCGGCGGTTGCGATCTGCGCGAGTTGTGCGTTGACGTAGGCCGATTCCTTCGCGAATTGCGCGCGTGCGCTCTCCAGCTTGCGCCGGGCAGCATCCGACAAGTGGTACTGCTGGATGTGACTCAGATCGGCGCCGAACGCCTGCAGGGTGCTCTGATCATCCGCCTTGATCCTGGCCCGCAATCCCTCGAGCTCCGCGCGCTCGGTGTTGAAATCGAGCGGCACGCTCTTTTTCTTCGCCGCATTGGCGCGCTTGCCGATCGATACCAGGCGATCGCGCAACGAGGCGCGCAAGGCCTCGCCAGGCGATACCTGCAAGGCGGCGCCGCCCGTTCCCCGGTGAGCGCTTTCCAGGTCTTCCTTGATGGCGCCCATGGCGGGCTCGATCTGCGCCCAGAGAAAGAAGAACACCACAGCCCAGGTGATCGAGCTCAGGGCTCCGGGTGTATTCCGAAACGCGGAAATGATGGATGTATTCATTCCATTGCTCTACTTCAGTCCACGGCTGACCGACCAGATCACCTCATCGACCTCGAGCCTCAGGTCCGACGCTCGCGGCTGCGGGCATGCGATCAGCTCATCGGTGACCTCCAGAAGCGTCGCCAGGGCGAAATCCGGCCGGTGGTGATCGAGCCAGAATTGCGCCGTGTCGAGCCAGAAGATGATGGGTGCGAACGTTCGGTCCGTCGCGGCCAGGGCTCTCGCTTGCGCGAGGGTTGCCAGTGCCGCGGTGTTCAAAGTCAGGGTGGCGTGCGTGTAATCGACGAACGCGCCGGTTGTACCGGTCTGTATGAGCGCATCGAACGCGACCGGACCCGTCACGCTCGGCAATCGCACCCACGCATCGAACGTCAGTTGTTGAGCCAATGCCAGGTTGAAGGGCCAGGACAGCACGTGGCCGGCCACTTGTGCCATACCCCCATCAACCAACGTGACTCCCGCCGGTAGCGTCAGTTTCACCTGGCCGGCAGTGGCAACACCCCTGTTGGTGAGGACGAGGTGTAGTGGCACGACCTCCTGCGCCTGCACGTGTGTGAAGGTCGGCGT
>DAITMW010000450.1:0-4724 GCA_036834945.1 Steroidobacteraceae bacterium
AAGAAAATCCGCCGCCCTTAAAAGCGTGTCGGTTCGACTCCGACCTCGGGCACCAACCCTTTGCGAACAAATCGCCGCGCATGGCGTGACCGCCAGCTCACCTTCGCCTGTGCGCGGCTCCGGCCGCACGAGGCGGCCGGAAACCAGGCTCGAAACGTTACTTCTGATCGGCCTTGTCGGGCGAGTACTTCAGACCCTGGACGGCGGTCTGCCCGATACCGTTGTCCACCAACTCGGGCGTGACATGCCCGGCCAGGAGACCCATGCTGATGCTGGTCTTGACGAAGCGCTCCTGGCCGGCGGCCAGCACGAAGGTGGCCTTGCGCTCGACTTCGGTGCTGCAGGTGACTTCGTAGTTGCCCGGCGCACGGTCAACATAGAAGAATCCGCCGGGCTTGGAGCTGCCCACCTTTGCTCCATTCAGCACGATTTTCGGCTGAATCGCACCGCCAGCCATGCTGCTGGAGCGATAGAAGTAGATACGGCCCTTGTCGCCGGCCAGCGGCGGAATGGAGGACTTCATATCCGCGTACTTGGGACCGGAGGCGCAACCGGCAAGCAACAGGCCCGCGGCCAGAACGGCCAACGCTTTCAAACGATGCATCACGAGACAACTCCTTTTTACTGAAGAGGAACCGGAATAGCGGGCGTCTGGGACACGAAGCTGTTCTCGGCCGGCAGGAAATACCCAACCAGCTGCCCGCCCGACAGGACGAGGTAGGCTTCGTGGACGTTGACGCCCTCGACGCTGAAGACGGTATCGCGCGGCTGGTAAACGTCGCCGGCGGCGACCGATCCAACATTCAGCCAGACTGTGCCCCGCCGCAGGGTTCTGTCGTAGCCGGTCGAAAGTTTGATGTGGACGTTATCCGCCATGGTTACTTGCGCAGGCTTCTGTTCGCCGCTGTGCGCCGTGAGGCTCGCGGGCGCCCCATGGATGTCGGCACACCCCGCCAACAAACAGGCGGCGATGCAACCCGCTACCCAGCCCATCGATACACGCAACCGCACAGATGCGGGCGAACGAGCGACGTCACACACGGCCAACGTCCCTATCCGAGGCCGAGTGAGCTGGCCTCGTGGTTTTAATTGGCTCGGGACATTAAGGCCAAGCCAGAGGTCCAGTCAACCCGAAAACGACCCTTGGGTGGACATGTGGGAGAGAAAGTCACTCGATGACGCGTGTCATACAAACCGTCGGTAGTTGATTGGGCAGGCGCTTGGCCACAGCTAGGTGCCTTTGTAGTTCAAGACCGGTCGCAGCACCCGCACCACTTTGACCAGGTCCCTTTGCGCGCGTGCCACGGCGCGAATGTCTTTGTAAGCGCCCGGTGCCTCATCGCGCAACCGATCGGATTGCCGAAAGTCGAACCAAACCTGACCCATCTGTCGCTGCAGATCGCGAGTTGTAATCGCCCTGCGCGCCTCGGTCCGACTGAGAATTCTGCCGGCGCCATGGGCGCTCGAGCAGAGCGCCTCGACACATCCCCGCCCGACCACGTGATAGCTGAGACTGCCCATCGAGCCAGGCAGGACTCCCGCCTGGCCCGGCCAGGCCGGCATGGCACCTTTTCGATGGACCCACAGGCGCTGTGCCCCATGAGTCTCATACTCAACATGGTTGTGATCCGCCGCTATCGCCTCAGCCCACTGCAGGTGTCCTGATCCGACAGTGCCGTGCACAGCTTCCTCGACGAGTAACGCGATTTGTCGCCGATTCTCCCCAGCAAATCTACGCGCAAGCTCCGCGTCACGAAGGTATGCAAAGCCAGCCTCCTCGCGTGATTTCAGACACTTCAAACCTGCGCCGACGGATGCCCCTCGAGCCAGGTGATGATCGCGTATGGCCGGCCCGATTCCGCGCGAGCCGCTGTGGACCATGAGCCAGAGTCGCTCAGATTCATCCGCCTGCAGCTCGACGAAATGATTCCCGCTCCCGATCGTGGCGAACTCCAGGACGCCTGTTGTGTTCCAGAGCGCCTGCAGTCGTGAGTCACTCAATCCCGGCGTCGAAAGCTCGCCCGGCATCGGAATAGTCCGGCGCCTGTTGCGGCGTCGCGCGGGTATCAGGTTTCCCAACCCCGCGAGGATTCGGCCAGCGATGCGCGGCTCGCTGACCGACAAAGCAGCAAGGTCAAACGGAATGGCCAGCATTCCACAGCCGATGTCGCCGCCTACTGCTTGCGGATAGATGAGCTCTGTAGTGGCAACAGCCACGCCCACACAAACATCTTCAGCCAAATGAACATCGGGCATCACGGCGACGCGTTGGATATCTGGCGCGCGCCTCAGGCGCCGAATGGCATTCGACACTTCGTCGCTCATCGGCGCGACGAGCCAGCTTTGCATGGGAGCGATGGCTTGCTCATTCATGGGCGTCGCTCCCGAACGGCACGACCATAAATGACAGCTCAGGCGCTCGCTTTCGGCTGATATATCCGGCGACGATGGCCCGCAGCTGAGGTGTGCGCTCCCGCAGCGCCTCGAGCACAGCACTCACAACATGCCCGGATGGTACGGCAATGTGAGCCACGAGACGGCCACATCCGGCCACCGCTGACACTTCAACGACCAAAGCGCCATCCAGCTTGCCGTCCGCGAATTGGCCGACCAATGCCAGGTTCAACGCCCGCTGCACCTGGCGACACAGCTGGCGGGTCTTCTGCTCTATCCGTCGACCTCGATTCCTTTGCCTGTGCTCGGTCTCCTCCAATGCCTGCTCGAATTCAGAATCAAACAACCCGAATGTGATGTCACGTCCGCGAGTGCGTTTCGACACGACAATAGTCTCCCTCGGACGCACACAGTGAAGCGTGCGCCTGTGCGGCAACCCTGCGCACGAGTGCGCAAGGACCGTCAGCTCGATAGTGGTTGAAGCTGTGGGAGCCCGGTCCGACGGACCGGAGAAATTACCGGCGGGCGGACAGGCTCGACTGCAGCGAGAGGGCAATTGCAAACATAACGCTCTCCTTCCGATGTCGAGTTAAGGTTAAATGGATGACCAGGGGTTCGCGGGGCGCATTATGCGCGTTTATACGCCGCATGCAACCCTATCTACGTCCAGGCTTCCCGGCCTCTTGTCCGCGTGTCGGAATGAATTTGTACCCTTTTGTAGCCACACACTGTGGGCGCACCAAGGTTACATCCGTTACCTTCCCAAGATCCCACTCTGCGCTACAAATTCGCAACGGAGTACTTCCAGCTCTCTCGCTAGCATACGGATTGGCGGCACCTGTCGCGCTGCTCAGGATATAAAAAGGGAGGGACGGACGATCATGAAGCAAACCTCGATGCTCGCCAGTGCGGTGATGCTGGGCATACCTCTGTGCTGCGATGCTCAAAGCGCTCCGCAAACCTACACTCTGACCGACCTCGGCACCGTGAGTTATGACGGTGGCGTTGAATGGATATCGGGGGTCAGCATCAACTCCGCCGGTGACATCACCGGAAACGTTGGTTCGTCCATGGGCGGCGCTCCCAACTACGCATTTCTCTACAAGGACGGATCGATCACCAATCTTGGGACGCTCGGTGGCCAGCTCAGTGACGGCCGATCTATCAGCGATGTGGGGCAGGTCGTGGGCTCCAGCTTTACATGGGCAGGCGTCATCCATGCCTTTCTCTATCAAGACAACCTGATGCAGGATCTCGGCACCCTGGGTGGCGCAAGCAGCAGCGGGAACGGTATCAGCAGATGTAATGGACTCATTGTGGGCGCGGCTGACACAAGCGCCGGGAACTCGCACGCCTTTCTCTACTCCGACGGTGTCATGCACGATCTGGGCACGCTCGGCGGAGCGCGCAGCGGAGCGCAGGCGGTCAATGCATCGGGCCAGATCGTTGGCTTCGCAGACACAGGGGCCACTGTCGACACAGGGTCAGGACCCCTTACTGTTTCGCACGCCTTCCTGTACTCCGCCGGAGTCATGCAGGACCTCGGCACGCTGCCGACCGGCTCGACTTCAATGGCCCAGGCGATCAATGCCGCTGGCCATGTCGCGGGAGAAAGCTCGATCGGGGGATTATTGCGGACTCACGCGTTTCTCTATCGAGACGGCGTGATGCAGGACATCGGCACCCTTCCCGGCACCACGAATACACAAGTCACAGGGATGGATTCCGCGGATGATGTCGTTGGATATGCTGGGCCGATGGACTCTCTGGGGCGGGCACACGGGTTTCTCTATAGCAACGGCACCATGATGGACCTGAATGGATTGCTGGACCCGAGCGATCCGCTAACGCCCAACGTCGTGATTGAGTCAGGACAGTCCATTACTGAGACAGGGGTGATTCTAGCCGAGGGCCACGACCTCATTGGTGCGTATCACACGTACTTGCTCAAGCCGTCTGTGCCTCGAAGCACCACGACCGCAGACGCCGGCACGTGCAGCGCGGGTAACAACCCGCCACCTGGCGGCGACGCGTCTGGCACTTCTTCATCCTCCGGCTCCGACAGCTCGAGCAATCCAACACCCTTCCCCGGCGGCAACTCCAACTCCGCGTCACCCATCACAATCGATCAGGCCAGCTCCGCTGGCTCCTCGACGTCGACTGGCGGCGGGGGGGCGATAGATACATTTACTCTCTTGCTGCTGCTGGGCTCGCTAGGCGTGCAGGCGCTGCGTTCGGGCACAATTAGGGCACAAGCCGACTGACTCACGACCCAAATTTCCCCTTCACCACATAATCCATATCCGTCACATACCCCGTCTCCAGCACCT
>DAITMW010000451.1:0-4710 GCA_036834945.1 Steroidobacteraceae bacterium
AGGTGGTCACCGCCAACAAGCTGGGGCTTTCGCCCGCGCTCATGGCATCGGCCAATTCGAGCGGCGGCGTGATGGGCAAGATGATCAGCCTGCAGAGCATCTCGGTCGCGGCGGCCGCGACCGGAATGCCGGCGTCGGAAGAAGCGAAGTTGTTCCGGTTTACGCTCAAGCACAGCATCCTGCTGGCGTGCGCGATTGGCGTGATCGTCATGCTGTACGCGTACGTCGTGCCGGGCTGGAGCGTCTGACTCAGAACTTCCGCAACGCCACCGGTGGCGGCGTGTACTGGTAGAGCCAGGTCTCCGACAACGCCTGCCCGTCGATGGAAATGTACAGGCGCAGGTTGATCGGCTCGACACTCTCATCGGTCAGCGCGAGATCGAACATCGCGCGATAGCCGTTGATGGAGCGCAAGGGTCGCACCGACGTGATCTCCACGCGCCCGCGCGAAGCGGAAATGACAGGGATCAGCTTGGGATTGTCGCCCAGGCCCGGCAGCTGCCCGCCCTCGAAGTCGACTACGAAGCGCCATGAGAAGTAGGTGCGCTTGCGCCCTATGATGCCGCCGATTCCGGTGCGCGTGGCATGCACTCTCGCGAGGTCCACTACCACCGGGTTTTCCCGGCCCCAGTTGAGCCGGTAGGCATACAACAGCTCCTGCCCTTTCTGCGGCTTGTCGGCCGGACTCCAGAACGCGACGATGTTGTCGGAGGTCTCGTCCTCCGTCGGAATCTCGACCAACATGACCGCCCCCCGGCCCCAACTGCCTTTCGGCTCGACCCAGCAGTCGGGGCGCTTCTCGTAGAACACGCCGTCGTCCTGGTACTGCTCGAAACGCCGCTCGCGCTGCATGAGGCCGAAGCCGCGCGGGTGCTCGTCGGTGTAGGAGTTCACCCGCAGCCCGCCCGGATTCATCAAAGGACGCCAGATCCATTCGCCCCCGCCGCTCCAGATCTGCAGGCCGTCGGAGTCATGAATCTCCGGCCGCCAGTCATTGTCGACGCGGCGGTCGTTCTTACCAACGAGGAACATACTCGTGCAGGGTGCTATGCCCAGACGCTCGATCTGCTTGCGCGGGTACAGGGCCGCATCGATGTCCATCGTCAGCGGCTCGGTCGCGTCGATCACGAACCGGTAAGCGCCCGCGACGCTGGGAGAGTCGAGCAGACCGTATATGGTGAGCAGACTCGAGTCTTTCGCCGGCTTCTCCAGGTAATACGCCACGAAGTCGGGAAACTCCTCCGGCAAGGACGACCCGCAATCAATCGCCAGTCCTCGCTGCGACATTCCGTATTGCCGATCGATATCAACAGCGCGGAAGTAGGAAGCGCCCTGAAACGCCGCGAAGTCACGCACCCAGTCCGTGTGGAACAACAGGCGGAAGCCCGCGAAACCCAGGTTGCTCGGCACGTCGTTACCGTGCAGCCCGCTATTGCCGTAATCGAACATGGCCGGGTCGTACAGGATCTCCTGCGCGACACCACCCTCCACCGAGAACATCCGCACGGGCTTGCGGATCAGGAAGCCGAGATGAAAGAAGCGCACCTGAAAGCGCAGACCATCGCCCGCCCACAATGAGTGCTCATCGCGAAAACGTATGGCCTGCCAATGGTCCCAGTCGAGTTTCTCGATGGGAGGAGGGAGCTTCGTCGAGGGAGCCTGATAGGGAGCTCCAGCAAGCGTGCGAGCCATGCCTTTGAGACGCGCGTAGTCAAACGGCTGGCGCGGGGGAGGCACGGGGGCGCGTGCGGAAGCGACGTCGCTTCCCGCTATCAATGACGTCGCCAACGCCGCCGCGGTGCCCTGTATGAACTGTCTGCGGTCGGTCGAGCTCGGTTCCTGAAAATCGGTCTTGCTTTGTTGCGTTTGCATTGTGGTATATATCCATCAAACAATCAGCCCGGAGGCGGCTTCCGTTGACTCCATTATCACCGAAATCAAACGATATCGACGCCCAGTGGGAAAATGGTGAGCCGCCGATCTACTTCGGCAGCCGCAACCGTTCGGCCCGTCCGCTCGCGGACCTGGCGATCGCCCCCTTCCCCTTCACCCTGCCGCCGGGCACGGACCGCCTGCGCTACGCCGACCTGCAGGTGGTCCCGGAGGTGGTGCCACTGTTCGCCCGCCTCGACGACCTCCTGCACCGGGCCGGCCATATCAGGGAAGACCGACACACCATCCTCCTGAAGGTGCTGTTGGTAAAGCTGTATGACGAGGAGCGCGGCCACGCGGACGCCAGCGCCCACATGCTCATCCAGGACTTCAGCGCGATCGAGGCGACCTGGGAGCCAGCCGTGGAGCGGCTGTTCAATGATGCGCTCGACCAGGCCCTGGTCCGCTACGACGGCGTCCTGGCACGAGGGGCGCCCCGCATCATCGGCTGCTCCGCTCAAGTGTTGCGGGAGGCCTCCGAATTCCTGTGCACGATCCGGCTGCTGGGCGCCGTACCCCACGTCATTCAAGACCTCTTCATGTATTTCGGACGGTTCCACTACCGCGTGGATCTCGGCCAGTACTTCACCCCCAGTGAAGTGATCCGGCTCATTGTCGAGATCGTCAATCCACGCCCGGACGAGCGCGTCGTCGACCCGGCGTGCGGTACCGCCGACTTTCTCGTTGGGGCGAAGCAGGTCGCCGACGAGCGTTTTGGCACAGACATCTCACCCCATCTCCAGGGTTATGACATAGCGCCGCTGGCGGTGCACCTCTCGATATTCAACATGCTGTTGAACGGTGATCGCGGCCTGGCCGACATCCAGAAGCTGGATACGTTGCTCGAGCCTCTGGAGTTTGAGGGGCAATACCACGTCGTGCTGTGCAATCCGCCGTTCGGAACGCGCATCGTCGAAAAGCGCCCTGAGGCGCTCGCACGGTATTCCGTCGTCGGCTACAAGAAATCGGGCCGGCAGACGAAGCCGAAAGCCACGGAGGCGGGCGTTCTGTACGTGGAGACCGGACTGAGCTCGGTCATACCGGGCGGACGTGTTGGCATCCTCGTCCCCAACGGCTACCTGGGGAATCGCAGCGAGCGCTACCTGGAATTCCGGCGTTGGCTCCTGATGCACGCCCGGATCGCCGCCGTCATCGCCTTTCCGCGCTTCACCTTCAAGAAATCCGGCGCGGATGTCTCGGCATCCGCCCTGATCATCGAGCGGCGCGCGAAGCCCCTGACGGACCTCAGGGACATGGAGGACTACCCCATTCACTTCAACCTCGTCGAGAAGGTGGGTTGGGATCTGCAAAGCAAGTATGCGACCCGGATCTACAAGCGGGATCCCCGGGATGGAACCGAGCTTCGGGACGAGCGCGGCGAGCGGATACCCGACACCGACTTCGAAGCCGCGCGCCTCGAGGCGCTCACTTCGGCCGCCGTCGACTCATTCCCCTGGATGGACCAGACGGCGCGCCAGACGCGCAAGACCGAAGGCTGGAGCATCATGGCATCCACGATCACGGCCCATCCGGATCTGTCCCTCGACCCGAAACGCTGGTCCCGTAAGCACGTCGAGATCTGCCGGGCGATCCGCAGGGTCGAGCACTTCGAGGTGGGACAGGTCATCCGCCCCGTAACGCGCCTGCTACGGAAGAAGCCGCGGGTCCGGTATCGTTATGTCGAGATCGAGAAGATCTACGAGACCTTCGGTACCTACATTGCCGACGAGTACTTCGGCTGGGAGATGCCCAACCGGGGCCGGCTGGTCGCCGCTCCCGGGGACCTTTTCATCGCCAACATCTGGTCGAGCGCCGGCAAGTGGATGATCGCGGGTGACGAGGCGAGCGACGGGCATCTCATCGTCACCACCGGTTGCAGTCATTTCGCGTTGATCCCCGGACAGGAGCACCTGCTGCCGGAGCTCGTGTTCGGGATGTGCTCGGAAGCCTTCAAGGTCCAGATGCGGGCGCGCGCGGCGGGATCGGACGGACTGTCGACGATCTCGATCGCAGACATCTCATCGATCGTGCTGCCCCGGCTGCAATCGCCGGGAGTCCGTGAGCGGATCACCGCCAGAATCGAGGAGGCCGCGGTAGGACTGCTGATCCTGCCCCGCATCGTTGCCGACGAGTTGGCGCTCATCGCCCCCGAAACGAATGTGCCGCCGCGGTCGTCGCACGTCGTACAGGTATGAAGCCCGCAGTACGAGAGCTGGATTGGCGCTGGTACTTCCGGCCAGGTCCAGCCGGCGCGACGAGCGCTACTTCAGCGCCATCTCCAGGCGGACCTTGCCCTCCGCATCCGCCTTGGCGGGACCGTTGATGATGAAGACACGCGAGGCGTCGATACCTCCATCGGCAAGAAGCACATCCTGAATGGCACGGGTGCGCTTCTTGCCGAGATCCTGGAGGGCCAGGTCGGAGACATCGATGTGAGGAATGATCGCGTCCTCGAGCTCGGGAATCGCGGTCTCGACTGGCGGCGCGTCTTTTTTGTTCTTGGCGTTCTGGATGGCCTGCGCCGTGGGGGGCAACTCGGCGTCCTTGCCCACGCTTGCCTGGTACTCGGCCAGCAGCAGTCGGTAGTGTTGCAAAGGATCCTGCAGCGCGGGGTCATCCACCGGGGTGTCTGAAGGCGCTGCTGTCTGGACGGGACCGGTTGATACCGGCGAAGCCGCAGGCTTGCCACTGGACGCCTGCGGGGCTGCGGACTTGCCACTGGATGCCAGCGAAGCTGCAGGCTTGCCGTTGGACGCCTGCGAAGCTGCGGGGTTGCCG
>DAITMW010000452.1:0-4703 GCA_036834945.1 Steroidobacteraceae bacterium
GGGCAACACCAAAAAGGTGAATCCAAGAGCATCGTCTATACCGGATTCGAGTGGCGAGGCCGCGCGAACCTGTCAGGACGCGACATTCGCGAGGTGTATGCGGTCTCTGAAGACGGCCAGAGAATATCCGGTCGCTGGTTCGAGGGCGAGCACGCCGAGATCGGCGCGGACTGGGTTGCCGTGCGCGCAACCGAAGCGCAGGTCGCCGCAGTCATCCCGAGCGCAGCCAAAGCAGGTTCCACCACCCGCGTCACTCTGTTGGGATCGGGGCTCGATGGTCCAGTAAGCTTCGGTCCCGGAACCCGGAGTAAGGTGGTCTTCAAGGCCGATCACACGCTGACGGTGGACATACAGGTCGATGCGGCGGCCTCGCCGGGATACCGGGAGCTGACCATCGGCAAGCTCCATCAGGCCGATGCGTTGGCGATCTACGATCGGGTTGATCGTGTGGAAGTGTCGCCGGCCTTTGGCATAGCGCGTGTGGGTGGAGGCAAGATTGATCCAGTGGCCGCGCAGTTCGAAGCGGTCGCGTTTCAAGATCTGCCCGGCGCGTCAGGGAAATCCCGACCCGTGAGAATCGGCGTGTTGCCCGTCAAATGGAGCGTGCAACCCTACAATGACGACGCCAAGGCCGCCGACGATGTCAAATACGCCGGCCGACTCGATCCGGCCGGCCGCTTTCTGCCGGCTCTCGCAGGTCCCAACCCACAACGTAAGTTCAGCGCCAACAACGCCGGCAATCTGTCAATCCTGGCCACCCTCGATGAAGGGGATAAGCCGGTCTCCGGCAAGGCCCACCTGATTGTCACGGTACAGCGTTGGAACACCCCGCCCATTTACTGAGACGCGCCATGCAAACCCCTCGAATGGTCTTCAACTCCGCCAACGCGCATGTGGTCCGCTTCGGCGATCGCGCGATGCTGTTGCATGTGCCCACCACTGCGCTTTTTGAGCTCGATGAGCTCGGCCAGACGGTGATCTCCCGAGCCGCAGCGGAGCCTGAGTTTGATGCGGAGTATCTGCACGCGGGGGCCGCGGCCCGCTTTGCCCGGGAGGACGTGTCGGATTTCGTTAGCCAGTTGACGGATTTGGAGGTACTGCAAGTCCGTGGCCGGGAGCGGCCGATCAACCCCTCGCGCGTCCAGGTGGAGTCCTATCCGCTGAGCACGCTGGTGCTGAACGTGAACACCGGATGCAACCTGAGCTGCACCTATTGCTACAAGGAGGACTTGGAAACCCCTGCGCGCGGCCAACGGATGGACTTCTCCGTCGCCTCTCGCAGCGTGGAGCTGCTCTTGGAGCAGGCCAAGGCGCGAGATTCCGTCAGCATCGTATTCTTCGGCGGCGAGCCGCTGACCAATGTGCCCCTGATCCGGCAGGTCGTTGAATACGCCGAGCGGCGAGCCGAGGAGACCGGCAAGCAGGTGGAGTTCTCATTGACGACCAATGCCACGCTGCTCACGCCTGAGTTGATCGACTTCTTCGCGGCCCACCGATTCGGCATCTCCATCAGCATGGACGGCCCCAAGCTGATTCACGACCGCAACCGCCGCAGCGTGGGCGGGAAAGGGACCTACGATGTGGTGGTCAAGAAGGCGCGTCTTTTACTGGAGCGTTATCGCGCCAAACCGATCGGCGCTCGCGTCACCCTCACTGCGGGCACGACCGAGGTCGAGGCCATCCATGCCCATTTGCGCGGCGAGCTCGGATTTCACGAAGTCGGGTATGCGCCAGTGACATCCTCGAGCAATGCCGCCTACGCACTCTCGGAGCACGAGCTCGGTGAAGTGCACGCGGGCTTCGAGCGGCTGGGAAAGCAGTATCTGGATTACGCGGTCCGTGGAGAGAACAACGGGTTCTCAAACCTGCATCAACTGATGACGGACCTGCACGAGGGTCGCCGGAAGTCCTTGCCCTGCGGAGCCGGAGTGGGCCTGCTGGCCGTCGACCGCGAGGGAGGACTCAACCTGTGTCATCGGTTCACCGGTTCCGCGCTACCGGTGTTCGGCACGGTGGAGAACGGCATCGACAGCGAGCGCTTGAGCGAATTTCTCGGACGCGCTGCCGACCGGACGGGCACCCATTGCGCATCCTGCAGGATCCGTAATCTGTGCGCTGGAGGCTGCTATCACGAGGCGTACGCGCGCTTCGGCGATCCCTTGCATCGCACTTATCACTATTGCGATCTGCTGCGGCGCTGGGTGGATTTCGGGATCGGAATCTATGCCGAGATCATCGCACGCAATCCTAGCTTCTTTCTCAGGCACATCGAGACCCGGAGGGCGCACGCATGAGCGGGATGAAACCCACCAACAGGAAGGCGGAACTGCTGCTCGATGCGGCGGAGGCCGGGCACGTTCCGGAAGTCGTGGCCATGGAGTCGGTCGCCGGTTGCGCAACGACATTCGATCCCGGTTGGGAGGTTGACCCGTTTGGAGGCGTCGCCTCTCTCTGCCAGCCGATGGAGGCTGACTTGTATGGCTGTTCCGACCCCTGCTGGTGGCCGGCCCAGGTGCCGGACACCCTGAATACCTATCCTGACTGGGATGCGGGCAAGCCGTCCGCGCAGGACGACTGGCGCGAGCTCGATTCGGTGTTTCCCAAGAAGTAGAGGCGAGTCATGCTCAGGCCCACACGACTCCTGATCGCGATCCTCGCCCTGGCCTCGATCGCAGCCGTTTCCGCCGCCCCCAAGCGGGACTACATCCTGACGGCGGCAAAGCCAGACAAGCTCTTCGTCATCGACCCGGCGACGCGCTCCATCCGCTCCGAGTTCCGCATCCCGGCTGCCAACGATTTCCTGGGAGCGATCGTGCCCTCGCCGGACGGACACATCGCATACGTCCTCGTGAACAAGATGGAAAGCATCTCCGGAATCGATCTCGATTCCGGCAAGGAGGTATTCCGGGCCAACCTGTCCTCCCCGGGCGAGCGAGTGAAGTGCCTGTTCGCGTTTGATGTCACCCCCGATGGCAAAGAGCTGATCGTGTACGAGGTGCCCGTCCGGCTGGGCCTGAGCGAATACGAGGTAGAGGACACGCGCTTTGCCGTATTCAACACGAAGGCCGGTCTCGAGGCGAAACCCGTGCGCCAGTTTCCCGCCCCGCGCCGCGTTCATACGCTTCTGTCGCGTAAGGACGGCAAGTCATTCTTCGCGATCGGTTTCGACCTGTATGAATTCGATCGGAGCACCGGCAAGCAGCTGAGTCAGAAAGGCGTCCGCAACTGGGACTACGCCAATCACTCAACGCCCGATCTCCTTGCCTTCTGGCCCGTGTCCGAGCCGACCGGCGTGTTTGCCACTCCGATCTACAGCAGCATTCCAGCGGCCTCGGCATCGGGTGAGCCGACTCCCAAAACGGCGCTGATGACGCTCGATCTGGCCAGCGGAGATCTTCAATACCATGACTTCGAGAACACCTCAGCATTGATCTTCTCCGCGGTGCTCAGCCCCACGAAGAGCGAAGCGTTCGGCGTGTACTCCCAACTGTCGAAAATCGACACCCGCAGCAACACCCTGGCCAAGCGTGTCGATCTCGATCACACCTACTATGCCGTCCTGGTCTCCACCGATGGCAAGGAGGTGTATGCGGCAGGCGCGATGTGCGACGTGACCGTCTTCGATGCGGCGACGCTCGAAAAGAAGGGAAACGTCAAGTTGACCGGCTGCACCGACCAGGCCATTACCTCTCCCCGTGTCATCCGTCGCTGACAACTCACGTATGGGCGTGCGTTCGCTGGCCGATCACCGTTGGCTCTGGGCGCATGTCCGGCCCAGGCTCCCGGCATTGGCGGTGGTCCTGGGGCTGGCCCTCATCAGTTCCGCGCTCTCAGTCGCGCTGCCTTATCTTTCGAAGCTGATCATCGACCGAGGTTTGATCGGTCGTGACGCTCGGGCCCTGTTGCTCCTGTGCGCAGCGGTCCTCGGGCTCGCCACCCTGTCATTTGCTATTGGAATCCTGACGCGCTGGATTTACGTGCGTGCCTCGGCGGGCGTGCTGTTTGGGCTGAGGGAGCAGGTATATGGTCGACTGCTATCACTTGCGCCCGAATTCTACCGGCGTCGTTCGATAGGTGAGCTGGTCACCCGGCTCGACGGCGATGTCGCCGAGATCCAGCGCTTCAGTACCGATACGCTGCTCACCTGTATCAATGGCCTGCTCCTCCTGGCAGGTACCGCAGCGATCATGTTGGCGATGAGCTGGCAGCTGACCCTGGTCGCCGCTGCAGTCCTGCCGGTGCAGCTGGCCATCAGGAAATGGGCACGGCCTCTCATCCGAGATCGCACTCGCGCGCTTCGCGAGCAGACCGGTGAAGTGTCGCAATTTCTATTCGAGACGTTGAGCTCGGTGAAGGCCATCCAGGGTGCCGCCGCGGAAGAGCACGTACAGGGTCGCTTGCACGGACTCAATCGTGACTACCTCGGGCGACTGTTGTCTTTGCAGTTGATCAGTGCCGGATTGGGCGGGGTTTCCGGCCTTCTGTCTCATTCGGCCACAGCGGCAGTCTTCATCTACGGCGGCCTTCGGGTGCTCGAAGGCTCGCTGACGGTGGGAACCCTGGTGGCTTTCGTCGCTTACATGGCCCGAGGCACGGGATCCGCGGTCTCGCTATTGAACCTCTACACCGCGTATCAGCGCGCCTCTGTGAGCCTCGAGCGCGTTGAGGAACTCCTCGTTCAGCAGCCACAGGTCGACTTTCAC
>DAITMW010000453.1:0-4698 GCA_036834945.1 Steroidobacteraceae bacterium
ATGTTTGAGCTCGGAGGCGGGATACGCTTCAGCGTGTTGATAGCTCACCTCCTTGAGCTTCAAGGCTCCCTCCATTGCCACGGGGTGTCCCGCCGCGCGGCCGACGAAATAGATGTTGCGATACTGCGCTATTGCGTTGGCGACGGGGTCGATGCCAGCCTCGTTCGCCAGTATTTGGTTGACCTGCTGCGGAAGAGCCTCGAGCGCCGCGAGCAGCCGATCCCCCTTCGCGGTAGACAGGTCGCGCAGGCGCCCGAGGTGAATGGCAAAGAGGGCGAAGGCTACCGCGGTGCAAACGAATGTCTTCGTCGACACCACTGCGATTTCGGGCCCGGCGTGGAGATAGATGCCTCGACCGCAAGCCCTCGCGATCGCACTTCCGACTGCGTTGACGATGCCGAGGACACGACCACCCTTGCGCATGACCTCTTGTATGGCGGCAAGTGTGTCGAAGGTCTCGCCCGATTGACTGACCGCGATGTATAGCGTGTCTGACTCAATGACCGGGTTGCGGTAGCGGAATTCCGAGGCAGGCTCCGCATGCGCGGGAATGCGCGCCATTTGTTCGATGAGTTGCGCACCGACGCAACCTGCGATGTACGCCGATCCGCAGCCCAGAATCTTGACACGCCGAATTTCCAGCAGCTCGCGCGCGGCCATTTCCAGACCGCCCAGGTGAGTCGTGTGGAAACGCTTGTCGAGGCGACCGCTCAGCGTCCGCTTGATCGCCTCGGGTTGCTCCATGATCTCCTTGTGCATGTAGTGCGCGGAGCTTCCCTTGCTGAGGGCTTCGTTTTTCCAATCCAACGCCAGAGGAACCTTGACCGTCACGTTGCCATCGAGAGTTGCGGTCTCGTAGCCATCCGCACGGACAACGGCGATTTCGCCGTCATCCAGGGGAACGACACTTTGAGTGTGGCGTACCAGCGCAGCCGCGTCCGAGGCGACGAACATCTCGCGATCGCCGATGCCCAGGATCACCGGGCTGCCGTTGCGTGCAACCACGAGTGAGTCGGGTCGCTCGGCATCCAACACCGCGATGCCATATGCACCGGTGATGAGTTGCAGGGCGGCACGGACCGCCTCCTCGAGCGTGTCGCCACGCATTGCCGCGATCAGGTGGGCGAGCACTTCCGAGTCGGTCTCGGAGCGGAACTCAACTCCCTTGGCGGTGAGTTGGGCTCGCAAGGCCGCGGCATTCTCGATGATGCCGTTGTGAATGATGGCGAAGCGATTGTGGGTATCGGTGTGGGGATGGGCATTGCGGTCGCTGGGCTCGCCATGCGTGGCCCAGCGGGTGTGGCCGATGCCGGGCGTTCCCTTCAGGTTGTCCGGTAGCAGGCGCTCGAGCTCCCGGACCTTGCCTTTGCTCTTGTAGAGACGCAGCGCGCCGTTGCGAACTACCGCCACTCCGGCGGAGTCATAGCCGCGGTATTCCAGTCGATGCAACCCTTCCATCAGGATCGGCGCGGCGTCCTGGCGCCCGATATAACCCACGATTCCACACATGGCGCGACCTCTTCATCCGTAAATCATTCGGCGGATCTGTCGCTCGGTGTACTCGGGCGCCCGGAAGCGCCACGACGACAGCTCCGCCGCCAGGCGCATGTAGATCGAGGTGTTGGACAACCCTTCCGCCTGCAGCGCGCGATGACGCCGCCGGACGAATTCCTCCGGGGTCTCCTGCAGGAAGCTCAGGACCTCCGCCACGACTCGCTGGGCCTCGGGTGTCGAGAGCCTGCTGGTCCGCGTGAGGTAGGCGATGAGCTCCTGAAACTCTCCCAGATCCGACATGCCGGCGCAGTGTGCCTTCTGGTGGGTGGAAGAGGGAGGATTTTGCCCGAATTCGGGCAGGAATGCAGGCGGTCGATGCGTGCGCGGGGTCCCGATTGCTCGGGCTCACACCTATTCAACCTCGATGGCCTCTCCGTGGATCGCTTCGCCGCCCAGGAGGCGTTTGTTCAGCACGCCGCCCGAGAACAGCATTTCGTGAAGCGCCGAATCGGCGGTGGCGCGCGAGACTTCGGGCGGATTGCCGGCTTCGAGATGGTGTTGCGCGATGCGTCTCAGGAGCTCCTTGATGAAGGCGGGGCTTCCTCCTTCGGTGCGCGTCGCGAGATGCTGCATCAGGGGCTCCGACAGAGACAGCCCGCAGGCGTAGAGCGCTATCAGGCGCTGTCGCAGCCGCTTGTCGGGGAGCGGGAACTCGATTGCCTGATCGATGCGACCCGGGCGGCTCACGAGGGCGGGTTCCAACATCGCCGGCCGGTTCGTCGTGAGTACGAAGAACACGTCCGCTCGTTCCCGGAGGCCATCCAGCTCGTTCAAAAGCCGGTTGAGCATGACTTCCTCGCAGGCGTGGTCCATCTGGCTGCGCTCACGTGCGATGAGGTCCGCATCCTCGATCACGACGAGCGCCGGCTGAAGAAGCCTGGCGAGCGCCATGTACTCCGGCAGCAAACCAACCTGCTCGGCGGTGATCAGGAGAGTCGTGTGATCCGCGAGCTGGCCCGAAAGATAGCGGATGCAGTGCGTCTTGCCGGTTCCTGGCGGTCCGTGAAACAGGAGACCCTTTTGCGTGGAGAGCCCCAGCTCACGCAGAGCGGCACGCTGCTTCGCGAATTCCAGCACGTTCCGCTCGATGGCCGCCAGGGTTTGCTCGGGGAGAATCAGATCGGCGCGGTCAACAGCCGAGAGGTCGTGGATCTGAATGCGCTGGGCATGCCCCGACCAGGCGTAGCTCTGCTCCAGTGACAGCACGCGTCCCCTGTAGCAACTCTGCGCCGACAGGCGGCGCTCGATGGCTTCGAACACCCGCGTGCACAGAGTCATTCCCGAGGTGTCGGGAGGTGTCACGACCTCGAGGGAGATCTTCTGGCCACGCTTGTAGTCGTCTACCTGCGAGAGGACGACTGCATAGGGTTGCTCTTTGTCCTTCAGGAACCAGAGTCCGTTCTTGAGACAGCGCACGGTCTCGCCGCGGCCGATGTTGATTTCCTCGAACTGTGGCGGGGCGATCTCGATTGCGTTCCGGCTCTGCTCCAGCAGCTTCGAATAGCTCACCGCGTCGTGGCGGGAGGAATAGTTGATGCCGACGAAATTGTCGGACACGCGCAGATCACCGAACAACGCGTCGAGCGCGCGCTGGAGATCGGCCTGCTGCCTTATCGGGAACGCGCGCGAGGTCGCCTGCATCTCGTGAGCTCGCACGGGCGCGAAATGTTGCTCGAGGCGTTGGAACGCGTAGCGCTGGGTGTATTGCGGCTTGTCGCCGGCGTCGTTGGCTTTCGTTGTGAGCAGCGCCGAGCAAGACCGGATGCACCTGTCGCAGATGAATCCGGAATCACCGGCGACGATCACCGTCACATCGCTTTCGGTCCGGTGGCAGAACTGGCACCGGCCTTCGGAAACCCTGCTCAGGCTCATTGCGTCATCCCTAAGGCCATGGTCTGAAAGTGCAGTCTCTACAGTACACAGGCCCTGTTGAGGTCCGCGACCCAAATTGTGTTATTTGTGACGCTGTCCGTCAGCAGGTGACCAGTCTTGTCATATGCGGGTGGACAAACGGCTGGGCCGGAGAGACTTCCGGCCCTGACTTGGGAGAGAGGCGGTCCGCGTCACCGCCTCTCGTGCCGTAGCTCAGTGCGCCGGCTTCCAGGTAAAGCCGTCGCCCGCGGCCTCGATATGGCCTACCGCCGGGAAGGGGAAGTGCGGCGAGAATACCAACTCCTGATCGCTGGCCAGCTCCTTGAGTTTCTCTGCGCGCGTTCCCTTCGCGACCGCATCGTCGGTATCAAACTGCACGGTCCACTGTGGCTTGGTGAGCGAGACGATGGAGCTGTGCGCCATGTCGCCGATGTCGAGCAACTTCTCGCCACCCGAGGAGATCTCATAGCCCACGTGTCCTGGGGTATGACCCTTCAGGGCCACCGAAGTGATTCCGGGTGCAATGCCGGCGCCCGGCTCAAACGGATGCACTTTTTTCGAGATCGCCTTGACCAGTTCCGGCGATGCCTTCTGCTGCATCCAGTCCCATTCCGCCCTCGACATCCGGATCGTGGCCTTCGGGAACGCCAGGTGTCCGGCTTCGTCGAGCAGGCCGCCGGTGTGGTCGCCATGCGAGTGCGTAATCAACACGTCAGTCACCGCGGCCGGCTTGACTCCTGCTTCATGCAGACTCTCGATCAGTACGCTATGCGCCTTGGGCCCGAGTCCCGTATCGATCAGGACGACCCGATGGCCGGTGTGAACGAGGAGAGAGTTCACGCTCAACGTAATCCGGTCGGTCGGGGCTCCCGCCTTGCGCAAGACCTCGCCCACTGCCGCCGGATCAACTCCGACTCCGAATGTCTTGCTGTCGTTCGGCACCACCAGCTGCGCATCGTGCAGGGTCGCGAGTTTCAGCTTTCCCACCGTGAACAGGTGCGCCGCCGGCTGCACCGTGCCCGGGCCAAAACCTGCCGCGGCCGCGGCGCTCACAGACAGTCCCATACTCATCAGCGCCGCAACCCATGTCATTCCACGCATTCGTTTGCTCCGTAAAAAAAGGACGCGGGATTATATCGGTACGAAAATCCGATATTGGTAAGTCCGGCTGGCTGAACACCGCCATCTCAGGCATGATCTTGGCGGGAGTCTTCCGATAATTAGAAAAAGGATCTGCCTTTGCGGACCCATGGATCGCGCTTCGTCGCCCCG
>DAITMW010000454.1:0-2038 GCA_036834945.1 Steroidobacteraceae bacterium
GAGTTTGAAGTCAAATCGGGTAAGACGTTCATCATCCGACCGGGCGATATCCTGCTTGCGCAGGACAACAGCGGTTCCGGCCACAAGTGGCGACTGCTCGGGGATGAGCCCTGGCGTCGCGCTTACGTCGTCTATCAGACGAGCGCCGACCTTCACTTCAAACCAACCAAGACGGAGTCAACGCCATGAATACCGCACCCCCGGACAGCGCAGATGTCGTTCTCATTGGTGCCGGCATCATGAGTGCAACGCTCGGCACCCTGCTCAAGGAGCTGGATCCTGCCGTCCAGATTGTCATGTTCGAGTCGCTGCACGACTGCGCACAGGAAAGCTCGGAGGCCTGGAACAATGCGGGCACGGGTCACGCGGCGAATTGCGAGCTCAACTACACGCCGCAACGCTCCGACGGCAGCATCGATATCTCCAAGGCGCTGGAGGTCAACACCGAATTCGACCTGTCGCGCCAACTCTGGGCCCACCTGGTCAAAAAAGGCGCGATTGCCGATCCGCGCACCTTCCTGAATCCGTGTCCCCACATGAGCTTCGTGTGGGGTGAGGAGAATATCGGGTTCCTGCGGCAGCGCTATAAAGAAATGTCCGCGCACCATTGCTATTACGGCATGCAATACAGCGAGGACCATGACCAGATCTGCGAATGGACTCCTTTGATCATGGAGGGGCGTGATGAAAGACAACCGATCGCGGCCACGCGGATCGTTACTGGCGCCGACGTCGATTATGGCGCACTGACGCACCTTCTCGTGGCCCAGCTCCAAGCGCAGTCGGGTTTCTCCGTTCATTACAAGCACCACGTTACCGGCCTCGAGCGCGGCACCAACGCGCGTTGGCACGTGAAGGTCAAGCACACCGTCAGCGGTGAAACACGAACACTCTCGGCGCGGTTCGTGTTCATCGGCGCTGGCGGCGGCGCCTTGGAGCTCCTGCAAAAGTCGGGGATTCCTGAAGGTCATGGTTACGGCGGCTTTCCCGTGAGCGGCATATGGTTGCGTTGTGACGACGACGCGGTAAGCGCGCGCCATCACGCGAAGGTCTATGGAAAGGCCGCCCATGGCTCGCCGCCTATGTCGGTGCCGCATCTCGACACGCGCATCATCGACGGCAAGCGCTCGTTGCTATTCGGCCCTTATGCCGGCTTTTCCAGCAAATTTCTCAAGCACGGCTCTTACGCCGACCTGTTTCGCACGATCGAGCCCGGCAACGTGCTCCCGATGTTGGCCGTCGCGCGCCAGAACTGGCCTCTCAGTGAATATCTGATCGGCCAGGTGTTGCAGACCTCGGCACACCAATTCGCGATGCTGCAGAGCTTCTTTCCACGGGCGGACCGACAGCAATGGCGGCAAGCCGTCGCCGGCCAGCGGGTACAGATCATCAAGCCCGAGTCCCGGCAGTCCGGCGTGCTGGAATTCGGCACAGAGCTCATCGCAAGTGAAGACAAATCGCTCATCGCTTTGCTAGGGGCATCGCCTGGAGCGTCCACGGCGGCCCACATTGCCATAGCGATTCTCGAAAAGTGTTTCAGTGATGAGCTCGCGGGGGCAGGGTGGTTGCGGCGGCTCGAGCAGGTCATTCCCACATACGGCATCGACCTCGCGCACGATGCGGCCGCCACACGTCACATTCGCGCTATTACGGCGCAGGTCTTGAAGCTCGAAAACATCTGACACCGCACCATGAAAGACAATAATCTTGCGTATTCCATCAGCATGGCCCTGGCCTGCCTCATAGCATACTGGCTCATGACCGACGTGCTCAACAAGATCGTCTCACCGGATGACGACCTGTTGGGAGGTATGTGGGCAGCCGTTGCGGCCGCCTTTGTCTTCCGCGACGCGCGGCAAGCCAGCCTTTCGGCAGGGCTCTCGCGCCTGATCGCGACCTTCATCAGTTTTGCCCTGTGCCTGGTTTACCTGGCCATCGCAAAACCTGCTCCCCTCGGCATGGCGCTGTTGGTGGCCATGGGCACCTTCGTCCTGGTGTTGATCAATCGACGCGAGGAGATCATCACGACGGCCATTAC
>DAITMW010000454.1:2138-4619 GCA_036834945.1 Steroidobacteraceae bacterium
GCTCGAGAAATCAAGCAAACCCGGCAGATATTCACTCTTCCCTAACTCAACCCATTGCGCCTATCCTGCGCTCGTCTGGAACCAACCCCTTTCCGCGAAGGACCGCCGTGTCATGTATGCCACCGCCCGGGAGCGCCCCATCGTGTTGGAAGAACGAGTCGCCAAGATCGAATCGGATCTGAGCTTTACGCGAGCCGATATCCTCGAGCTCAAGACCGATCAGCGTGAGATTCGCCAGGACCTCAAAGGCCTCGCCAGCGAGCTATCCACCTTCAAGACCGATGTCGCGAAGCGATTCGGTGTGGTCGATCTGGCCATAGAGTCGGTCAAGACGTCCATCGAGACGGTGAAGATCACCATCGAGACGGTGAAGATCACCATCGAAACGGTCAGGACCTCCATCGAGTCGGTGAACACGTCAATAGAGCAGACGAAACGCTGGGTCGTCGTGACCGGCATCGGTGCGTTGGTGACGATTGTGGGAGTTGCCGGCACCCTCATCGCCGTCGGACATGCGTTGAAGTGGTTCTAGTTTGTGATGGTCGATCCAGCGAGGGCTGACGGCCCGCTACGACCCAGGCATTTCCCCCGGAGGCGCCGCCAACTGATCCTTGATAGGCAACTGGCGGATCCGCCGCCCCGTAGCCGCAAAGATCGCATTAGCCAAAGCCGGCGCGACCGGCGGCACCCCCGGCTCTCCGGCACCCCCAAGCGGCATCGACCAATCATTCGAAGGCAGCAGATGCACGTGTATTTCCCGTGGTGCCGCATCCATGCGCATCACCTGGTACATGTGAAAGTTATCCTGCTCAGCACGACCCTGTTTGAACGTGATCTCGCCTGTCAACGCAAGGCTCAACCCCATCACCACAGCCCCCTCGAGCTGCGAGCGAACCCGATCCGGATTGACCTGAGGTCCACAGTCGAAGGCAATGTCGACCCGAGGAATCGCTAGCTCTCCCGCCTGGTTGACCGCCACCTCGACGACCACCGCGGTGTAGCTCACAAAGCTATAGTGGGCCGCGAGCCCAAGAGCCGTGCCCTGTTTCATCTTGCGACCCCACCCGGCCTCGCGCGTCGCCGTCTCCACCACGCGCCGCAGGCGGCCCGTGTCGACGGGATAAAGCTGCGGCGACTCCCCATGATTCCAGGTATCCCCTTGCGACGTAGGATCGATACGGCGCGGCGACCCTATGAGCTCCAGAAGAAACTCCCGATGGTCACGCTTCGCCGTCGCAGCGAGCTCCGCCACGAAAGACTGCACCGCGAATGCGTGGGGTATGTTTGAAACCGAGCGAAACCAACCGATCCTCGTGTGAGCCGCCGCCTCGGGATTCTCGATACGCAGATTGGGAATATCGTAGGGGAGGTTGATCAACCCCATACCCACTTCGAAAGGCAGCTCATGCTTGGGATCCGGCCCGAATATTGAGCCGATGCTGGGGGCGACGCTCCGATGCAGCCACGCGGTCACCTTGCCTTGCTCATTCAAGCCCGCCTGCAGGTGCTCCACCGAAACCGTGTGAAAGAAGTCATGATGCAGGTCATCCTCCCGAGTCCAGACCACTTTGACCGGCCGGCCGCCCATTTCCCGCGACAGCAGCGCCGCTTCAATCGCGAAGTCAGGCTTGGACTTGCGACCGAACCCACCCCCGAGAAGGGTGACATGTACCGTCACATTGTCATGTGAAAGACCCAGATATTTGGCAACGTCTTCCCGCGTGACCTGCGGTGCCTGAGTAGGAGCCCACACTTCGCAGCGACCCTTATCGATGCGCGCAAGCGCCGCCGGCGGCTCCATCGTGGCGTGCGCAATGTGTGGCAAGTAGTACTCGGCTTCTACCTTGCGGGATGCTTTGGCCAACGCACCATCGAAGTCGCCCACGCTGCGCAATACTTTGCCCGCCTTTCGCGCAGCCTGCTCCAACTCCGCACGATAGGCCGGAGAATCGTACGTGCCGTTGGGACCGTCCTCCCACTTGATCTTCAGCGCGTTACGGGCCTTGATGGCGACCCACGTATCGCTTGCGATGACCGCGACTCCCGCCAGGGGATGAAACTGCGCACCCTCCGCGGAAGCCTGAAGCTGAACGATCTTGAGAACGCCAGGAATCTTCGCCGCTTCCGTTGAATCGACACTCGCGATTTTCCCGCCGAGTACCGGCGAGCGCGCGATCACGGCAAACACCATTCCATCGGCCCGCGCGTCGATTCCGTATTGAGCCTTGCCGGTCGCGATGTCCCAGCCATCAGCCAGAGGAGTCTCCCCCTTGCCGATGTACCGGAACTGCGCGGGTGACTTGAGGCGCACCAAAGCCCGAGCCGGCACCGGCAGCTTGGCAGCGCGCAACGCCAGTGCCCCGTAACCCAACTTCCGCCCACTGGCCTCGTGAACAACCTCGTGGTTGAGTGCGTGCACCTGGCTAACGGGCACCCCCCACGACTGAGCAGCAGCTTGCTCGAGCATCATCCGGGCCGCCG
>DAITMW010000455.1:0-4595 GCA_036834945.1 Steroidobacteraceae bacterium
ATGGCGCTGATGTGTCCGTTGGCCTGGTGTGGAATGATGTAGTCGACGTTTGTCAGCTCGATGCCGAACGAGCGGGCCGCCGCCACGCCTTGCTCGAAAAGGCCGGGACCGTAACGACGTACGCTGCGAAAATTGTGCTCGAATCGCGGCAAGCCCGTTCCGGGAGCATCGGACCCAGCGCCGACCAGGTGGAATCCCTGGGGCTGGTGCTCGCGATGGCAACCATAGAAGAGATCGGTGATGCGCGAGTCCCCAGGACCCGCGGCGGCGACGATCACCGCTGCCGCCGCATCGCCCATCTGGACTAGGTTGACGAGTTGACCTCGATCGGTCGCCACGCTCAGCGGGTCGAAATACACCGATCCGGTCTCCGATCCCACGATGGCCACGAGATCGGCCCGGGGGTGGGCGAGTACGCCGCTGGCGAACACCAGGGCATTGGCGAAACCGGTGCAGGCCTGTCGGATCTCCATGTAAGGGCCGGTATAACCCAACAGCTCGGCCACGCGCGCGGCGTTGGGTGGAATGAGTTGACCTGGTGTTGCCGTATGGGCGATCAGGTAGCTGAGGTCGCAAACCTGGGCGCCGGCCCGATCGAGTGCATGGAGCACAGCTTGCGCGGCGAGCTCCGCGTTCGTGTGACCAGGCCGGGTGCCTTCAACGCGTTGCAGGAGCGGACGGCTGATGTGGCGTTGTGCAATCCCCAGCAGGCGCGCCAACGTGGCCCCTCTGCGACGGACATCTACGCCAAACTGTGTGGCAATGTGGTCCAGGAGCTGTTGTGTGGCGATGGGTTCCCCCGGCAGCGCCATGCCCGTGCCACGAACGGCCAATGCGGCTGACGCCGACCACTGAGGGCTCCGTCGTGACGGAGGCGCGCTCACTGGAATAAACCCCGCGGCAGGTTGCGGAGTCGCTTGAAGAGACGGTCCGGGCAGACTCCCAGTGTATCCAGCGCCGGTGCGCGCAAGGACAGGATCCCGATGAGCTGCTCGCGTGTTTCAGTGGCGCATTCCAACAGATCGCTTGCCGGGCACAGCGCGCGAGCATAGGAGCGGGCGATCGCGACGTGACGCGCTTCATCGTGGTGAATGCTCTCAAAGAGATGGGAAACGGGGTCGCCGCGCAGGCTGGTGCGCCGCAGACTGCCCAGAATGAGACAGACCGCGGAATCGAGCGCTGCAATGCGACCCAGGTGAACGCCGAGGCGGGGGCTGCCGAGACGGGCAAAAAACTGTTTCAGTTGCCGGCTGAGGTGCGGGTCTGACGCGGTGGGAGGCAGACGGACCTGCAAGTGTTGTATCCATTCGGCGTGGCGTACCTCATCGGCTTCAATTCGAGTGAAGTCCTCGCGCGCGCGAGCCTCCCAGCTTCGGCAGTGGGCGTGATGGGCGAAGGCGAGTACGGCGGACTGTTCGCCACACAACAGCAGCGCCAGTAGCTCGGAGAGTGCCTGCGATTGAGATGCCGTGAGGATCACGACTGCGGAAGAGTGATCCGCCGCGTCAGCCGACGCAACGGCCGGTCCCTTGTCGCGTTTTCAGGTAGCGGTCGAGTGAAAACGGCCCCGCGCCGGCGATACTGAGCGCCACGAGCCCTGCCAGGTAGAGAAGGTCGGTCTCATAGCCCGGCTGACCGAAGTGGGCGCCGCTCGCGTCATAAGACATGAGCTTGATTGAGCTGAATCCGTTAGGCAGGTGTACTGTGATGATTGCAACCAACAGCACGAAGATCATCGGCACCGCGGCCAGCGGCACGAGCGCACCCACCAGGATAAGGAGGCCGCCGACGAGCTCGATGAGGACCGTCGCCCAACTCAGGAGGTCCGGGACGGGCAGGCCGATCGCATGCAGGATCGCGCCAAAGTGTTCGGGGCCGCGAGCCAGTTTCGCGAAACCGTGGGCGAAGAATCCGTAGCCCACGATCAGGCGCAGTGGGATCGCATACCAGTCGGCCGGCACGGGCAGGGGAGACATGGCGTAACGGTTGAGCCCGAACATTGCTTCCATCCTTTCGCTAGGGTTTCTATGACATACGCGTGCCGTTGTTGCCGGGTTACGGCGAGATCACCAACGGAGCACCCACGAGCCGAGAAGCGCTCCCGCCGCGCTGGTTGCGGCGAGGCCGAGCGAATACCAGACGAGTACGAATCCCGGCGAAGTCTCCGCGCAGTGGAGCGCATAGGCTGTTGCGGCAGTGGCTCCCCCGACCAAACCCGCCGCAGCTCCGGCCAGCGCCGGGCGCGCAGGCGCCAGACGCGCTAACGTCAACATGAGCGCCGCAACGGCCGGTGCCGACAAGCCGGTGATGTAAAGGGGGCATTGCCACCAGCTGGATCCCAACCAGAAGCCAGCGACCGAAACCGCCGCGGAGTGGGTCAAACGTACCGCGGTCAGGGCGCACAGAAGGCCGACTGGCAGCCAAAGCAGTCGCGCCGACCGCATCCGATCCGGCTCGGGACGGCTCGAGCGGTCCAACGTTACAAAGCCCAGGGCCGCTATCGAGGCGGTATAGAGCATCTTGACCCAGAAGTCGCCCGTCAGAACCGCCGCCAACAGATCGGGCCGCGGGCTCAGTGAGTGGCCCAGCAGCACGACTGAGCAGCAGATCCATCCGCCGGCGACGATGGCTCTCAGCAAGGCGGCCCGGGCAGCGCTGGCCGGCACGGGCTGCACATTGGTCGATAGCCTTGTGATCAACGCGTCGGTGTTCATCCAATATTGCGTCGACCATCCGATCGACGGGCCATTTGGTGGCGAGTGTGTTTCCGCATTCGCACGGACGCGGCGCTTGGTTACGGAGGGCACGGACTTCAGGGGGGATTGCGTCAGCACTTGCGCTGCGCGGTAGGAAGGATACAAATTAGGCAGTACCATGCCGGCTGGAGGCCCAGCTGTACGAAGAACGCCCAAGATGAACGGCATACACGATCTAGGCGGAATCACCGGCTTCGGGCCCGTCCTCCGGGAAGAGGGCAACGCGGTCTTTCATGCGGAATGGGAAAGGCGCATTTTCGCGCTGAACATGGCGTCGCTGGCGTTTCTGGGGCCGGTGGATCGTGCCCGTCATGCCATAGAGCGCATGAATTCCTTCGATTACCTGGCGACGAGCTATTACGAGCACTGGATTGCCGCGATAGTGACGATGGCGAAGGACCTCGGCTACCTGACAGATGAGGAAATCGAAACCGGCCGCCTCGCACAGCTCAAGCCGCTGCCTCACCCGGCGCCGACCGCCGCAATGATCGAAGGGCTGATTCGGGGCGGTATTGCCGCGAATCGCGATGAGAATCAAACGAAGCCCGCTTTCGGTCTCGGCGCCAGGGTGCGCGCACGGAACATGGAGACGACCGGGCACACCCGGCTTGCCCGATACGTACGGGGAAAAGAAGGTGTCGTGACAGCGCACCATGGGTGTCACGTGTTTCCCGACACCTACGCTCACGATCGAGGAGAACAGCCTCAGCCGTTATATACCGTCAGATTCGAAGCCCGGGAGCTCTGGGGCGATAACGTCAGCCGGCGTGACTGCGTCTATATCGACTTGTGGGAGTCCTACCTGGAGCCGTTGCAGCACACAGGTCAACAGCAAACATGAGCGAGCACGACCATCACGATGCGCCCGCCAGCCCCTATCACCGTAGTGATCGCTCCGCGGAACAGACCCAGGCATTGGCCGAGCGGGTCGCCAGGATTGAATCGCTGTTGATCGCAAAAGGAATCGTCGACAAAGCCGCGCTCGATAAGCTCGTCGATATTTACGAGAATGATCTCGGCCCTTTGAATGGTGCCAAGGTTGTAGCGCGCGCCTGGGTGGATCCGCAGTACAAACAACGGCTGCTCAGTCATGCGACCGCTGCCATCGCCGAGCTGGGCTTCGGGGGACTGCAGGGTGAGCACATGGTCGTCGTCGAGAACACCCCGCAAGTTCATAACGTCGTCGTGTGCACGTTGTGCTCCTGTTATCCCTGGCCAGTGCTCGGACTTCCGCCGGCCTGGTACAAAGACCCCGCCTATCGGTCGCGCGTGGTAATCGATCCCCGCGGCATACTGGCGGAGTTTGGTACGACGCTCGATGAAAGTGTTGAGGTGCGCGTTTGGGACAGCAGCGCCGAGGTTCGATATCTCGTGCTTCCGGAACGCCCTGCGGGCACTCAGGACCTCTCTGAGGAGCAGCTCGTGAGACTCATCGATCGGGATTCCATGATAGGCGTGAAGAAGGCCAGGATGTCGTGAGCCAGGCACGCCTGACCCGGCCGGAGATCGCCGAAATGGCCGGTCCTGGCGCACTGCCACGAAAGAGCGGCGAAATGGTGTTCCACGACGAGTGGGAGCGGCGGGCATTTGCCATCGCGGTCAGCCTTGCGGAACAAGGTCGGTTCGAATGGAGTGAGTTCCAGCAGCAGCTGATCACGTTCATTGCCGAATCGGAGCAGGGAGATCCGCGCAATCCCTGTCGGGGATACTACGAGAGCTGGCTGCTGGCTCTCGAAGCGCTGTTGCGCGGGAAGCAGCTCCTGGCCGATCGAATCGACTGATCAGCGGTAGCCAGTCCGATACCACTGCTGCCGCCGGTGATGACGGCCACCTTGCCCG
>DAITMW010000456.1:0-4591 GCA_036834945.1 Steroidobacteraceae bacterium
ATGGCGCTCGGCTTTGCGGACCCTTGACGTTGGATGGTGACGGTCGCACCGAGCTGCGCTTTCGCCTGCGCGCCACCCAACACATAACGGGCTTCGAACGTGCGTGTGGCTGGATCGGCCGCGTCAGAGAGCTGTCTCAGGCGAGCCTCCACGCTCTCGTTGCTGCCATAGACGCTCGCGCGGACCAGGGAGCCGAGAGCGGGACGAACGGTTTCCGGCAAATTGACGGCGGCTTCACGGGGACCCGCATGCGCCAGCTTGATGACGGTCTGGCCAGCGGCCACCACCTGACCCGGCTCCGCCAGCGTCTCGACAACAGTACCATCGGAGTCGGCGATGAGAAGGGAATAGCCTCCTTCATCCTTCGCGACTTGAGCCTGGGCCTCCACCGCCGCCAGTTGAGCCTGCGCGGCCTCGGCATTGGCTTTGTATTGGTCATACGTCGAGGCGGACACCGCGCCAGTACTCACCAGGCCGCGATACCGCGCTTCATCAGCTGAGGCCTGCTGCGCCTTTGCCTTCGCCGCCTCGACATTCTGCGTCTGCGTAGTAATGACGTGCGCGAGATCGGTCACGTCGATTCGCATGAGAGGCTGACCAGCACGAACCACCTGCCCCATATCAACAAAGCGTCTGGTGATCTTGCCGGGAACCCGGAAACCCAGATCGCTTTGCACGCGGGCCGTGACAACGCCTGTGAAAGCCTGCTCCCCCGACTGTGCCAACCCAACAGTCATGACGCGAACCAAGGGAGGTTCCGTGCGGGGGTCAGGTTTGACTTCCGACTTGCAGCCGGACCCAAGAAGCGCCAGCAGGGCGGTCGCTACGAGAGCGTCAACGGATTTCCAGTTCAGCATCACGGCCCACTCCAGAAGGACTGGAGCGGACGCTATCTTACGAGTGACGATTTTGTCAATTCGTAATTCGTAACTGAATCCACTAAGCTAGGCCGTAAGAGAGCGGACCACCACGTTGGCCACCGCGAGGGCTTCATCCTCCTGGCTCTTGCCAGCCTGCTCCAGGAGCACGGGATTGAAGAACACTTCGGCCATCTTGGAGATGGCCCTGCAGGTCTCCTCGAGCGGCGTTTTGCGCTCGAACTCACCCGACTCCCGCCCCAGCAGGACGATCCCGCGGACCAGCTGGAAGATGCCTTCCCTGAAACGCTCCTTGGAGCCCCACTGCTCCTCGAACGACACCAGCACGATGTCGTGGATTTTTTTCTCCTCGTTCAGGAAACGCCAGCCCCGATTCTCCAGGCCTACGAAAACACGCCGTAATTTCTCAACCGGCGACGGGGTGGCCGCCACCCACTCCTCGACCTCCGCGAGGGCCGTGCTCAGGCAGTGCGAGCAGATGGCCTCCCCGAGCGCGCGCTTGGAATCGAAGAACTTGTACAGATAAGGCGTTGAAAACCCGATGGCCTTGGCAATGTCGGCCAGTGAGGTCTTGCGATAACCGTAGAGCCGGAAATGCTGGTCAGCGGCCTGAAGAATCTGCTGCCGGCGCTTGTGATCCGCCGGACCTCTCTGCCCCGAGACCCCGGTGGCGTCGATGATCACGTCTGGTTCCATAGGAGGCATCCTAAATGAAGGTTTCGCTTGACACAAGGTTACGAGTTACGATATTAATAACTTCCAATGCGAACCTCGCACCCCAAAGTGCCCTCGACAGCCGCAGCCCTTCTATTTCTGGCCGCAGGCTGCGCGGTGGGGCCAAAGTATCAGCGGCCAGCGATTGAGCTCCAGCCGTACCACAACGCTGCCGCGGTTCAGTCGCGCACTACAGCGGCCCCTGCGGCGCCTTCACTCGATACATGGTGGACGGGATTCAACGATCCCGCGCTAACGCGGATCATCGAGCGGGCTCTTGCCCAGAACCTCGATCTCGCCGCATCGGTCGCGCGTGTAGAGCAGGCTCGCGCGGCGGCGAAGGCAGCCGGGGCGAAACGCGCACCGAACATCGATCTCGAGGGAAATACCAACTCGTTGCGCCAATCGCTCGACAGCCCGGTGGGTCGTGTCGGATCGGCGTTTCCGGAATTTCATCGCGACCAAACCTATCTCGACCTCGGCATAGGAGCAGCCTGGGAAACCGACCTGTTTGGCGGCCTGAAACGAGGCGCGCAAGCGGCACGTGCGGAAATGCAGGCCGCCGAAGCCGGGCGCTTGGGAACGCGCGTCTCGATCGTGGCTGAAGCGGCCGACGCCTACATGCAAGTCCGCGGAGCCCAGGTCAGAATCGCTTTCGCGAAAGACCAGATCGCCACCGACGAGCACTTACTCGCGCTGGTCTTGCAGCGCAAGAATTCCGGCGTCGCCTCCGATCGCGAGCTCGCGCAAGCCGAAGCACTCCTCGCGCAGGCGCAGGCAACCCTCCCCACCCTCAACATCATCCTCGAAGCCCAGTTGAATCGCCTGGACGTGTTGATGGGAGCACAGCCAGGCGCATACGCCGCCGAGTTGAAAACACCGGCAGACATCCCCGCGGTTCCAGATATCGGCAACGCCCTCAGCGCTGCCGATCTCCTGCGGCGCCGCCCTGACATCGTAGCCGCGGAACGCCGACTCGCCGCCTCCAATGCCCGGATAGGCCAGGCCCTCGCCGAGTACTACCCCAAGGTCTCGCTGTCCGCGTTGCTGGGCAGTGAAGCGATCAGCCCTGCGGACCTGTTTCGGGAGAAAGCATTCCAACCTGTCGGCGTGGCGGGCCTGCGCTGGCGCCTCTTCGACTTCGGACGGGTCGACGCGGAAGTAAAGCAAGCCCGCGGTGCGAATGCGGAAGCCCTGGTTGAGTACCGTCACTCCGTCCTGCGTGCCACGGAAGAAGTCGAGAATGCATTCAACACGTTGGCGCAATCGGAAGTCCGCAGCAGACAGGTTTCCCGCGAGATTGCCTCTCTTCAGCGAGGCAAGGACCTCTCCGAGCAGGCCTACCAGACCGGCGTGATCCCGCTGACGGATGTGCTGGACGCGGACCGGCAATTGCTGATAGCAAAGGACGATCTCGCCTCGACCCGTGAGGCGGCTGCACGGGCCGCTGTCAGCTCATTCAGAGCCCTGGGAGGCGGCTGGAAACCGTAGTCGTTGAGTCGTGCGGATCAGGTAAGCGAATGCCACCCGGAAAGAACCACCGTGGAGAACCAGGCAATGCGTACCCTTTCGCTTGGACTGTCTACACTGGCTGTAGTGTTCCTCAGCGCCTGCGGCTACAACACCATCCAATCGCAGGATGAGCAGGCCAAGGCCGCCTGGTCCGAAGTCCTGAACCAATACCAACGCCGGGCCGACCTGGTACCCAACCTGGTCAACACGGTAAAGGGATACGCGCAACAGGAACAGCGCGTCCTGATTGCGGTAACGGAGGCACGCGCCAAGGTCGGCAGCATCCAGGCCACGCCCGAGCTGGTCAACGACCCGGCCGCCTTCGCCAGGTTCCAGGCCGCCCAGGCCGAGCTATCCGCGGCCCTGTCGAAGCTGCTGGTCGTCGCGGAAAGCTACCCGCAACTGAAATCCGATGCCAATTTCCGCGACCTGCAGGCACAACTGGAAGGTACGGAAAACCGGATCACCGTGGCACGCAACCGCTATATCCGGGCGGTGCAGGACTACAACGTCACCGTGCGCTCGTTTCCTTCGAATCTGACTTCGATGATGTTCGGCTACAAGGCCAAGGCGAACTTCGCGGTCGAGAACGAGGCAGCGATCACCAAGCCTCCCGTAGTCGATTTTTCACCGGCCCCCGACGCCGTCTCGGTCCCGCATCCCTGAAGGGTCATTTACCGTGGTGGGCGTCCTTCGGCTGCTCGCTCTGACCTGGATCCTCGCGGGCGGTGCAGCGGTCCACGCCGAGATCAGCGTACCGCCGCTCTCTTCCCGCGTAACCGACTTGACCGCGACCTTGACGCCAACCCAGGTGCAGGCGCTGGTGGAGACGCTTCGTGACTTCGAGATGCGCAAGGGCAGCCAACTCGCGGTACTCATCGTGCCCACCACGCAACCCGAAACCATCGAGCAATACAGCATTCGGGTAGCCGAGCAATGGAAGCTGGGTCGCAAGGGAATCGATGACGGAGCCATTCTGATCGTTGCCAAAAACGATCGGGCCTTGCGCATTGAAGTCGGCTACGGCCTGGAAGGCGTGCTCACCGATGCCACGACCAACAGGATTCTGACCGAGACCGTCATCCCGCGCATACGCCGGGGCGATTTCGCCGGTGGCATCCGCGAAGGCGTCGATCGGATGATGACCGTCGTCGCAGGAGAGCCGTTGCCAGAGCCAGCTGCCCAAACATCCCAGGGCGGTGCTGAGCTACGGCATTACGCGCTAGTGGGCCTGGTGTTCGCCTTCTTCCTGAGCGGAATTCTGCGTTCGATTCTGGGCAGAGTTCCCGGCGGTCTCGTGGCCGGGGGAGTCCTTGGCTACCTTGCGTGGCTGGTGTCGGGGGCACTCTTCGTTGCAATCATTGCCGCGCTGATCGGCTTGCTCATCACGATGTTGGGAGGAGCGGTGATTGGGCCGGGAATGGGTGGCATGGCGGGTGGTCGCAATCGTGGCTCGGGATGGGGGTCGGGCTACGGCGGATTCGGCC
>DAITMW010000457.1:0-4573 GCA_036834945.1 Steroidobacteraceae bacterium
TTGCTCTGGCTCCTTGCCGAGGGTACGGCTGCCGCAACCGGCGATGAATTCTTTCGCTCGCTTGCACGCCATGCCGCTGAGGCAATGCACGCAAAATACGCGTTTGTCGCCGAGCTGGTGAGCGTATCCGAGTCGCGCACGTTAGTGTTCTGGGAAGGCGGGGACTACGGGGCCGGATTCAGCTACCGTGTTGCCGGCACTCCCTGCCAACGGGTCCTTGCCGGTCAGTACTGCTCAGCCAGCAGCGGTCTGCAGCAGATGTATCCCGACGACCCCTTGCTGGTCGAGATGAAGGCCGAGAGCTACATCGGCGTGCCGATGATCACGGAGACGGGCAAGGTCCTTGGGAATATCGCGGTTCTACACACCGAGCCCATGTATCCCTCGGATAACGACATTGCAGCTCTGATCATCCTCGCGGCACGTGCGTGCGCCGAGTTGCAGCGCCGGCGGGCTGAATTTCACGAGCGAGCCTTGCTCGAGATCAATAATGCGATCATATCGAGTCTGTCGCCGGACCGACTGCTCGATGCCCTGGGGGAATCTCTCGAACGCATCATGCCGTTCGATCTGGCGTCGTTGACGGTCTACGAGCACGACACCGATACGCTGCGCCTGCGCGCCCAGCACGGTCGGGTGAAGGCCACACGTCCTGGGGTCGGACAGACGGCGGATCGTACCGATAGCCACATTGGTTGGGTGTTTGATCATCGCCAAACGCTACTGCGCAGGAATCTCGGCGTCGAGCGAACATTTCTCACGGAGGATTGGCTGTTCGATGAGGGCATCAGGTCCGCGTGCACGGTTCCGTTACTGATGGCCGACAAGTGCATCGGCACGGTCACCATTGCCAGCCGGGTGGCGGAGCGTTATGGGCAGAATGACGCCACGTTTCTCGAGTCGCTCGGCGGCCAGATTGCGCTCGCCGTCTCCAACATGCTGGCCTTCGAGGAGATTTCCTCACTCAAGGCGCGACTCCAGGACGAGAATACCTATCTTCAGGAAGAGATCCGTGCCGAGCACAACTTCGATGAGATCGTTGGCGGACATCGTGTCCTGATGGATGTTCTGCGCCAGGTCGATCAGGTCGCAGCCTCGGACGCCACAGTTCTGATAACGGGCGAGACCGGCACGGGCAAGGAGTTGATAGCGCGCGCGATCCACAATCGCGGAGCGCGCCGCACGCGCCCGTTGGTCAAGGTCAACTGTGGCGCCATCTCCGCCGGCCTGGTCGAGAGTGAGCTCTTCGGACACGTCAAGGGCGCGTTTACCGGTGCACTCTCGCGTCGCATCGGTCGCTTCGAATTGGCCGACGGTGGCACCCTGTTTCTGGATGAAGTCAGCGAGCTACCCATGGACACCCAAGTCAAGCTGCTGCGTGTGCTGCAAGAGCGGGAATTCGAGCCTGTGGGCAGCAGCGAGACCCGGCGCGTCGATGTACGGGTCATAGCCGCCACGAATCGCAATCTCGCAGATGGCGTCCGCGAGGGTCGCTTCCGCGCCGATCTCTATTATCGGCTGAATGTGATCCCGCTGCGCGTCCCTGCGTTGCGCGAGCGGCGTGCAGACATCCCGCAGCTTGCCGCTTATTTCCTCGAGGGCACGGCGCAGAGGACTGGCAAGGCCGTAAGGGGTATCACACGTGAAACGATGCAACGCATGTTGGGCTACGACTGGCCCGGCAATGTGCGGGAATTGCAGAACCTGATCGAGCGCGGCGTGGTGCTCGCCAGCGGCGAGCTTCTGAGCCTGGACGAACAGACCTTTGCCGGCACCCAAAGCGCCTCCAGGACTCCGGAACCGAATCTCACGGCGGCGGGCGGCCCAACGGACATCGATGAGCATTTGACCGCGGCAGCGTGCTCGCTGGAGGAAATCGAGCGTCTGCACATTATCGCAGTGCTTGGGAAGACGCACTGGACCGTCGAAGGTTCGAATGGGGCTGCTGAGATCCTGAAGATCAATCCAAGCACGCTGCGCAGTCGCATGAAGAAGCTGGGTATCGTCCGCACCCCCGCACCCTAGCCGCGCCCGCGAGATATCACGTCGCTGGCCGCGATATCTCGCAGCCGCGATATCCCGGCTGCACCCGCCGTCTCAATGTCCCCTGAATTCAAGGGGTTGCCGCCAATCTCACCTTGGTACGGGGATTGCAACTCCAAGAACCGACCAGGCGGCCATTGCGCACGACTCCATCGGACATCTTCACCGGGACACCACAGCCGTGTTGAAAATCACAACGCTATACCCTGACGAGGGACACTGCCTGCTGCGGCTCGAAGGCCGGCTCGCCGGCATATGGGTTGAGGAGTTGCAACGGCAATGCGCGCAGGAACTGGCCCATCCGCGTCAGTTGACTCTGGAGATGTCAGGGGTTCAGTACCTGGACCAAGGCGCCAGATACTTCCTCTGGGAGCTCATCAGCAAGGATGTGGCCATCGAAAATTGCTCGCCGTTTGTTTCCGAGCAGTTGCGCCCATAGAAATGTTTTCCCTTCGTGAGGCATGTCATGAACAGTGAGACCGCACACATACGTGTTCTGATCGCCGATGATCATCCGGCCATGCGCGAGGGACTTCACGCGATCATCGATCAACAACCGGATATGAGCGTCGTGGCGGAGGCAGGTGATGGCGCGGAAGCCGTCAATGCATGTCGTACGGTGCGGCCCAACGTCATTCTCATGGATCTGCAGATGCCCAGGATGGATGGGGTCGAAGCCATCGACCTCATCCACCGGGAGGATCCCAGCATGCCAATCGTTGTGTTGACTACCTATTCGGGGGACGCAAGGGTGTCCCGGGCGCTCGCGGCGGGAGCGATGTCTTATTTGCTGAAAACGGCAACAGGCACCGCGATCCTGGGGGCCATTCGCAGCGCCTCTTCAGGGCGAAGAATCTTCGCCACGGAAGTGGCTCAGGAGCTTGCCCAGCACGTTGGTATGGAAAGATTGAGCGAGCGCGATATCGATGTACTGAAGCTCGTCTCCCGGGGAAATCAGAACCGCCGGATCGGCAAAGCCTTGAACGTGTCGGAGGAAACCATCAAGACGCGCATGAAGAACATACTGGCCAAACTCCAGGCCCGAGATCGTGCGCACGCAGTCAGCATTGCGCGTATTCGTGGGTTTATGGATTATTAGGCAGCGTCGTAGCGCGTCACCTCGCTTCAGGGCTGGCCAGAAAGGCAATGATGTCGGCGCGATCCTGTGGATCGGGAACGGAATAGCCCATTTTCTGCCCCGGGATGAAGGCCTCCGGATTGGTGAGCCACCGGTCGAGGTTTTGCGGTGTCCAGGTCACACGACTCTGTCTCAATGCAGGGGAGTAGTTGAAGTCACGGACACTGGCAGCGTGACGACCGAACACACCGCGATGCGCGGGACCTATCCGAGAACGATCGAGCGAATGGCAGGCCGTACACCGCGACTCGTATAACGCCTTGCCGCGAGCGGCGTCCCCGGTCATCCCGGTGGCGTGTGCCGCGGCCATCACACTCCAGCTGACTGCCGTAAGAGAGAGCCACCACCCTGCTCTCATACGCCGAAGCTCAAAGGCGCAGGGAGGGGGCGGCCTAGTGCCTGGGTCAATATCGTAAAATGCTCCCGCTCGTCGTTTGCGAGCTGTCCGGTCAGTTTTGACAACTGCCGATCAGAGAAGGACGGCAGAATCCCCAGGTAGGCGTTCGCCGCACCGCGTTCGAGTCCTGCCGCGAAGTCGAGGACGTCGGCCTGGCTTTTCAATTTCGCGACGTCCAATTCCTTTGCATATTCCTCCAGTGTCTTCTCCTGGACAGGCGTGCCGCCCAGTGTCTGAATGACCGAGATCAGTCGGTCGCGGTGCGCCTTGTGATCGCTCTGGAATTTTATTGCCAGGGTCAACACCGGTTTCTCGAGGAGATTGGACTTGGCTCCCAGGGTGTATGCGTTGATCCCTTCGTGCTCCAACGCGAGTGCGGTATTGAGTGTTGCAACGTCCTGGGCGGCGTCATGGCGACCGGGTTGTCGCGCCGCGCGTGCCGGATCCCCGGCCAACATGGCGACGGCGCTGGCGCTCAGCAGGCCAGCACCCTGAAAAATCATGCTGCGTCGTGAGACGACCGCGGGTGAATTCTGTTCGAGCATTTTTGGCGATTCCTCGTGTCATGGAGTGGAGCAAACGTGTTGCAACGGTTGGAACCAAGGCTACGGCTAAATGTTTTTTACAGAGTCACTCATAAGAGTGAATTGTTGGTGAGCTCGCCCGCGAGCGGCTGCGAAGTGCCGCAACGATGGGCCCGAGTCGTCCGAGCAGATTTACCCTTTCGAGTGTTCTCGACGGGAGGAGTACCCGGCTAGGGTTTGGCAACTGACCGAGGAGAAAATCATGAAGGCGATCGTCGTGGCGGATCAGGCCGCGGGAAGGGCTGGGATGAAGCTGGTGGAGCGTCCCGAACCGCAGGGCGCGCGGCTCGCCAGCCTCTCGGGCGCGAACTACGGCGATGTCCTCGTTCAGGTTCATGCCTCGGGATTCACCTGGGACGAGCTGTCGTGGCCCTCGACCTGGGTCGATCGCCTCGGCCGTGACCGGACGCC
>DAITMW010000458.1:0-4553 GCA_036834945.1 Steroidobacteraceae bacterium
CACAAGGGCAACATCATGAAGTTCACGGAAGGCGCCTTCCGCAACTGGGGCTACCAGCTTGCGAAGGAGGAGTTCGGCGCCAGGGAGCTCGATGGTGGTCCGTGGCTGTCTTTCCCGAACCCGCTCACCGGTAAGGCGATCGTGGTGAAGGACGTGATCGCCGACAACTTCCTCCAGCAGGTGTTGCTCCGCCCTGAGGAATACGACGTCATTGCGACGCTGAATCTGAACGGCGACTACGTGTCTGATGCGCTCGCCGCCCAGGTTGGCGGTATCGGCATCGCACCCGGCGGAAACATCGGTGACGGCCTTGCGGTGTTTGAAGCTACTCACGGGACCGCCCCCGGTTTCGCGGGTAAGGACCGCGTCAACCCGGGTTCGCTCATCCTCTCGTCGGAGATGATGTTGCGATATCTGAAGTGGACCGAGGCGGCCGACCTGATCATCAAGGGCGTGACGAACACGATCGCGAACAAAGAGCTGACGTACGATCTCGCCCGATTGCGTGAGGCTATCAAGGCGCCCAAGCGTGAACTCGCCGCTCGCAAAAACGTGGAAGAGGATCTGCAGCGGCTCATTCCGGGAGCTACGTTGATGAGTTGCTCGGGATTCGCGTCCGCCATCATCCGGCACATGGATGACTGAGGGTCGCCCCAAGCGCGCGGGTGCGCCGGGAGTCCGGCCCCCCGCCGGTAAGCGGACGGACTCCTACGATCCCGCCTGTACGCGATGCCCGCGGCTGGCGGAGTTTCTGGCCGAGACACACGAGCGCTACCCGGATTACTGGGCGCGCCCGGTGCCCTCGTTCGGGCCCCCCGAGGCGAAGCTGGTGTTCGTAGGTCTGGCGCCGGGAATGCACGGTGCGAACCGGACTGGGCGTCCCTTCACGGGTGACTACGCCGGAATCCTCCTGTACGAGACGCTTTACGAGCTCGGGCTTGCGACAGCATCCGAATCGGTGTCGTTGAATGACGGGTTGAAGCTGCAAGGCGCCCGGATCGCCAATGCGGTGAAATGCGTGCCGCCCGAGAACAAGCCGCTACCGGAGGAGATCCGGACCTGTAATGCCTACCTCAAGGTCGAGCTGGGAGAGTTGAAGCGGGCCAAGGTGCTCCTGGCTCTCGGCCGCGTGGCTCATGATGCCGTGCTGATGGCGTTGGGGATGAAGCGGAGTCAATTTCCGTTCGGCCACGGGAACGAGCATTCCCTGGATGAGGGACGGATTCTGATCGACTCGTATCATTGCAGTCGCTACAACACCTCGACCAAGGTGCTGACGGAGCCCATGTTCAAGAAGGTCGTCAAGCGTGCCTGCGAGGTGGCGGGGTTGTAGGTGGATGGGCCAGTTCGATCACAAGGAATACACGGCGTCGCTGCCGAAGCGGCCCGGTGTGTACCGCATGTTCGATGCGGACGGGGAGCTGCTTTACGTCGGTAAAGCAAAAAGCCTGCGTGATCGCGTCACGACGTACTTCAATCCCAGCAACGTCGTTCCAAAAATCCAGGCGCTGGTCCAGCAGATCGCGCGAATCGAGGTCACGGTCACCAACTCCGAGGCCGAAGCGCTACTGCTGGAATACAACCTCATCAAGGCGCACAAGCCGCGCTTCAACATCGTCCTGCGCGACGACAAGAGCTTTCCATACGTCCATCTCGAGGTGGGGCATGACTTCCCGCGGCTGGCCTTCTACCGCGGCTCGCGGAGCGCGCCCGGCCGTTACTTCGGCCCATTTCCCAACGCGGGCGCGGTGCGCGACAGTCTCAACCAGCTGCAGAAGCTATTCCGCATCCGCAATTGTCGTGACAGCTTCTTTGCCAATCGCAGCCGTCCGTGCCTGCAACACCAGATCGGGCGTTGCTCGGCGCCCTGTGTCGGCCTGATTTCCCGCGAGGATTACGCACAGGACATCGAAGCGGCGGTCAAGGTGCTCGAGGGGCGCAGCGACGAGGTCAACGCGCAGCTGCAGGCGCGCATGGAGGAGGCGGCCGGAAAGCTCGAGTTCGAGCGGGCCGCGCGGATCCGTGATCAGCTCGCAACGCTCAAGCGCATCCAGGCACAGCAAATCGTGACCGCCGAAGGCGAGCGGGACGTCGACGTGTTTGCCATCGTTGGCGAGCCGGGCGAATACGCGGTGAGTGTGATGCTCGTGCGGGGCGGTCGTAATCTCGGGACCTCCAGTTATTTTCCGCGGGCTGCCCTTGCAGAGCCGGAAGAGGCGTTGGCCTCTTTCGTCATGCAGTACTACGCGTCACAGGACCCGCCGCCCGAGGTGTTTGTCGGTCGGAAGCTCGACGACGCCGATTCCCTCGCGCAGGCACTCGCAACCCGTGCGAATCACGCCGTTGAAGTCCGCTGCCCCGTGCGCGGCCTGGGCGTTCGATGGGTTGAGATGACGCAGGAGAATGCAACGCAGGGTCTGCGCATGCGCCTGTCACAGAAGCAGGGCATGGAGGAGATGCTCCAGGCGCTCGCCGAGGAGCTCGATCTGCCGGAGCCGCCGAGCCGGATCGAATGCTTCGACATCAGCCACACGGGCGGCGAGGGCACCGTGGCCTCGTGCGTGGTGTTTGGGCCTGAAGGTCCGCTCAAGAAGGAATATCGGCGATTCAACATCACCGGAATCACACCCGGCGATGACTACGGCGCGCTCCACCAGGCGCTGGAGAGGCGTTACACGCGGATCAAGGCAGGGGAGGTTCCGGCGCCCGACTTGCTGCTCATCGACGGCGGCCTGGGCCAGATCGGCCAGGTTCACGATGCCCTCGAGGGCCTCGGCTTCGGGGACGTCACCCTGGTCGGCGTCGCCAAGGGGCCCGATCGCAAGCCCGGCCAGGAGCGCTTGTTCGTCCATGGGGCGGCGGCGCCCCGGATCCCCGAGGCGCACTCGCCGGCATCACGCCTGGTCCAAAGGGTTCGCGACGAGGCGCACCGGTTCGCGATCACAGGCCACCGGCGCAAACGCGCCCGCCGCTATAACGAGTCCGTGCTCGAGGTGATTCCGGGACTCGGCCCGGCCAAGCGGCGCCAGCTCCTGAAGCACTTCGGGGGACTGCAGGGAGTGATGCGCGCCGGGGTGGCGGACTTCGAGCAGGTGCCGGGAATCGGGGCATCGCTCGCGCGAAGCCTTTATGATCACCTCCATCCCGGCTCCTAGGATCAGCTACCCACGTGTCACCCGACCTCGCCCGACCGCACCGAAACCTGCCTTGCGCGCGGGTCGCCTGATTCGACGATGCTCTGGAATGTGCCGAACACCCTGACGTGGATTCGCATCGCCGCGATTCCGCTCATCGTGCTGCTCTTTTTCATGCCGTATTCCTGGGCGGATCCCGCCGCGGGACTGCTCTTCGCCGCCGCGGGGATCACGGATTCGCTCGATGGCTACCTGGCGCGCCGGCTGGGGCAGACCTCGCGCCTGGGGGCATTTCTCGATCCCGTCGCGGACAAGCTCATCGTCGCCGTGGCTCTGGTTTTGCTGGTGAGCAAGGACCCGCGTCCCCTGATCGTGCTGACGGCGGTGGTCATCATCGGCCGCGAGATCACGATCTCGGCCCTGCGCGAATGGATGGCGGAGATTGGTCAGCGCCGCAAGGTCGCCGTATCCCAGCTCGGCAAGTACAAGACGATTCTGCAGATCGTCGGGCTGTCCATGATGCTCTATCGCTGGGATCTGCTGGGGCTGCCGATCTATTGGCTCGGGGTGGTTCTCACCGAACTTGCCGCAGCCGCGACGCTCTATTCCATGGTAGCCTATCTGCGTGCGGCCTGGCCTGAGCTCAAGCGATGAGACATGGCCTTGACTTCGCGGGGCATGGACCTACAATCGCGCCCCTGCTTTGCACGAAGACGCGGGAATAGCTCAGTTGGTAGAGCACGACCTTGCCAAGGTCGGGGTCGCGAGTTCGAGTCTCGTTTCCCGCTCCAATCTCAGGTAGTTGCAGAGCCCGGTTACCTCATTTGCCACGCCACTGCACGCAGGCGGGGTCATCGGGCAACGGCTGCTCCATATCCCTACGTGCCCTTGACGGGCCGCTTCAGCAATGCTCTGAGCTCGCAATAGAGCTCCTCCAACACCTCCACCACGCTTCTCGAGAATTGCGGGCGCCGATGTTTGTAGCGCCGAAAGGGTGCGGCTGCCTGCCTCTCGGATGCCTCATGAAGAGAATTCCCGCTGTCGCTGTCCCGATCCCAGGAGACCAACTCCGCCCGAAGCGTTGGTGCCATGGCAATCGTCGGGCGGCGCTTCTGCGTCTGTCTGCGGCTCGAGGTATCCTTGGATCGCCGCATCCAACTCGCAGATGTGTTCGTTATCGAGGCGATAGGGTGTACATGTGTGAGCATCGGCAGCGCGGCAGTCCCAAGATGCAGTGGACGGGCGCAGCCCGGCAGCGCAGTGGATCCGATGAGTATGATCGTGCCCGAGGGTTGGAGAGACTTACAGCATCCCGAGAGGCGTGCCACGCTGCTGGACACGCTGAAGGAGCTTGGCGATCCAACTTACCAACAGGCGGCCTGGATCGGGCGATCCATCGATCGGCATCCATCGTGGCCG
>DAITMW010000459.1:0-4545 GCA_036834945.1 Steroidobacteraceae bacterium
AGGCTTCCTTCATGGGCTTCTACGCACCATCGACCTATGTCGTATTCCTGGAAGTCTTCGCCGTGTTGCTGTTTGCATGTGCTTTTGCCGCGGAATATCTCGGCAGCCTGTTCGATCGGCTCAATATGCGCACGGCGCTGGCGCAGGCCGAGATGGAGCGGGCGCAGTCATTGTGGGCCGCGTTGATCGAACGGTTGCCGGTGCCGGTGCTGCTGGCTGATCCGGACACCTTGCTCATCGTGGCCGCGAGTGAGCGTGCCCAGGTGCTGTTGGAATGCGAGATGCCGGTCCCGGAGAGCTGCAAACTCTTCGACGCATTGCGCTTCTCGTATCCTGAAATGGTGCAGGAGCTCGTTACCGGCAATGACGGCTCGGTGCCGCGGATCACCCTCCATGTCGGAGACCGCATTCAGATGTGCGAGGTACGGGTCATCCACATCGCACACAAGGGGCGACGGCTCGCTCTACTGACGCTTCATGACCTCACGGAGCTGGTCCATGCCAGGACGGTCCTCGACACGTCGGAGTATGCCTCCCTCCTGATCGACCGCCACGGGCGTATCCTGACATTCAACAAGCCGGCGACCGTCCTGTTCGGCGAGCTGCAGGTCGGCATGGACGCCAGTCGCGCGTTACCGCTGCCCCAGAATGCGGCGCCCTGGTGGGAGCCCGGTCTGTCGGGGCGGAGCAAACAGCACATCGAGATCGGGCCCCGATTGTTTCAGGTGACCAGCTCGGCGATCGTCCTGCCCGGAGAGGAGCACCGGGTCATCGCTGTGGCGCTGGTGCCAGTGGCTCGCGCCGAAGCGAACGACCCATACGGAGTGGGCTCGACGCGGCGCGTCACGGTATTGAGGCCAAGTCGATGACTACACGACGGGTTACGGCGGTGCTGGGCCTTCTTGCGCCGTGCGTCGTGTCGGCCGCGACCTCGACGTCGATGGACCGCATTTCAGTCATAGGGAGTGGCTCGACCCTGACAGGTACCTCCGGCGGCGGCGGCGGGTCGGTCGGCTGGCTCCATAATTTCGACGCCGACTCGCTGGTGACCCTCGGCGCCGAGCACCAGAAGCTGGGCGACGCCCAGTGGACGTTCGGTTCCGTCAGCGGCTCACTCACGCGCCAGTTGGGTGATGGACGTTATACCTTTTCCGCGGAAGCCCACGAAGGAGCGGGCGATGATGGGCCCAAAGCCCTTCATTACCACATCGAGGCAGCGGGGGTTACGGGAACCTACTTCCGCCGACTGTCCGTACAGCTGGAGGCCCGGCGCATCGATGTCGAGACGACGCACGGCAACCTGCCGAAGATCGCCATCTCCTATCTTTGGACACAACATTGGATGACCTCGGTATCCCGCGCGGACTCGGTAGGGGGCAATCTGGGCACGCACCTGACTACGGTCCGTTTCGACCGCTACAGCCCCGTCGTGAACCTGCTGGCCGGCGGCACTTACGGTCGGGCCTCGCCGACCATCTTCACGCTCGGGATTGTCACTCCCGGCCACGTCCTGAAAGAGGGATTTGTCGGCGCATCCAGGACCTTCGCACGCCGGACCGATGTCACACTGACGGCGGACTACCTGCAGCTTTCGGGGGGGCATGACGACCGGGTCTTCCCCGTCTCGAGGCGGGTGACGGTGACTTTGAGCTTCATGATCCGGCTCGGATCGCTGGCGGGCAAGCCGTGATACGCCGCCTTCGCAAGGCCGGATCAGGTTGGCTGTTGACCATAGCAGTGCTCGCGGTGACCCTCGGCGCTGGCAGTCGTCTGATCTGGCTCAGCGTGCAGCATCACGAAGTGCGCGCGCGCGAGCAGGCTGCGGGACTTGCCGCGCAGCTGGTCGGAAAGATCGAGCCTCAACTGAGGGCGCTTGCAGCGTTTTCCCGCAGACAAGCGGCCGAGGGTAGCGGCGGCCGCCATCCCCTGGCCCCGGGTGCCTTCTGGTTGGGATCCGATGACAAAGTGCTTGCCGCGAGACCTGCCGACGCCGCGCTCGCGACGGCTATTGCCGGAGAGTGGGCGGCGTTGGATTCCGAACAGGCCACACAGCCCACGATTTTAGGCCCGATCCGCCAGGGCAGTGAATGGCTCGTTGCCGCCCGAACGCCCGTATTCGAGCGAGGGGACGTGATGGCGCCGGAATGGTCGGTCACGTATGCCAATCTCGACGCCTTGATTGCTCCCGCGCGTCTCGGGCGTCTGGTCAACATGGGATATGACTTCGAGCTCGACCAGATCGAGCCGCGCAGCGCACGCTCGAGAGCTTTCGTCTCCTCGGACGCGCAACCGGTGGCCGATGCGGTCGCTGCGCCCATCCACCTCCCGCCCGGGTTCAATGCGGCGCTTCCGGGCAGCTACCTGCGACTCGCTCTGCGACCGCGCGATGGCTGGTATTCTCCGGCACAGCTGGCGTCGGAAATCGGATTGTTGGTGTTCCTCGCGTGGATGTTTGCCTTTGGGGTGCACGATCTGGCGCACGCCCTGCAGCGCGCACAGGGCAAACTGGAGCAGTCCCGCAAGCGCCTGCATTCGGTCAACCAGGATCTGGCCCGGGAGATGCAGCAGCGGCTGAGCCTGCAGGAGACGTTCGATCATGCGAGGTTCCATGACGCCTTCACCGGCCTGCCCAATCGGCGCTTCTTCATGGACCGGCTCGATCGCGCTCTGCGCGATTTGCGCACGCGCCGCAGCCAGCGCATCGCCGTCGCCCTGGTGGGCGTTTCCCGTTTCAAGGTCATCAGCGACATGTTGGGCCACACGGCAGGCGATGAGCTCATGGTGCAGGCGGCACGCGATTTCGAGGGCCCGACCGCGGCCTTTGGCGGAGTGCTGGCGCGCTGGAGTGAGGACCAACTCGCTCTCCTGTTGCCCGATAGCCCGTCCACCGAGGCGGTTCTCGAGCTCGCCGGGCAGCTGCAACAGACGTTGCAGTCGCCGTTCGAGCTGCGTCGCCAGAAGGTGCTCGTCTCGGCAACGATCGGCATCACTTTCGCGGAGTCCGGGCAGCAGCGTGTCGAGGACGTGATGCGCGAGGCGGACCTGGCACTCACCGTCGCTACGCGGGAGCAACCACACAAGATCATCGTTTACGCGCCCAACATGGCCGGGCAGGCCGCAACCCTCGTGAGCCTGGAGGCCGACCTGCACATTGCCTTGCAGAAACACGAGCTGCAGCTGTTGTTTCAACCGATCGTGGACTTGCGCACCCGCGTGATGATCGGAGCCGAGGCCCTGTTGCGTTGGTACCATCCCGTGGAAGGAGTGCTGACTCCGGAGCGGTTTCTGGGAATTGCCGAGGACTCGGGCCTGATGGGACCCATCGCAAGATGGGTCATCCTGAGGGTGTGCCGCCTCGCGAGCGACTGGCGCCGGCGCCTGCCGGAGGGCCAGGATTTCTACATCAGTATCAACCTCTCACCGGTGACCTTGCGCGACCCCGGGTTGGGCGATTACATCGCCCGCTGCGTGAATGAGCTGGGTCTGCCCGCCAGTGTGCTGAAGTTCGAGTTGACGGAGGCGGCTCTGCTGAGCAACGTCGCCGCCGCCCGCGAAACCCTGGACAGGCTCCATGGCATGGGCTTGCAGCTGATGCTCGATGATTTCGGTACCGGCTATTCCTCGTTGAGCCATCTGCAACTGTTTCCCTTCGACTTCGTCAAGATCGACCGGCCGCTGGTGAATCAGACCGGACCTGACCAGGCCACGACCGGTCTGACCGCGGCGATGGTCCAGATGGCCCGCAGCCTGCGACTCACCGCGATCGCCGAAGTCATCGAGTCCGAAGCCGCCGCCACCGCGCTTCAAGCAATGGGTTGTGACTATGGGCAGGGTTTCTACTTCAGCGAGCCGATCGAGGCGCCTGCGGCGTTGCACCGGTTGTATTCACGAGAGCCGTTCGCGGGCTCGAGCATGACGGCGGAAACGATGGAGATCCCGCCGCTTGCTGAGGATGATGATTCACCGACCATCATGATTCCGCTCGATTCGCTTTCTCTCCACGAGCGCTAGCGACAAACCACCCGCCCCCCGTACCATACGGAAGTGGGGCATGTAGGTGGAGTCATACACACATGATGGACGATGTGGTTCGAACGCGCGCCCTGCGCGCCGGCTTGATCGGCGGCCTCGTCGGAGGAGTGGTCGTCTGGATCTACGAGGCGGTCGTCTGGGTAGGGGTGCAACACCAGATGCCGCTGTCCGGCATCGCGCGCAACGCAACCGGCCTGGTGTTCGGCAAGGAGGTGCAGGTGTCGCTCGGCTGGGCGGCGTATCTCATCGGCATTGGCATCCACTTTTTCTTCTCCCTGGCGTGGGGCGTGCTGTTTGCCTGGCTTTGGCCATTCTTCCGCGAGCGAGGCTATGAAGCGACCCTGGTCGCGCTGTTCTATGCAGTGATCGCCTGGATCGTGATGCACGCGGCAATCATGGTCGTTTCCAGCAGCCATCCCAACTACTATGACCCCGCGGTAGTGATCGGCGGCTTCATGTCACACTTTTTCTTCACCGTTCCCCTGGCGTTGCTCGTCAAGCGTCAACTGGCTC
>DAITMW010000460.1:0-4537 GCA_036834945.1 Steroidobacteraceae bacterium
CCCTCAAACCTTGCAATCGGCGTCGCTGACCTTTTTATTGCGCTCCCACTGGTAACCCATCACGGGTTTACCCTGCGGGACGAAGCTGATCGAGCGCTCCTCGCCACCACGGCGAATCTTCATAACCAATGGCTTGTCGGCATCCTTGAACGTCGGATCGCCGAGATCCGGCGCTTCGATCACTTCATCCCCGTCCAACAAACCCGCCTGGGCAGCAGGCGAGCCGGTGACCAGCCCTTTGATCACCCGCTTCGGTCCGCTGAGCGAGCTGACATCAAACCCGGGCTCCAGTGGCCGCCCGATTTCCCGCTTCACCGGACGGAAGCACGGCCCAAACGTATTGGGCGGCAGCACGATGCTCTTACCGGCAACCATGTCTTCATAGGTCTTGCCACCGCTCGTTCCCAACTCCTTGGTGACCAACGCCTTCCAGTCGTCAGGCGTAGGCTCCTTACCCTTACCCTGCTGACCCGCGCGGGTATCCTCGAGTACCTTCAACTCGAGATCGTCGAGACTGCGTTTGCCCTTCGACTTTGCGCGCACCCGCGCGTCAACCGCCGCCAGGTACATGAACCCCCGACCATAAGGCACATGACCCGCGCGCGAATCTTTCCAATAGATCGCGTCGGCGCCCCGATTACTCAGGTTCTGCAGCGGATTGAGGTAGTAACCGGCGGCATGCTCATTCACGCGCTTCATGAATTCGTCCGGCGTGATGAGCCCAGCCCGGTAAGACAACAAAACCGAGTAATACTCGGCGGAACCTTCCGCATACCACGAGGTATCCGCGTGATCGCCGGCAAGTGATGGCCAGTTGTGCACCATCTCGTGCGCAATCAAACCCTCCAGACCTTCCACAGTCGGCGGCTTGTTCGCGCTATAACCAAACATGAACGAGCGCGTCAATGCAGTCCCACCGCCGTTGGCCAGGGTCTTGCGCATGAACACACGGTACGAGCCACCGTCATCGTGGAAGAATCCCGACATGTACTCGAACAGCTTCTGGATCATCCCGGCCGCGGCGTTGACGTCGAACGGCGGGTCCGACAGCCAGTACATCGCGAAACGGCCCTCCGGCTTCACCGGATGGCTCTTCACCGGCCCGGCGAAATAGAAGCTCGATACGAGCTGCTCAGCCGGAGCGACCTTGGTGACATCGCCCTCGCCGAAGCTCCAGATCCCGCGGGACCCCGCCGGCATGTCTGCCAAATCCCAATGCAGCCGCAACCGATAGGGCTCGGTGTTGACTGGCACTGCCAGGAAAGTCCACCCGGCACCATGCATCCCACCCGCTTCTTCCCGAAGATCGAACAGCGGCCCCGTGCGGGTTGCCGCCGTCACGACGCGCGGCGGCGCGCGGTAGTGAAGAGTCACGTCACCAACGGTGGCTCGTGTGGGGAGCCAATCCCGATTGGACAAGAATGATGTCGGTGGCGCGTCCTTCTGCGTCAGCGGCAACGCACCTGATGCATCGCTCGCATGGATCGCATCTCCGTCATAACGTGCCGTCGGAATCGATGCCACCACCAGAGGCATCCGCAGGAGAGTGTTGCCCGCTGCAACATTCGGATGCTCGATGAGCATGGTGACATCGACGTAGTCGACCTTGCCGTCAGCGGAGTGGGGTTTGAGCACGACACCGAGTGACGGAACCGCCGGTGCAGCGCCACCATTCTCGTCATCATCCGCGCCCCCGCCTCCCCCAAATGCATTTCGCGTGAGCGCAAACGCACTGTTGGCCGCGGACTTCCCCGCACCGCCAGCCTGCGTCGCGAGCGTCAGCGGCGGCGGCAGGCCAAACGGCTTGATTCCCAGCGCCTCATAGATTTCCCTGGGGTAATAGATCACCCCGTCCTTCATGACGAGCCGGATCTGCCGGATCGCGCTGATGTCCTGGGTGGGGTCGCCCGGCACGAGGAAGAAATCCGCCCGCTTACCGCGCTCCAGGCTGCCGTACTGCTGGTCACGCGACAGGTACTGATCGCAATCAAACGTGGCGACGCGCAGCACCTCGCCCGGTGTCATGCCGATCTTTCCGTACAACTCCAGCTCGCGATGCACCGTAAAACCGGTGGCGTCGTCAGTGCCCGGCCACAGCTTGATGCCCTCACGATGCAGCATCGCCATCGTGTCGAGAACCTTCACGAAGGCCTTGTCATAGCGCGCCTTCTCGGCGTCATCCTTGAAGCTGACGAACGAGCGCTTACGATAGCGCTGATAGCCGACTGGCATGTGATCCAGGTATGCCGCATCGCCCTCCGCAACCTGGCCCGCGCGGCTCAACATGAGACGCTCGACAATCACCGCAGTCGTGTCGAGCCCCGTGTTGTGGGACTTCATCAGGTCGACCGTATGCCGCACCTTCGGGCTTGCGAGATCAAGGTCCACCGCACGTGCCAGGCCGGTGAGCCGCAAAGGCGTGCGCGTATCCTCACCCGGAGACAGGAGCCATCCCAACATCAACTGATTGACGTGGGTGATCTCGTTGTACCCGTCTTCGATCATCCTGTCGGGCGTCGTGAAGGCCGGTACGTGGCCCACAGTCCGCAGGCCCAGCTTGTGGGCCTCGGCAGCCAGCGGGCGCACCCAGTCCGGGTTCATGGAGTTATAGATCTTGATCTGCAGGTAGCCCCGATCGGCGTACCAGTGCACATCCTCGAGGCCCTCCTCGAGGGTCTGCGGCAGGAACCCATTGTGCGAGGAATACGGGCTGCGGCCCTCGATGAACCCCGACGGTATGATATGCGGCCCGGGCAGCTCCCCCGCGTCGAGCCGCTTCATGAGATCGAGCAGCACGAAGTTCACATTGCCCATATCGCGGACCGACGTGACTCCCGCCGCCAGGTAGAAGGGCCCGCTCCACAGCGTGTTGTGCGAATGCATGTCATGGAGGCCGGCGACCAGGGTTCCTCCCTGTCCGTCGACAGTCACCTCGTCCGCATGCGCGGGCGAATCAGACTCAGGCTCGATCGTCGCAATCCGCCCCCGGAACACCACGAGCGATACCAATGGGCCGCGGGCTTGAGTGTGCGGATCGAAGAGATGCACATTGCGGATGCGCACCGGCTGCTCATACGTGTGAGCCACTTTCTTCTGCATCGCCTGCAAGAGCTCGAGGGTGAGCGACTCGCCGAGTACCTTGAGGGGCTCGAACTGCTTCTCGTAGCCCTCACGCACGAGAATCGAGCCGGAGAGCTGGGCGAAGAGCTCGCCCTTGCTGTCCAACAGCAGGATCTCGGGCGTCAGGTCGACGCCGCTCAGCAAGCAGGCCTGGAGCCGCACACCGCCAACACTGACTTCTCGCAACTTCTCGAAGTGCAACCGGCCGCCAGGCAATACGTCGACGGAACCACCTGGCGTCTTCGAGAGGACGTGCACGTAGAGCCCGAGAGCCCACGGGCTCGCATCATTGCCAATGTATAAATGCGGCGACGGTGTGCGGACCTCTCCCTTGTCCGCCTGGCTCACCCAGGTCTCGACACCATCCTTCCAGGACATGTGCTCGCTGACGGTGCCTCCCATGAGCGACGTGCCTTCGATCGACCAGTCAACGGGGACGCCGGACTTGTCGAGTACGAGATGCTCCTTGTGCTTCGGGCCACGGCCGTTCTCGCTTACGGCGTAATCGACGTCGATCGCCTGACCGTTGCGGACGGCAACGACGTGTCCCACGGTCTCGCCATTGGCGACGATGGAGAATCGCTCGGTCACGGCGGCAGAGACATGCGCGTTGGCCGTGACAGCAAGCAGGGCCAGAGTCCCCAGACTAAAACACTTCAGCATGATCAGATTCCACACTTCTTATCGGGCACGCCAGGCACACGCCGCCATTGGTAGGCCTCTGCGCTGGCACCACGCGGCAGGTAGGTCAGAGGAAACACCGTCCCGTTACGTCGGACCTGCAGGGTCAGGGTCGCCTTCTGGTCCGACTGAATGGTGTCGAGACCAACCGGATAGACGATCTCATCGCCATCACGCAGCCCCCCTTGTGCGGCTGCTGAGCCAGCCACCAGTCCATGCACGATGCGTGGCTGTGACGTCAACGACTTACCGTCGAAACCCAACTCAAACCTGCGGAACTGTCCGGTGGTGCGCTCGAAGCAGGGACCGAACGCATCCGAGTCGGGCAGCATGACGCCGCCCGCCAACATGGAGTCATAGGTAGACCGGGCCGTCTCGGCGCCAATCTCCTTCCCGAGCATCGCAACCCAACCGGCACCGTCGATCTTTTCGCCGTGGCGCTCACGGTGCACCAGATCGAGTATCACGTCGTCCAGTGAGCGTTTGCCCGCCGAGGCCTTGCGAATCTGATCGTTCACGACCGCAAAGTAGAAGGACCCGCGGTCGTAAGGCAGCACCCGGATACGGGTGTCCTCCCAGAACCGTTTACCCACCTCGTCGTTCGGAGCCCCGATGAGGCCGTTGGTGTAATAACGGACCGCGCTGTCGTTCAGATCGTCCAGAAAGCGCTCCGGAGACAGGAGTCCGGCACGCAGAGGTAACACGCGCTGGTAGAAAACAGCCGTGCCTTCCGTGA
>DAITMW010000461.1:0-4466 GCA_036834945.1 Steroidobacteraceae bacterium
GACCGCGCGCTATCTTGGCGAACGTGAAGCTGGGGACACTCAAAGACGGGACACGTGACGGCCAGTTGGTCGTGGTGTCGAAGGATCTGGCGCGCGCCGCGGCGGCGACGGCGGTCGCGAGTACCCTTCTCGAAGCGCTCGAGGCGTGGTCGCAGAAAGCGGTCCGTCTGCAGCAACTCTACGACGAGCTCAACGCCGGCAAACTCGCTGGCGCCTTCAACCTCGATCCCGGAAGCCTGGCGGCTCCCTTGCCGCGCGCGCCGCAGTGGCTCGATGCGTCGGCTTTTCACAGTCACGGCGACCTGATGGAAAAGGTCTTCGGCCTGCAGCCGATCGAGGGGAAGTTGCAGATTCCGCTCATGTATCAGGGGGCTTCGGATGACTTCATCGGCCCCCGTGATGACATGCCGTTGCCGAGCGAGGCGGATGGGATCGATTTCGAGGCGGAGGTCGGTGTCGTCGTGGATCGTGTCCCGATGGCCACCCCGGCCGCGAAGGCGCTGCAGCACGTCAAGCTGGTCGTGCTGCTGAACGACGCCAGCTTGCGCGTGCTCGCGGGGCGGGAAATCAAGACGGGTTTCGGATTCATGCAGTCCAAGCCCGCGACGAGTTTCGCTCCGGTTGCGGTTACTCCCGACGAGCTCGGCTCGGCATGGCGTGACGGGCGGGTTCATCTACCGGTGCGAGTGGAGTGGAATCGCGAGCGGTTCGGGATTCCCGACGCGGGTCAGATGGGCTTCGGCTTTCACGACCTCATCGCTCACGCGGCACGAACCCGCAATCTGCACCCCGGCACCATCATCGGCTCCGGTACGATTTCCAACAGCACGTACCGGACAGTGGGGTCCGCGTGCATCGCCGAGTGCCGTGGCATCGAGACAGTCGATCAGGGAAAGCCGTCCACCCCCTACATGAAGTTCGGCGACAGCGTGCGGATCGAGATGCTCGATGCCCGAGGCGCGTCGATCTTCGGCAGCATCGACCAGCGCATGGTGCAGGCGCCAGCTCCGTGAACATTCTGATCACCGGGGCGGATGGCTTTATCGGCCGCGCGCTCGTTACTCGTCTGCTCGCGAGCGGAGTGTTGCCTGGACTGGGTGACGCCCGGCGGCAGGTCGTTCTGTTGGATCGCGGCTTCGCCACGGTGCCCACCGATGCCCGGGTGAGGTTGGTACCGGGCGACATCGCCGAGCGGGACACCTGGCGCGAGGCGCTGCGCGATCCCGTCGATTGTGTGTTTCATCTCGCCAGCGTTCCTGGCGGTGCCGCGGAAGCGAACTTCGAGCTCGGCTTACGCGTGAATCTGCAGGCCACGCTGACTCTCCTGGAGGCTTTGCGTCCGCAGGCGACTCCGGCGAAGGTCGTGTTCGCCAGTACGATCGGGGTCTATGGGGTCCCGATGCCCGCCGTGATCGACGAGAGCACCGTGCCGGAGCCCAGCCTGAGTTATGGAGCGCACAAGCTGCTGGGTGAAGTGCTGATCACCGACTATAGCCGGCGCGGCTTCATTGACGGCCGCTCGCTGCGCCTTCCGGGTATCGTCGCAAGGCCACCGCAAGCCTCGGGCATGTTGTCCGCCTTTCTGAGTGACCTGATCCGGGCACTTTCGGCCGGTCGGAGCTTCGACTGCCCGGTCGCGAAGGAGGCAATGTCGTGGTGGATGTCGAGAGCCTGTGTCGTAGAGAACTTGCTCCATGCCGCCGCATTGAGCGCCGCTCAGGTCAAAAAGCAGCGTGTCTGGCTGCTTCCCGTGTTGCATGCTTCTATCGGAGACGTGGTCGCCGCGATTGCGCGGGTACGTGGCGAGGATGTCTCAACACGTGTGACCTACCGTGCTGACCCTGCCTTGCAGGCACAGTTTGCGAGCTACCCTCCCTTGCGATGTCCCGCGGCTGTGGAAGCCGGGTTCCGTAACGACGTAACGCTCGAAGCTCTGGTGCAACGGGCTCTGGATGAGTCGGCCCATGGGTCCTCCGGGCTATGATCGTTGTTGTCACCGGCGCGAGTCGCGCAATCGGTAGGGGCTGTGCGCTGGCGTTCGCGGCCCAGGGCGCCGAAGTGTGGCGAGCCTGCTGACGGACGGTGGCTACACGGCGCAGTGAGTGTTCGCAGAGCAGATTTGAAACCGGTCCAAGTGGCGGGGCCTCTGGTGCGCGCGTACCCTCCCGCCGATGGCGACGTTCGACTACATCATCGTCGGCGCGGGCTCCGCGGGTTGCGTGTTGGCGGCGCGACTTTCCGAGAGCGGCTCCAACCGCGTGCTGCTCCTCGAGGCCGGCGGTTCCGACCAAGGTGCCTTGTTCGACATGCCGCTACGCTGGTTCGAAGCCATGCGGACGCCGAGCTTGGGCTGGGGTTTCGTATCGGAGCCCGAGCCTCATGCCGACCATCGGCGCATTCCGGCACCGCGAGGCAAAGTCCTCGGTGGCTGCTCGTCGATCAACGGCATGATGTATTCGCGTGGTAACCGCGCGGACTATGACGGATGGGCGCGGATGGGGTTGCCCGGGTGGAGCTTTACGGATGTTCTGCCATATTTCATCAAGTCGGAGGGCAGCTCGCGAGGCGCGAGTGAGTTTCATGGAGCCGAAGGACCGCTGACGGTCTCCAGGCACGAGCCCGACGACTATGTCTATCCTCGCCTGATCGCGACGGCGCAGAAACTCGGATTCCCTCACCTGGACGACTTCCATGGCTCCGAGCAGGAGGGCTTCAGCACTCCCGACTTCAATGTCCATCGGGGCCGTCGTGCGAGCACGTCACAACGTTATCTCCGGCCGGCCCTGTCCCGTCCGAACCTGACGGTCGAGACCGGTGCCCTCGCAACCCGCGTGATCACGCAAAACGGGCGGGCCATCGGAGTTGACTATCTGCGCCAGGGAGAAAGCTTGACGGCGCAAGCCGATCAGGAAGTCATCCTCTCCGGGGGCGCATTCAATTCCCCGCAACTGTTGCTGCTGTCGGGCATCGGTCCGGCGGACGAATTGCGCGCCGTGGGTATCGACCCGGTCCTGGACCTTCCGGGCGTGGGTCGTAACTTGCAGGATCATGCTTCAGTCGGCATGGTGTACGACGCCAGTGGCGCGTTCACCTTTGACAGGGAGCTGCGCCTCGATCGGATGTTGGTCTCGGTGGCCCGCTGGCACCTGTCCGGAGGCGGTGTGATCGGCAGGTTGCCGGTCGGCGCGCAAGGTTTCATCCGGACCCGCGACGGCCTGGACCGGCCGGACCTGCAGCTCCTGATCAGCCCTGTCGCCATGGATGCGAAGCTCTGGTTTCCGGGCTGGCGGGCCCCGCGCGGACATACCTTCTCGGTCGCGAACGTCCTGTTGCATCCGCGGAGTCGGGGTTGGGTGAAGCTGCGCTCGACCGACCCCAGGGACAAGCCGCTGATCCAACTCAACCTCCTGCAGAGCGAAGATGATCGCGTGGCCTTCCGCCGCTATGTCCGCTTCACCCGCGATTTTTTTGCTACGCAACCGGCCTCGGAGCTCGTAAGCCGGGAAGTCACGCCCGGAGCCGTGCTGCGCTCGGACGCCGAGCTCGATGCCTTCGTGCGCTCCCGCGTCGGTACTGCAATGCATCCGACCAGTACGTGTGCCATGGGCACCGGCGCCGAAGCCGTCCTCGATGCCCAACTCAGGGTGCACGGCATGTCGGGTCTGCGAGTCGTTGATTGCTCTTCCATGCCCACGATTCCCGGCGGCAACACGAACGTCCCCGCTGTCATGCTCGCCGAAAAGGCCGCTGACCTGATTCTCGGCACGTAACAGGCGGCTCCATGTAAAAGGCGTATTGAGCCGTGCAGACGCGCAGGAAACTCCCAATAGCGTAGCCGGCGCTGCGTAGGACGGCTCTATGCGTCAGGTAGACCACGGACGCTGTGCTCACGAAGAACGCCCGGTGCAACATGCGGATGGCGCCACGCACGAGAGGGGATTTATGGGCGCGCAGGGTGAGTAGGATCTGAGACTCGAGTCCAACGTGCGCCAGCTCATCGGCGACCAGCGTCCTGCACAGCACCTTCAGCCGCTGACATCCCGTCGCAACTTCCAGGGCCCGGTAGAAGACGCTGGCGATGAGCTCCGCCGTGACGAACACGTGCAGACGGAATTCGAGACCGCCGAGGCGGCGCAGACAGCAGAACACGAAGTCGGTCCAGTCTGTTTGCTTCGGCTTCATGCCGTGGTCTTCGATGAATTCGTGCAGCAAGGCTGCGTGACGCTGCTGCTCGCGGATGAAGAGCTCGAGGATACGGATGAGCGGCGCGGCGTCATGTTTCTTCGCGAACCGCCAGGCCGTGTACAACAGCGCGTTGCCTTCCGATTGCTCGCCGAGCTGGAAAGTGGCGATGGAGCGGGCGACCAGCCGGCGCTCCCCGGGCTTCAGAACATCCGACAGCCCGGGCGGAACGCAGCGGGGATGCTGCGAATGGTATTCAAAATGATTGAGCCAGATCTCGAGGT
>DAITMW010000462.1:0-4443 GCA_036834945.1 Steroidobacteraceae bacterium
CTCCGTGCAGGCGAGAATCCCGCCCAGGGAATCAAGGTACTCGGCAGTGCCGCGTTGGGCGGCGCGCTCTTGAAGCTGGCGGCGGGAAATGGCCTGCGCATCATCCCTGACACCGCGGGCATCACCGGTAGTTTCGGAAATGCCCTCTATTATCTCGGCACGAACCTCTCGCCGGCGCTGCTCGGTGTCGGCTACATCGTCGGCCTCAACATCGGCATCGTCATCGTGGCCGGGGGTCTCATCTCCTGGGACATCGTCATCCCCATCTATCACGCGTTCTTCCTCCAGCAGAACGCCCCGCTCGCGCAGGCCGTAGCGGGCGTAAGCGGCACCGATCTCGCTTTCGCACTCTGGAGCAAGCACATCCGCTATCTCGGCGTCGGCGCGATGTTGGTCGGAGGGATCTGGACGCTCATCAAGTTGCGATCCTCGCTCCTCTCGGGTATTCGCAGCGGAATCGCGATTACGCGTGCGACGGTCAGTGGCGACGTTCCACACACGGAGGTCGATCTGCCGATGAAGTGGATTCTCCTGGGCGTCGTCCTGTTCACCATTCCGTTATGGCTGCTCTATCAGAATATCGTGGGCAGCGTCCTGGTGAGTCTGCCCATGGCCATCATCATGGTCGTGGCGGGCTTCCTGTTCTGCTCGGTATCCGCCTACATGGCCGGGCTCGTCGGCTCTTCCAACAATCCCGTCTCGGGAATCACCATCTCGACGATCTTGTTCGCCGCCGTGGTGCTGCTGCTCCTGATGGGGCCCAATGCGGCACTCGGGCCAGTCGCGACAGTCATGATCGGTGCCGTCGTGTGCTGCGCGGCGTGCATCGCCGGCGATAATCTGCAGGACCTGAAGGCGGGCTACATCATCGGGGCAACGCCCTGGAAGCAGCAAATCATGCTGGCTGTGGGCGCTGTCGTTTGCGCTCTCATCATGGCGCCTGTGCTGAACCTGTTGGCCAAGGCGTATGGAATCGGCATCGTAAGTCCGGAGCACCCGCACCCGCTGGCCGCTGCGCAAGCGACACTGATCGCGTCCGTCGCCAAAGGGTTGTTTGGCGGACAGCTGCCATGGAGCATGATCGAGATCGGCGCGCTCATCGGAGTCGCCATCATCGTCCTGGACGAGATTCTGCGAGTCCGCGGCGCGAAATTCAGGGTGCCGGTGTTGGGTGCGGCCGTGGGCATCTATCTCCCGCTCGACGTGACCATGCCCATTTTCCTGGGCGGGTTGTTGACCTGGGTGGTGGAGCGGGCCTTCCGGGCACACGCGGGCGCGAAGGGGATGAAGCTCAATAGTGACGACACGGAGCGCCTGCATCGGAAGGGAACCCTGTTCGCGGCGGGCCTGATCACAGGTGAGGCGCTCATGGGCATTCTCATCGCATTCCCCATTGTCAGCACCAACAGGGCGGACGTGTTGGCTCTCCCGGCTGCCTGGCAGTTCGGACAATGGCTGGGAATGCTGGCGCTCGCACTCGTCGCGGTCTGGCTCTACAAGACGGCGGTCTCAGTGGACGTCAGCCACGAAGGCTCCCAACCAGCTCGCTGACATTGCCAAGCCCATTTTCGCGCAGGTACTCCTCGATTCCCGCGTTGACTCGCTTGCAGACCATCGGGTCGTAGAACAGAGCGGTGCCGATACCGACCGCGGACGCGCCCGCAATGATGAATTCGAGCGCGTCCGTAGCGGTCGTGATGCCGCCTTGCCCGATGATGGGAATGTTGTGCGGCCGCGCGACCTCGTACACCTGTTTGACTTTCAGGAGGGCGATCGGCTTGATGGCCGGTCCCGAAAGTCCGCCCTGCACGTTGCCGATCACCGGGCGTCGTGTACGCACATCGATCGCCATGCCCATGAGAGTGTTGATGACGGACAGCCCGTCGGTGCCGGCATCGATGCAGCGGCGTGCGTTCTCCCGGATGTCCGTCTGATTCGGGGAGAGCTTCGTGATCAGGGGTTTACTCGTGACCTTGCGGCAGGCCTCGACCACCTGTGCCGACATCTCCGGATAGTTGCCGAAGGCCACGCCACCTTCCTTCACATTCGGGCACGAGATGTTGATCTCGATGGCGTCGATCCGGGATTGGTCGAAGCGGCGAGTCACTTCGACGTACTCCTCGATCGTGGAGCCGGACACGTTCGCGATGAAGCGCGTCTCGCTGAAGTCCAGCTCGGGCAGAATGCGCTGCACGACATGGTCGGTGCCGGGATTCTGCAGGCCGATCGCGTTGAGCATGCCGGCCGGGGTTTCGTACACGCGGTGCGGGGGATTTCCCAGGCGGGGAGCCAGCGTCGTCCCTTTCAGGACCACGGCCCCCGCGTCCCGGTTCGAGAAGCCCTCGATCCGCGTATATTCCTCACCGAACCCGACGCACCCCGAGAGCAACACGATCGGCGAGGTGAGCTCGAGCCCGCAGAACTTAACTGACAGACTTTGCATGTTTCACGTCGTCCTGTTTCAGCCCGAGATTCCACCCAATACCGGCAATGCGATCCGGTTGTGCGCCAACACGGGGAGCACTTTGCATCTCGTGAAGCCGCTCGGTTTCGATCTGTACCACAAGAACGCGCGCCGCGCAGGGCTCGATTATGACGACCTGGCGACGGTGCGGTTGCACGTCAGTCTCGAGGACTGCCTGGAGGCACTCAGCGGTGTGCGGCTGTTTACCGTGGAAACGAGCGGTACGCAGCTTTACACGCAAGCCCGTTTCCAGCCTGGCGATGCCTTGGTTTTCGGGTCGGAGCGTCGCGGGCTGCCTGCGAAAGTGCTGGATCTCATTCCTCCGGAGCGCCAGCTCACAATTCCCATGCGCGCCGGGAATCGCAGCCTCAACCTGTCGAACGCCGTCGCGCTCGTTGTTTACGAGGCGTGGCGGCAGAACGGTTTCCAGGGATCCGGGGCTATTCCGTCTCCGACTTGATCGGCCGGCTCATCAACTCGCGAACCGCGTCCTTCGCCGGGACGCCGGCATAGAGGACGCGGAAGACCCCTTCGCACAGGGGCATCTCAACTCCGGAGCGCGTTGCAACAGTGCGCACCGCCTTGGCTGCCGTGTACCCCTCCACGACCTGGCCGATCTCGGCCAGCGCGTGCTCTGGCGTTGCACCCGCCGCCAACAGCAATCCGAAGCGGCGATTGCGCGATTGGTCGTCGGTGCAGGTCAGCACCAGGTCGCCCAGTCCCGCCAGTCCCATGAACGTCTCACGCTGCGCGCCTAGTGCTACACCCAGTCGCATCATTTCGGCGAGGCCGCGCGTGATGAGGGCTACGCGTGTGTTAGCTCCAAATCCGAGACCATCCGAAAGGCCAGCCCCTACAGCCAGGACGTTCTTTACAGCACCACCGATCTCGACGCCTGTGATGTCGGTAGAGGTGTAGGCCCGGAAGTTCGCGGAGGAGAGATCCTGCGCGAGAGCCTTCGCGAACGCCGCGTCGGAGGACGCGATGGTCATCGCGGTCGGCAACCCAGAGCCGACCTCGCGGGCGAAAGTTGGTCCCGAAAGCACCGCCACCGCACGCTCTGATCCGAGAACCTCGTGCGCGATCTGGTGCGGGAGTTGTCCGGTGTCGAGCTCCAGGCCCTTGGTGGCCCAAGCAAGTCGCATGTCCGCGGCAAGGAGCGGGGCGATCTCCTTCAGCATGGCGCGAAACGCGTGACTCGGCACCACGATCAGGACATCCCGCGCGTCGGTCAGCGCCGCCCGTAAGTCGGGCTCGACCGTGAGGGAGCTCGGAAACTCGCCTTCCGCCAGGTACCGGGTGTTACGACGGCTCTGCGCCATCGCGAGGAGTTGCGCGCGATCGCGCCCCCACAGGCGAGTCGCTCTACCACTGCGCGCGAATTGGATTGCGAGCGCAGTCCCCCATGAGCCAGCGCCTAGTACGGTAACCGGTACTGCTGGTGCACTCATGAGGGCCGAGCCGGAAGCGAGGGACACTTCCGTATTAGTTGGTGGTGACCGGAGCCGCCTGCTGCTGCGCGACGTTCTGAGCGTAGAGCGCGTCGAAGTTCACGGGAGGAAGCAGGAACTGCGGGAAGCCTCCCTGCGTGACGAGATGCGACACGGCCGCGCGCGCGTAGGGGAACAGAACGCTCGGGCAAACACTCGCGATCGCTCGCTTCGTGTCCGCCTCGTTCAGGCCGCGCACCAGGAACACGCCCGCTTGTTTGACTTCCACCAGGAAAATCGTGGCGTCGTTCTGCTTGGCAGCGACAGTGACCGTCAGCACGACCTCGGTCAACTCCGGCGACACGCCGGTTGCGGCGGTATGCAGGTCGAGGTTGATCTGCGGGTTCCAGTTGCCATCCATACGCGGTCCGTTCGGAGCCTCGTACGAGCAGTCCTTCAGGTACACATTCTGCAGCGCGAGCACCGGGCCCGTTTCAGTCTGCGCTCCGGGAGCCGGCGCGGCACCGGCTGTTTCATTCGCCATTTCAA
>DAITMW010000463.1:0-4397 GCA_036834945.1 Steroidobacteraceae bacterium
GGACGCCGCCGAATTCCTCCGGAGGTGGCTGCGAGTATTGCGGAGCATGTTGCTGACGACATGCTTACAGAACGCGAAGTACATGTATTGCGTCGCGTTGCCCTGGGCGCCGCGAACAAGGTGATCGCAGCGGAACTCGCAGTGTCAGAAGCCACGGTCAAAGCCCACATGAAAAGTATCCTCGCGAAGCTGGGCGCCAACGACCGCACCCACGCGGTTACGATAGCGGTGAAGCGAGGCTTTCTCGACGGGTAGCGCTTTTGCGCGATTGATAGGCGATGTGCCCGGGCAAGTGCACATCGATCTCGGTCCCCGCGCCAGGCTTGCTCCAAACAGTCAATGTCGCGTGGATTTTCTTCGCTCTTTCGCGCATTCCGAGCAGCCCCCAGTGCCCTTCTTTGCCGCCCTCCCGCAGGACATCCACACCAATACCGCGGCCATCGTCTCGGATTCTCACGAGCAACTCGGCGTGGCCGTAGGAAATCTCCGCCTCGATCTGACGCGCGCCTGAATGTCTGAAGGCGTTTGTCAGTGCCTCTCGCGCGATGAACATTGCCTCCTCACGCACGATCGGATGCAGGGCTCTCGGTGCCCCCTCGACCGTGGACCTGAAGCGCGCCGGCTGCTCGGCGGCCAACTCCTCGCCGGCGGCGGCAATGGCCTGGGGCAGGTCCAGGTCGCCGCCGGGCGAGGACCGGATGTGCTTGACACGGTCGCGACCTTCGATCAACACGTCGTCGGCACGATCCAACGCCTTCTCCAGCAACAACCGTGCCGGCTCCTGCTGCGGCAGGCGCGCGACTGCCGCACGAAACCGCAGCACGAGCCCCTGAACGCTTTGCAACAACGTATCATGCAGCTCGCGAGCAATCCGCTCGCGCTCGGCAAGCCGCTCTTCGAGGCGGCCATGCAACTGCAGGGTGACCTGGCGGATTCTCAGCACGTAGAGCAGTCTCAGGATCACGAGGCACGCCAACACGCACAGGCCGTAGAACCACTTTGTCTGGTAGAACGCCGGGGCGATCGCAAAAGCAAGAGACGCCCCGGTATTGTTCCATACTCCGTCATTATTCGCGGCGATGACGTGAAATGCATATCGTCCGGGACCGAGGTTGGTGTATGTCGCCTCGCGCCTGTTGCCGGCATCCTGCCAGCCCCGGTCCACGCCATCGAGCTTGTAACGAAACTGCACGCGCTCGGGGACCGCGAGACTGGCGGCGGTGTATTCGATACGAACACTCGTTGTATGGACGGGCAAACGCGGCAACGCCACGGCCGGATACTGGACGCTCTTCCCGTCGATAGACCAGATGGTGACCGATGGCGGCAGGCTGTTGCGCTCGATGTGGGCCGGGTCGATGGCAACCAATCCGAGTTGGGTAGCGAACCAGACACGCCCATCCGTGCCTTCGAACGCCGACGGCGAGGGGCGCACCTGGCGGGCATAGCCTTTCAACCCATCCAGGCGGTCGAATCGCTCGACGTGGACCCGATAACGCGGATCGCGCACGGCTCGATCCAATTCCAATCGGGCGATGCGCACGACCCCGAGATTCCCGTTCAACCACAGATCGCCCGATTTCAGCGCGACGATCCCGGAGATGCCGCTGAAAAGATTGCTCGAGTCACTCAATATCGAAAAGAAGCGCGTACCGTCGAAATGCGCAAGCCCCCTGTCCCCGCCGATCCAGACGTCCTGCTGGCGAGCAGCCAGCGCAATGACATTGCCGACGCCCAGACCGTCCGCCTTGCCGTACAGCCTGACGTTGGACCCCTCGATCCGGGCAACCTGGTCATCGGTGTAGCCGAACCATACGGCCCCTCTGCTGTCCGTCATCGCAACGAACGGGGGCGCCTCCGGTAGTGTTGGTAGATCACCTCGCGGTGTCCAACGGCCATTCTCGAGACGAAAGAGGCTTTTACCGGCGATGGAAACCCACAGGGCACCGGAATTGTCAGCCACCATCGTCTGCACTTCCGCCGGATCCGGCAAGGGGATGTTGCTGCGTAGACCGACACCCGCCGTGAGCTGAGCGATCCCGCTCGTACCGCCAAACCAGACGGTCCCATCCGGCGCGCGATAGACACTGGTGAAATAAGGGGCGGGATACCTGTTGACGACGGCGCCGTTGCGCAGCTCGAGAATCGAAGGCGCGGTGTCAGCTCCGCTCGCGACGGTGCTGACCCACACGCTACCGGATTCGCCCGCCGCGGCTGCGCCGAAAGTATTCGCGGCAGTGACTCTCAGGATGTTGCTATGGGTGAACCGGTCGAGACCGGCATAGGTACCGGCCCACATGTTCCCTTCCCGATCCTCGAAGAAGCAATTGACGGAGCCGCCGGTGAGCCCATCAGCCTGGGTGAATGATTCCATCTGTGGCACCGACTCGCCCGGATCCGCTGCCAGGGCTGCCGCTGCCAGCCGGCGGATCGCCGCGCCGCCCACCCAGAGGTGGCCGTCACGATCGAACTCCATTCCGGGATTGGTAGTGACATCCGCGAAGACGATCTCCTGTGGCGTACCGCGACTGGGTGCAGCGGAGATCGCAACTCGGGTGATGCTCCCCATCCGATTGAAATTGAGTATCCACATCGCTCCGTCAGGTCCCTGTGCGAGGGCATTCGCTCCGATGTGGCGCGGGTTACCTCTCGTTGCGATCGGCAGGAAATCAGTCTGTCCGGCGCGGCGGGCCCAGAGTCGTTTCTGGGTCACGACCCAGAGCGTCCCGGCCCGGTCCAGCGTCATGGCCGCCACACGCGCCGTGGTATTCTCCGGGTTGAGAACAACAACCCGCCAGCGGTTACCCCGCAGTTGGTATAATCCCCGGCTGGTGGCCGCATAGGTGACACCGTCCCGGTCCATCACGATGTTGTTGACCGAGCCGCGGGGCAGGCCGTCACGTGCATCGTAGTGAAGGGCCTGGCCGCTTCGCAGCACACTGATACCACCGATGGCATAGCCGATCCAAAGGCTGCCGTCCGGTGCGGCGGTGAGTGTCTTGATGTCGCGGGTCTCCGCCGGCAGGCCCCCGGTCCCGTCATAGCGGACGAACGAGATGCCATCGAAGCGGCTCAGGCCGCTCGGCCCTCCCAACCACAGGGTTCCATCGGCGGTCTGTGCTATGGCGTAGATCGCCCCGGGGGCGCCGTCCGCGACAGTCCAACCCTTGTGATTGAGCTGTTGCAGGGTGAGATCGATGGGCATCGGGCGTGCAGGTCCGCACAGAGCCAACGCCATGATCAGGAGTCTGATATACCCAACCCGGCCGGGACGAATCATCCAAAAGTAGAACGGCCGTGCTCTCCATTCGGGGGTACGCGAGCCAACGTGACGAGTGCACCGTAACACCCGTGCAACGACTCTTCTCCATGTTCCCCCCAGGGATGCCGGGGATCGCCCTGGTATTCTTGCGGGTCTCCGTCGCATTGACGGTGCTTCTCCACGGTTATGCCCGATACGAGGAGCTGCCGGCGTGGCTCCTTGTTGCCCTGCTCCTGTTGGCCATCCTGGTGGTCGTGGGATTTCTCACACCCATTCTGGCCCTGCTCGCCCTGACAGTCCAATTCATCGCCCCACTGGGTCCGGCCGTCCCGGGCGCGGGGGCGGCAGCGGTCTCGGTTTTCAACGCGCTGGCACTGGCACTCCTCGGCCCCGGAGCCTATTCTCTCGATGCCATCCGCTTCGGACGTCGTGTCGTCGACCTGCCATCCAGGGAGGATGAATGAGTATCGATTGATCAGCCGCTCGCCCTTCCGGATCCTGTTGTTGCTCCCAGGTGCGTCAGCCGCCCAGGCGCAACAGCCGCCAACAGAACCCCTCGAGACCGTTGAGATCGTCGGCTCGCACATCCAAGGTGCACAGCTGGCGGTACCGCTGCCGGTCACCGTGCTCACTCCCGATCAGATTGCCGCCACGGGCGCCGTGACGGGCAACGATCTCTTGCGCAGCATTCCCCAGATGGGGGATGTGACTTTCAACGACACCAACGACCAGCAGACGAGTAACGCCGCGCGCGGCGATGTTGCGTCCATCGATCTGCGCGGGTCCGGGCTTGGTGACACGCTGGTGCTGCTCAATGGACGGCGCATGGTCGAGCATCCAACGAGTCAGTCCCGGAGTGGCGTCCCGTTGATCAGCTACAACGCCCAGTCGCTGCCCACGGTTGCTCTTCAAAGGGTTGAAGTCCTGCGCCAGGGAAACCAGCGCGGCCATCGTCGGGGGCCGCAATGTGAACGGTGGACGCGGGAACATTTCCCGCGTCGTCAATTCGTATCACCGGACCGCACAGCGGCCGAGCGATGAGCCCTACACGGTCAGCCAGGATCTGCGCCCGTCGTTCGCCGCCTTTCCGGGCTACAACACGAGCTCCGCGCCGGACGGACGGGGAAATCAGAGC
>DAITMW010000464.1:0-4381 GCA_036834945.1 Steroidobacteraceae bacterium
TGGGCCGGCTTGGCGTTCTCGACCCGCGTCATCACCGGCCGCCCGATCTTCATGGAGGCCGCGCGGAATTCCTTCTTCACCGCATACGTCCCATTGTGGCCCGAGCAGCGCTCGATCACGTCCACGGTCGTCTCCGGAACCAACTTCAGCACGTCGCGCGTCTTCAGACCGATGTTCTGCACGCGCAAATGACACGGCACGTGATAGCTCACCTTGCCGAGGGAGATCTTGAAATCAGTCTTCAACAGCCCGGCCTTGTGCCGCAGCATCAGGTACTCGAAGGGATCGAAAATCCGCTTCGCGATCTGCTGCACGTCCATGTCGTCCGGGAACATGAGCCGCAGCTCCTGCTTGAACATCAGCACGCAGGAAGGGATCGGCGCCACGATGTCATAACCGGCATCGATCGCCTGCTTCAGCTGCGGTACGTTGAAATCCTTCAGCCGGGCGACCTGCTCCAGGTCACCGAGCTCGAGCCGCGGCATGCCACAGCACTTCTCCTGGGCGATGAGCGTCACGGGAATGTCGTTGTGCTCGAACACAGCGACCAGATCCTCATCGAGCTCCGGCTCATTGCGGTTCCCGTAGCAAGTAGTGAAGAGCGCGACCTTACCTGTCGTGCCCTCCGCCGGAGTCGCCGCACGCTCACCAGCCGCGGCGGCATCAGTGGTACCAAGCCGATCCAACCGCTTACGTGCTGTACGCGAGTAATACTTCGGTAGCGGCGCCGTCTTATCGACGCCGAGCGTCTTCTCCAACAACGAGCGCCCGAGCGAGCTCGAGTTCACCGCGTTGACGATCTCGGCGACGACGGGAATGCCAGCCAGGTTACCCACCGTGTCGGTCGCCGCCAGCGCCTTGTTCCGGAAGCCCTCACCGCTCTTGCGGTTGCGCGTCGCCTTGGCACGCAGCATCAGGTGCGGAAAGTCGACATTCCACGGATGCGGCGGCACGTACGGGCACTTCGTCATGAAGCACATGTCGCACAGGTAACAGTGGTCGACGACTTCCCAGAACACTTTCTTGTCGACCCCGTCCACCTCGCCGGTGGAGGATGCATCGACGGCATCGAACAATGTTGGGAAGGAGTTGCACAGGCTGAAGCAGCGGCGACAGCCGTGGCAGATGTCGAAGACTCTCTCGAGCTCCTTCGTTACGGCCGCTTCGTCGTAAAAATCCGGATTGCGCCAGTCGAGCGGGTGGCGCGTGGGCGCCTCGAGGCTACCTTCGCGTCCACCGCCGCCAGCAGCGGACCCTGCGGGGGTCGTGCTCATGCGTGTTGATTTCCCGTCAAGAACTGGCCCCGTGGCAAACAGAAAGCCCGCCCGAACCGGCCGCGACGCGACCGGTCCGGGTGAGGCAACTCAATGGAGAGCGGCTTAAATGCCGTCCAGGGCCTTCTGGAAGCGGTTGGCATGCGAGCGCTCGGCCTTCGCCAGCGTCTCGAACCAGTCCGCGATCTCGCTGAAGCCTTCCTCGCGCGCCTGCTTCGCCATGCCCGGGTACATGTCCGTGTACTCGTGGGTCTCGCCGGCGATGGCGGCCTTCAGGTTCAGCTTCGTCTCGCCGATGGGCAGACCCGTCGCCGGATCGCCGACCGCCTCGAGATACTCGAGGTGTCCGTGCGCATGACCCGTCTCGCCCTCAGCGGTCGAACGGAACACGGTGGAGACGTCGTTGAAGCCTTCGACGTCCGCCTTCGCTGCGAAGTACAGGTAGCGGCGATTCGCCTGGGACTCGCCCGCGAATGCATCCTTGAGATTCTTCTCGGTCTTGCTGCCTTTGAGATTCACGACGCTCTCCTCTCACTTAGACTGGGTCTAACAATAGGGAAACGACTCTATGCCGGCGACTGTGACACGTCAACCTCGCCTCACCACCGCCACCGTGGGCTCATTTGACCCACATTATGGCGCGTGTATAACGTGACGCCCCATTCCTAAGGAGCCTTGGTTGGTGCCGGATAATAAAGCGCCCGATTTCGAAGAAGCACTGGCTGAGCTCGAGAGTCTGGTCGAACGTCTGGAGCGTGGTGACCTGCCCCTCGATGAAGCGCTGAAGACGTTCGAGCGCGGAGTCGAGCTGACCCGTCACTGCCAGTCATCTCTCAAAGCCGCGCAGCAGAAGGTCGAGATCCTTCTGAAGCGGGGCAGCAGTCCTTCCGTAGAACCTTTCCGGCCCGAGGACGAAACGACGCAATGACGGCGTCTCCCGAGTTTGCAGGGCGTCTCGCGTCTTACCGGTCTCGCATAGAGACGGTACTGGACAGAACCCTTGCGCTACCCGACTGCGGCACGGACCGGCTCCGTGAAGCGATGCGCTATAGCACCCTTGCGGGCGGCAAGCGGCTGCGCCCGACACTCGTTTATCTCACCGGCGAGTCACTGGGCGCACCTTTAGAGGAACTCGACGCCGCCGCTGCATCGGTGGAGCTTATCCACGTGTATAGCCTCGTCCACGACGACTTACCCGCGATGGATGACGATGACCTACGACGCGGACGTCCGACATGCCACCGCGCTTTCGATGAGGCGACGGCGATTCTCGTGGGCGACGCTCTACAGGCACTCGCATTCACAGTGCTCGCGGACGAAAGCAGCGGTCACCAGGAAGCCTCGACACGTCTCACGATGATCCGCGTACTCGCGCAAGCGGTCGGCACGAGCGGGATGGCCGGCGGACAGGCCGTGGATCTGGCTGCCGTCGGCCAGAATCTCAGCGTGGCGGCGATCGAGGACATGCACCGTCGCAAGACGGGCGCTCTCATCGAGGGAAGCGTGCTCCTCGGCGCGCTCGCTGCCGGTGTGACCGGCGGGCCACGGCTGGAGGGCCTGCGGCGCTTTGGCGCACACATCGGCCTGGCGTTCCAGATCCAGGACGATATCCTCGACGTGGAGGGTGACCCATCACTTTTGGGCAAGACAACGGGCGCCGATGCCGCTCACAATAAGCCTACGTACCCCAGCACTGCTGGACTTGCCGCCGCGAGGAATCGGGCCCGACAGTTGCGGGACGATGCCATCGCAGCCCTGGAACCTATTGGCACGAGCGGGGCCGCACTTGCGGAGCTCGCCCATTTTGTCGTAAGTCGTGTGACCTGAATCACGGCGGCGGTTGTGGCTTCGGCCCAACGTGTCGGTGTTTCGAGCCGCATGCCGCGCCGGTGTACACTCCGCCAGATGACTGGCCCAAATGGCAAAAACACGTTGCTAAATACCATCGAGAGCCCGGCGGACCTGCGCAAATTGTCCGCAGCCAAGCTGCCGGCCCTGGCCAAAGAGCTCAGGGAATTCCTCATCCAGAGCGTCAGTACCCGCGGGGGTCACTTCGCCGCCGGCTTGGGGACTGTAGAGCTGACAATAGCCCTGCACTACGTCTTCGACACACCCCGTGACCGGATCGTGTGGGACGTCGGTCACCAGGCATACCCGCACAAAGTGCTGACGGGCCGTCGCGACAAGCTGCACACGATCAAGCAGCCGGGCGGGCTCGCGCCGTTTCCAGCGCGTTCGGAAAGCGAATACGACACGTTCGGTGTCGGGCACTCGAGCACATCCATCAGCGCGGCGCTGGGTATGGCGGTCGCCGCCGAGCGTCTGGGCGACGACCGGCGCGTCGTCGCGGTAATCGGCGACGGCGCTATGACGGCGGGAATGGCGTTCGAAGCGCTGAACCACGCCGGCTCTCTGCCGACCAACCTCCTCGTCATCCTGAACGACAACGACATGTCGATCTCGGAAAACGTGGGCGCGCTGTCCAGTCAGCTCGCGCGCGCGCTCTCCGGACGCATGTACGCTCATCTGCGTGAAGGCGGGAAGAAAGTGCTGCGGCAGATGCCGACAGTCTGGGAGCTCGCACGCCGCTCGGAGGAGCACCTGAAAGGCATGGTGCTGCCCGGCACGCTCTTCGAGGAACTCGGATTCAACTACATCGGACCGGTCGATGGTCACGATGTCCGATCGCTCGTCACGACCCTGAAGAACCTGCGCCAGCTGCATGGGCCGCAGTTCCTGCACGTGGTGACGAAGAAGGGCAAAGGCTACGCGCCCGCGGAAGCCGACCCCATCAAGTGGCACGGCCCGGGTCCGTTCGACCCGGCGAGCGGCACTATTTTCAAGGAAAAAGCCACCGGCCCCACCTACTCGCAGATCTTCGGCCAGTGGTTGTGCGACATGGCGGCGCGCGATGAGCGCGTCATCGGCGTGACACCCGCGATGCGTGAAGGCTCTGGACTCGTCGAGTTCTCGAAGCGCTTCCCCGACCGGTATTTCGACGTTGCCATCGCTGAACAACACGCTGTGACGTTCGCCGCCGGTCTCGCCGTCGAAGGCCTGAAGCCCATTGTCGCGATCTATTCGACCTTCCTGCAGCGCGCCTACGA
>DAITMW010000465.1:0-4377 GCA_036834945.1 Steroidobacteraceae bacterium
CTCGACATCGGCGCTATGACGGTCTTCCTCCTGGCGTTCAAGGAGCGCGAGGAGTTGATGGACCTGTACGAGGCGGTGTCCGGAACGCGCATGCACGCGACCTACTATCGGCCGGGCGGCGTCTACCGCGACCTGCCCGACACCATGCCGAAGTACCAGGTCTCGAAGTGGCGCTCGCAGAAAGAGGTCGAGCGGCTGAACGAGGCGCGCTCGGGCTCGATGCTCGATTTCATCAAGGCCTTCACGGAGCGCTTTCCGGCGGCCATCGACGATTACGAGACCCTGCTGACCGACAACCGCATCTGGAAGCAGCGCACCGTCAACATCGGTGTCGTCTCGCCCGAGCGGGCAATGCAGCTGGGCTTCTCCGGTCCGATGTTGCGTGGCTCGGGTATCGAATGGGACCTGCGCAAGAAGCAGCCGTACGAGGTGTATGACCGGATGGACTTCGACATCCCGGTCGGCCTGAACGGCGATTGCTATGACCGCTACCTGGTGCGCGTCGAGGAGATGCGGCAATCCAACCGCATCATCCGCCAGTGCGCCGACTGGCTGGCGCAGAATTCGGGCCCGGTGATGATCGACGACCGCAAGGTGCGGCCGCCGAGCCGCGAGCGGATGAAGGAAGACATGGAATCCCTCATCCACCACTTCAAGTTCTTCACCGAGGGCTACGAAGTGCCCGAGGGCGAGACGTACGCCGCCGTCGAAGCGCCCAAGGGCGAGTTCGGCATCTATCTCATTTCGGACGGGGCCAACAAACCCTACCGGCTCAAGTGCCGCGCGCCCGGCTTCCCGCACCTGGCCGCGCTCGAGGAGATGAGCAAGGGTCACATGTTGGCGGACGTCGTGGCCGTGATCGGCACACAGGACATCGTGTTCGGGGAGATTGATCGTTGAACACAGGACCGTTGAGCACAGATACGCACTCATCGCCCGACGTCAAGGTCGGCACCGAGAACAGCAAGCTGAAGCTGCTGTCCGAGCATACTCGCCACGAGATCGACCACTGGGTCGCGAAGTTTCCGCCGGGACGGCAGCGCTCCGCCTGCATCTCCGCGCTGCGCGCGGCGCAACATCAGAATAACGGCTACCTCACGGCCGACCTGATGGATGCCGTCGCGGAGTACCTGAAGCTGCCGCCGATCCAGGTGTACGAGGTGGCCTCCTTCTACTCCATGTTCGAGACGCACCCTTGCGGCCGCCACCACGTGAGCATCTGCACCAACATCTCCTGCATGTTGAATGGCGGTGAGGAGTTGGTTGCTCACGTCGAGAAGAGGCTCGGCATCAAGCTGAACGAGAGCACGCCCGACGGACGCATCTTCCTCAAGCGCGAGGAAGAGTGCCTCGCCGCCTGTACGGGCGCGCCGATGGCGATGATCGACCACGAATTCCACGAGTGGCTGACACCCGAGAAGCTGGACAAGCTTCTGGACGACCTGAAATAGCTATGGGCGCTTACGACGACAAGATGAACCTGGTGCTGTTCGAGTCCATGAAACTCGACAAGCCCTGGACCCTCCAGACTTACCGCTCGATCGGCGGCTACGACGTCTGGGAGAAGTTGCTGCGCGAGAAGCCGACGCGCGAGTCCGTCATCGACGCGGTCAAGGCTTCCGGCCTGCGCGGCCGCGGCGGCGCGGGCTTTCCAACCGGAACGAAGTGGAGCTTCATGCCCCGCAACTCACCGGTGCAGAAGTACCTGGTCTGCAACTCGGACGAGAGCGAGCCCGGCACCTGCCACGATCGCGACATCCTGCGTTACAACCCGCACGCCCTGATCGAAGGCCTGGCCATCGGCGGCTTCGCCACCAACACGACGGTTGCCTATAACTACATCCGTGGTGAGTTCCTGGGCGAGCCGGTGCCGCGCTTCGAAGCCGCGTTGCAGGAAGCCTACGCCGCCGGTCTGCTCGGCAAGAACATCATGGGCAGCGGCATCGATTTCGACATCTACACCTTCGTCGGCGCCGGCGCTTACATCTGCGGCGAAGAGACGGCGTTGCTCGACTCGCTCGAGGGCAAGCCGGGCAAGCCACGCTTCAAGCCGCCGTTCCCGGCGAACTTCGGCCTGTACGGCGCGCCGACCACGATCAACAACACACAGAGCTTCGCCTCCGTGCCGACGATCCTGCGCAAGGGTCCGGCCTGGTTTGCGGGCCTGGGGCCGGCGAACTCGGGCGGTACGGTGATCTTCTCGATCTCCGGACACGTCGCGAAGGCGGGCAACTTCGAGCTGCCGATGGGCGTGCCGTTCAAGGACCTGCTGGAGTACGCCGGTGGCATGAAGGGCGGCCGGAAGCTCAAGGCCGTCATCCCTGGCGGCTCGTCGGTGCCGGTTGTACCGGGCGATGTGATGATGAAGGTCAACATGGACTACGACTCGCTGAAGGCGGCGGGTTCATCACTCGGTTCCGCGGCGGTCATCGTGATGGACGAGACCACCTGCATGGTGCGCGTGCTCGAGCGCATCTCGCGCTTCTACATGTCCGAGTCCTGTGGTCAGTGCACTCCGTGCCGTGAGGGCACGGGCTGGATGAACCGGTTGCTCAAGCGCATGTTGGCCGGTGATGCGCGGCGCGAGGAGCTGGGCCTGCTGTTGGACGTTGCCAACCGCATCGAGGGCCACACGATCTGCGCGCTGGGTGATGCGGCTGCGTGGCCGGTGCAGAGCTTCCTGAAGCACTACAAACATGAGTTCGAATACATGATCGATCACGGCGGCCGCAGCATGGTGACCGATCATTTGGGAGCGAAGGCGGCATGACGGAAGAGTTCGTCAACATCGAGGTCGACGGCGTCCCCGTCAAGGCGAAGAAGGGTGAGATGATCATCCGCGCCACGGATCGCCATGGCGCCTATGTGCCGCGCTTCTGCTATCACGAGAAGCTGTCGGTCGCGGCCAACTGCCGCATGTGCCTGGTCGATGTGGAGAAGGCGCCCAAGCCGTTGCCGGCCTGCGCGACGCCGGTCGCCGAAGGCATGAAGGTCTTCACGAAGTCCCCGCGTGCCATCGGTGCGCAGCGGGCCGTGATGGAATTCCTCCTCATCAATCACCCGCTCGACTGCCCGATCTGTGATCAGGGCGGCGAGTGCGAGCTGCAGGACCTGGCGGTCGGTTTCGGCCGCGACATCTCGCGCTTCCAGGAGCGCAAGCGCTCGGTGCAGGACGAGAACCTGGGCCCCCTCATCGCGACGGACATGACCCGCTGCATCCAGTGCACGCGTTGTGTCCGGTTCACGGAAGAGATTGCCGGCATCCAGGAGCTCGGCATGATCGGTCGCGGCGAGAACATGAAGGTGCGCAGCTACATCGAGACGACGGTGCACCACGAGATGTCGGGGAACGTCATCGACCTGTGCCCGGTCGGCGCTCTCGTCTCGAAGCCGTACCGCTTCAGCGCCCGTGCCTGGGAAATGATTTCGCATCCGCTCGTCTCGCCGCACGACGGTGTTGGGACGAACGTGTATGGCCACGTGCTGCGCGGAAAGTTGATGCGCGTCGTGCCGCGTGAGAACGAGGCAATCAACGAGATCTGGATCGCCGATCGCGATCGCTTCAGCTACGAGGGTGTTTACAGCGCCGACCGGCTGCAGCGTCCGCTGATCCGTAAGGGCGAGGAGTGGGTCGAGACGGACTGGGAGACGGCGCTCGGCAAGACGGCCGAGGGCCTGAAGCCGCGGGCCGCCGCACTCGGGGTGTTGGCAAGCGCTTCGAGCACTCTCGAGGAGCTGTATCTTGCCGGGCGTATCGCCCGCGGTCTTGGCTCGAGCAACATCGACCACCGCGTGCGCCAGCGCGACATGCGTGATCAGAGCGCGGACCCCGTATTCCCGAACCTCGGGATGAGCATCGCGTCGATCGACACGCTGAGCTCGCTGCTGATTGTTGGATCCAACCTGCGCCGCGAGGTGCCGGTATTGGCCCACCGCGTCCGCAAGGCGGCCCGCAAGGGAACCAAGGTCGCGATGCTCAATCCGATCCGCTTCGACTACAAGTTCCCCATCGCGGCCTACCTGACATCGGGCCCGGCAAAGCAGGTGGCCGACCTGGCCGCCATCGTGGCCGTTGCCGCGGAGACTGCCGGTAAGGCGGTGCCTGACAATGTCGCTGCGATCGTGCGCGACGCGCGGGCCGACGATTCACATCGTGCGGTTGCCGCTTCGCTCGCCACCGGCGAGCAGCGAGCAATCTGGCTCGGCGCCCTGGCTACGCGTCACCCGGCGTTTGCCGACCTGCGCGCCCTGGCGTCGGCGTTGGCCTCTATCACTGGTGCAAGCTTTGGCGTTCTCGCCGAAGGCGGCAACGCGGCGGGTGCCTACCTGGCCGGTGCCGTTCCGCATCGTGAGGCGGGCGGAAAAGCCTCTGCCAAG
>DAITMW010000466.1:0-4361 GCA_036834945.1 Steroidobacteraceae bacterium
TTTGGGGTGGTGTGGGTCAAGAATTGGATCAGCGCGCGATTGGGCGAAGAGGCGGGGTCGCAGGTCCTCATCAGCCTTTTGATTCCGTTCGCGGCTTACCAGCTCGCCGAGCACATCGGCGCGTCTGGGATTCTGGCCGCAGTGTCCGCCGGAATCACCATGAGTTACTCCGAGCTCAGCGGCCGCTCCCTCGCGAGTACGCGTGTGCAACGGACGGCGGTCTGGGATACCGTGCAATTCGCTCTGAACGGCATGATGTTTGTTTTGCTCGGTGAGCAGTTGCCCCGGATTTTGTCGGGGGCGGTCCAGGTGGTGCGCGATGCCAACCATCTCAATCCCTGGTGGCTTGCCATCTACGCGCTGACGATCAACTTCGGTCTGGCCTGCGCACGATTCATCTGGGTGTGGGTTTCGGTGAGTCTGAGCCGCTACCTGGCCAGGCACCGCGGCGAACCGGCGATGGGGCGGCCGTCGGTGCGTCTGACTGCCGCCGTATCCGTCGCTGGTGTGCGCGGTGCGATTACCTTGGCCGGCGTGTTGACGGTACCGCTGACACTCAGTGACGGCACCCCGTTTCCTGTACGGGACCTCATGATCTTTCTGGCCGCAGCCGTGATCATCGTCTCGCTCCTCGCTGCCAGTATTGGTTTGCCCAGGCTGCTGATCGGACTTGCGATGCCTGCCGACTCGGGCGATGAGGAGGAGCGCTATCGGGCGCGCAATATAGCCGCCAAGGCGGCGATCCAGGCAATCGAACGCTCGGCGCACGAAATGGCGAGCGCGGACGGGGCTGCCGATGTCTACGCCGAGGCGGCGGCGCGTGTCATGGATTCGTACCGGAGGCGCTTTGAGGGAGAGATGACTGCCGAACGCGCTGCGGAGGTTCGACGCAGCAACGAGATTGAACGCGCTTTGCGACTTGCGGGGTTGGCTGCTGAGCGCGAGGCGCTCTTCATGTTGGCGCGCTCGGAGGCGCTGACTCAGGAGAATTCTCGCAGATTGATTCGGGATGTTGATTTGATGGAGGAGCGGTTGCGGTGAGGTTCGGGGTCGCTGTTCACCTGGTTGCGAGCTGCGCCCGCAGACTGGCGTTCTCGGCTTCCAACATCGCCAAGCGTTCGCGCAAGGGCTCCAGGCCCGCGGCGATTTCCGCCTCGGTGAAGCGTGGGGTGATGTGTTGTGGACAGTTCCAATCGAATGCAACGAGGTGCAGCAGAAGAATTCGCTCAGGCTTGGCCTTGTACTCTGGAACGCTCACCAGCGCTGCGAGATCTGGATTGGCCTCGAGCGAAACCGGCTCGACGTGTGCGTAGATTTTGAGACGGGCCTTGGCCGCGTAGTCCACCAGGATCAGGGCGGCGCGATCGTTGGCGGTGAGATTTCCGACGCTGATGTATTGGCGATTGCCGCGGTAGTCGGCGAAGGCCAGTGTCTTCTCATCCACCACCTTGAGAAAACCCTGCGGGCCGCCGCGATGTTGCACGTACGGCCAGTTGGTCTCTGACACCGTGGCCATGTAGAAACTGTCGCGTTGGCTGATGAAGGTCACCTCGTTCGCGGTGAACTGGTCGAACTGGCGGTGGCCTTTGAAGTCCTGCCAGAGGTGCTCGGTTCCCATTGCGCGCTGCGCGGCGCGGACGCTGGGTGTATTCGCGACATCGAGGAATCCGTAAGACATGGGGATCTCCGTCGTCAGGCAGCGAATATAGGGCCTTCCAGATCTGTCGATAATCCGGTAAAAATGAGAACTGAATTCTCGTTTATTGGAATAATCATGGATCGGCTCGAGGCCATGAAAATCCTGCTCCAGGTGGCGCGGACGGGCAGTTTTTCCGCCGCCAGCCGCCAATCGGGTATTCCCCTGGCGACCGTGAGCCGGAAGATCAACGAGCTGGAGAAGCATCTCGGCGCCCGGTTGCTGACGCGCACGACGCGCAAGGTGACATTGACTGAAGCGGGCGTTGTTTATGTGAGCTCGGCCAAGCGCATTCTCGAGGAAGTCGATGACGCTGAGCGGATTGTCGCCGGGGAGCATTCCGCGCCCCGCGGCGAGTTGACCCTGACGGCTCCCATGCTTTTCGGCCGTCTCCATGTTCTTCCGATCGTCGTCGACTTTCTGGCGGCGTATCCCGAGATTGATATCCGGCTGCTGCTGTCGGATCGCACGCTTCATTTGAGTGAAGAGCAGATTGACATGGCGGTGCGGATCGGGTCTTTACCCGACAGCCGCATGGTCGCGACTCGTGTTGGGTCGATGCGTATCGTGATTTGTGCGGCTGCGAAGCTGTTGGCCACACACGGGGTGCCCCAGTCGCCTGAGCGCCTGGGGATGCTACCGTGTGTGAATTTCGAGCCTCTTTCTCCCAACTCCACGTGGCCGTTCCGACGCAAGGGCAGCAAGGAAATCATCGATGTGCCGATCCAACCGCGGCTGTCCGTTTCGACGGCCGATGCGGCCGTAGGGGCGGCGATTCAGGGGGCAGGCGCCACCCGAGTGCTGCACTATCAATGTGCCGCCGGGCTGCGGGACCGATCGCTGCGCACCATTCTGACCGAGTACGAGGTGCAACCTCTGCCGGTGCACCTGCTTCATGCCGGCCGCGGGGCGTTGCCCTCGAAGATGCGTCTCTTCCTGGATTTCGCCACGAGGAGATTGCGGGAGGGGTTGGCCGCGATCTAGTCCATCGCGACCGCTTTCGGTGTATGGCTTCGCATTCGCTCGCGATCAAGCGTAGCCGATGGAATGCCAATTGCTGCCCCCGTGCAGGCCGCTGGAGGGTGGCCTTCACGAGGAGCTATTCATGCAAGTCAGCTCAGCCGTTGGCCATTGTGTCGTCAATCGATGACAGGCCCCGTATCTTACGACGCCTATCGGGCTCAACATCGTTTTCCGGCTCTGGACGGTCTGCGCGCGGCAGCCGTTTTCGGCGTGCTTTTGCATCACACGCGCGGTGAGCCGTTCTGGCGCTTTCATGGTTACCGGGGGGTGTGGATTTTCTTCGTTCTGTCCGGATTCCTGATTACAACCCTGGCGCTGCGGCAGGAGTCTGAGCTCGGGCGATTGGACCTGCGGGCGTTCGCGATCCGTCGGGTATTTCGGATCATGCCGTTGTACTACCTCACCCTGGCGGCTTCCTTTGTGGCCATTTGTGTCTTTTCCCTGGAGCCCAACGGGCAGAATCTGCGGGAGCACCTGGGCGCCTTCCTGTTGTATTCGTCCGAGCTGCCTATTTTCCGCTCGGGCTTTCAGGTTCCGTTCGGGCAGTCCTGGAGTCTGGGAATCGAGGAGAAGTTCTACCTGGCCTGGCCGATTCTGGCGTTCTGGCTGCTCAAGGGGTCCCGGTACCGGATTGCATTCACCACGGGGCTCATCGGTACGACCGCCATCCTGACGCTGGCAACGGGTGTCTGGGCCCAGATGTGGGGGTCCTATACTGACATTCTCATCGGCTGCCTTCTGGCCCAACTTCTGCATGAGCGCGCGACGTACGATCGCCTCGTCTGTCTCGGCCGTAGCTCTGTCGTGTGGCTATTGTTGATAGCGGTCATCCTGGCGACGATGCGACCCACGGCAGGCGGGCAGATCGCAGAGTGTCTCTACGCGGTGTTGGTCGCGGCCTTTCTCGTCGGGCTGGTGACGTGTGACGACGGCCCCACGCGGCTGTTGGCGGCTCGCTGGCCGATGCGCATCGGGGCCTGGTCCTACGCGATCTACCTGACGCATACGTTCTGCTTCGATGTGGTCGGGCGGTTGATGCCGGCGGGTCGGGTTGGTGATCTGCTGACCCTGCCGTTCGCTCTGCTTTTGGACTTACCGCTTTGTGGGTTGCTGCACGTATATGTCGAGAAGCCCTTGATTGCGGTGGGTCGTCAGTTGAGTCGTCGACCGGTGTGGGAGGAAAGTGCGCCCGAGGGGGTGCCGGTGTATCGGTCATCGCAGTAGCGTCATCCCCGGTCACTCGGGACAGGACACCGGCGTCGCGGTCTGCGGCAATGTCCGGGTCGGTCAGCGCATGTTGTCAGTGTCCGGACGGGATGTTTGGATGAGCAAGTCGTCACGCGGTTAAAGGCGGGGAAGGGAGCTCCGGTTTGGATCGGCGTCGCCGAGGCTCTAGCTCGACACGGTTTGGGCCTTGGACCATAGTCCGCGCCCCCCTCGCTGAAGCGCTGCGATGAGCGTCAGTGAGAGTCAGTCAGTTCTTCATTCCACATCGGCAGAAGGACTCAATCTATGGCTAAAGTTGCACAGCGGACGGGCGGTGATACGACCGCTATTCGTCCCTTTCAGGTGAACATCCCCGAAGCGGACCTGACCGAATTGCGCAGGCGCATAACGGCAACAAGATGGCCTGAGCGGGAAA
>DAITMW010000467.1:0-4302 GCA_036834945.1 Steroidobacteraceae bacterium
GTTGGCGTTGTTCTGACCCCGCTGACGCCACGCGTAGTCCTCGTCCGACGCGGATCAGCTCTGATCCCGGACAATCTCGCTCTATCGGGGCGGGCATACTCCTTCGGCCAAGGAAGCCTGGAGTGTGCGCAATGTGGATCGCAACAATTGCGATTGCCGCGCTGTACGTCGGCACCACCGTCCTGACTCCGCTGTACCCGATCTATCAACATACCTTCGGGATCTCGCAGCTCACGATCACCATCATCTATGCCGTTTATGTCGTAGGCAATCTGACCGTCCTGTTCCTGTTCGGCCGGCTTTCCGACCAGATCGGGCGGCGGGTGACCTCCATCCTGGCCTTCGGGCTCACACTGCTCAGCGCGGCTGTATTTCTGCTGTCCCAGGGAGCGCCTGGTCTGTCGATCGGACGCGCCATCAACGGTTTTGCCGCGGGATTGGGAGCTGGAGCCCTCACGGCCTGGATAGCAGAGCTCGAACCTCAGAAGAATCGGGCACGCGCGGCGGTCATCGCCAGCTCGGGGAACCTCGGGGGCCTGGCGGTGGGCGGGGTTGTTTCAGGACTGCTCGCTCAATATGCGGCCGCTCCGCTGCGGATTGTCTTCGTTATATACATCGCCACCTTGATCGTCGTCGGCATGCTCCTGCTCCGGGTGCGGGAAACAGTTGAAAACCGCGTGGAGTCCATCTCGAAGCTGGACCTGCATCCCCGAATCGGCGTTCCGGCGGCCATCCGCTTTGCATTCATCGCGCCGGCCTGCATGGCCTTCGCTGCTTTCGCCCTCGGCGGCTTTTTCTCCGCCCTGACACCAGGGCTCATCACGCGCGAGTTACATCTGTCCAACGTCGCGATCGTCGGTAGTGTAGTCACCCTCTTCTTTACGGCTGCGTGCCTCACCGCGGTATCGACCTGGAAGTTATCCAGTTGGGCAGCCATGTTTTGCGGAGCAGTAGCAGTGTTCCCCGCGGTGGGTTTGCTGATTGGCGCGGAGGCGTCGCGGTCGATCACACTGCTCCTGGTTGCGAGCGCCGTTGGCGGTGCCGCCATGGCCCTGTCGTATCGGGGCAGCCTGCAAGTGCTCAACGAGATCGCTCCTCAGGACAAACGCGCCGAGGTGGTCTCGGCCTACTTACTGATGTGCTACCTCGGAAACTCGTTGCCCGTTCTTGGTGTGGGCTTGCTCGCGACGACGCTCAAACCTCCACAAGCCCACGAGATATTCGCTGGGGTCGTCGCGGTACTGGCCCTGGCCGCGATCCTGACTGGGGCTTTCGGCAGGAAACGACAGCGCCAGCGGGAAGAGCGACACGAGTCTGCCCACGCTCACGCAGGGTGAGGACAGAGCGATCCGGAATTCCGTCTCAACCGCGAGCCGCGGCGAGGAGTCGCTTGGGAAGCCGTCGGCGGGATGCAGCGGGTTCGCGCGATATTCGTTTGACGGCTTTTGCAGCGATCGCACCGAGGTGTGAGCCCACGACCGCCTCGATCTGCCGGGCGGCCGAGCGATAGCAGCGAATGATGTCCTTTCCTATCGAGGTGAGGGTCATGCCGCCCCTGCGATGGCCACCAACACTCGACGTCGCAACGGGTCCCGTGAAGGAGTGATTCAGGTCATCCAACAGCAACCAGGCGCGGCGGTAGCTCAGGCCGAGTACCCGCGCGGACTGGCTCAATGAGCCGGTGCGTGCAATGGTTTCCAACAATTCGATCTTGCCTGGACCGATCGAGCAGATCGAGGACAAGTCGACTCGAAAGCGCACGGTCTGGTGCGTCGGTATTCTGGCCATGAGATCTGGAGTCCAACCGGGGTGCCAACAGTAGGATACGCGATATCGCGGGTGGCATCGCAAGATCAATGACAAGGGTGCAGCGCAGGACCATGAGTGAGACTATTTGCCCTACTTGTGACACTCACCGAGACAGCAGGAGGCGCGGCGGAGCGCGATATCCCGGCGAAGGCCTCCCTTCGCGGGCATCAGGTTTGCTTCGATCCCGCGGCAACCGTTTTGTCAGCTGGAGCCCGTGACCATGACCCTGACCGTACGCACCCCGACATTCCGCAATGACGGCCACATTCCCGCCCAGTTCAGCAAGGATGGGGGCAACGTATCACCGTTGGTGGAATGGCAAGGCGCACCGCCAGGCACCAGGAGTTATGCACTCATCGTAGAGGACCCCGACGCGCCCAACGGAACGTTCAGGCATTGGGCCACGTACAATATCCCATCCGATCTGCGACGCCTCGCTGAAGGTGCCGGCTCACGTGAGCAAGGCGCGGCCTTGCAAATGGCGGAAAACGATTTTGGGCACACGCGTTACGACGGGCCTCAGCCTCCGCGTGGTGACAAGCCACATCATTATCATTTCAGGCTCTTCGCTCTCGATGTACCAGAGCTGGACGTCGCAGAGGATTGCTCGGCCTTGGAAGTACTCGAGGCGGCAAGATCCCACTCGATTGCAGAGGCCGAGACGGTCGGCATATTTGCACGGACTTAGAGAGGTGAGTCTATGGCGGAGTTAGAAATTCCGGCGGGTGCCTTGCTTCTCGTCGGGGACGGCCGCAAGGCCCTGTTCCTGCGGAACAAAGGCGCGCAGACGCACCTCGAGCTGGTCGTCGAGCGCGTGCTCGATCATCCCGATCCCCCAACGCGGGAGCAAGGTACCGATCGACCTGGCCGCTACCGCGGCGGCGGCGAAGGCCCCAAGAGCGCCTTCGAGGAAGTCGACTGGCATCAGCTCTCCGAGGACCGCTTTGCCGCGGAGATCGGCGATGCGCTGAACCGCCTGGCTCACGACAACCGATTCAACACCCTGGTCCTCGTCGCCCCGCCCAAGGTATTGGGTGCCCTGCGTACACGGCTGCACAAGGAAGCTCTGGGCAAAGTCATAGCGGAAGTTCCCAAGGATCTGACTTCACAACCGGTCACCGAGATCGCTCGGACACTGAGCAGGTAAGGCGGCGCGATTAATGCTGCTGGAATCGCGTCTGACCTTCGGGCTTATGGAGAGCCTCGTCATGGCTACTGAGCATCACGCGAATATCGAGCATCCCGTCGTGAGCTTCGAGGGAATGCGCATTTCCTGGGGCGGCATCTGGGCCGGCATGCTGGTGGTCCTGGGAGTGATGTTGGTTCTCGGCACACTGGGGATAGCCATCGGTTTCTCGGCGGCGGGGAACGTCGATCCGGACAGCATCAGCACGGGCGCTGTCTTCTGGTCACGTGGCTCGCTCCTGGTCGCGCTTTTCTTCGGCGGCATGGCGGCTGCGCGCATGAGCATGGTATGGGACCGTTTCACGGGGCTCGCGCAGGGCGCGCTCGTCTGGGTCGTGAGCATGGTGGCAATACTGCTGCTGGGTGCGAACGGCGTTGGCTTGATCGGTATCGCGATCGCTTATGGCACGGCGCAACGCACGGGTACCGGCCCCGGCACGACGGCCTGGATCACCTTCATTTCAATCGTGCTCTCGCTCCTGGCGTCACTGATCGGCTCGGCGATCGGGCAACACCGGGCGGCGGCGCGGGCCCGGGCAGAGATCGCATCACAATGAGATTGAGACAATACTTCTTCGCGCCCGTCTGTGTCGCGGCTCTCGCCCCATTGGTGCTGGCTGCCGATCCGGTCGACAAGTCGCCCCCTGACAATCCTTCACTCGTCGTCAGGCCAAAGGACGCTACTGCCGGAAAACTGGTGCAGAGCCCGGAGGGCACGGTCATCGGCACGGTTCACGAGGTACTCCCCGAACCCTCCAGCGGCCGCCCTGCCTACATACTGATTGACACGGATGCCGGTGTCGCGCCACTTCCGTATTGGGCAGTCAATCACCTGCTGCGCGATGCCCACTTCGTGATCGATCGGTCGATGCTGGCTGAGGCGCCCAGGATTCCAGGCGGCGGGGAGCCCAAGGATGGGGATAGTGGCTGGAAAGCGCAGGCGGACAGCTACTGGAGCGCGTTTCGCTAGCACCAGCGACGACTACCTGGCAGACACCTCGGCCGCCATATCGTCCGCGAGCCGACCCAACAGTTGGCTCATACCCTGGGCCTGGGCGGCGGAGTCCGCGGCAGCGGGCTCACTCAACTCGACATTCCGGCTCAATACGGGGGTGTCGGATCCCAGGCGAAACAAAGACCACCCTCCAATGAGCCGCACGCGGCCCGTCTCATCACATCCAAACTCGAGAATGTCGGCAGTGATCTCGTAGGTCGACGTCGGTGCTGCCGACCGCGGCGGAATGACTTTCCCGGTGGGAAGCCGCTCCATGAGATCCCGCGTCAGTACGTTCTGCGTCATGTCGGCCA
>DAITMW010000468.1:0-4291 GCA_036834945.1 Steroidobacteraceae bacterium
TCGCGCTCATCGAGGCGCTCAAACAGCTCAGCCTTGCAGGAGCAAAGCCCCGCGACCAGGAGTATGGGCAACAACCAGCGCCGCACGTGGGTGAAGTGGATCATGGCAATCCCTCACGACTGCTGTTGATAGAGAGTTCGTCCAGCATCCTCGGTCACACGCTCCGCGGTGCCGAGCAGTTGGAAATTCATCGCCGAGTAGCTCATGCGGGTCGACTTGTCGAGCATCTGCAGGGCCGTCTTGATCGTGACCGGCTTGCCTGACTCCGCGGCATCCGGTGCGGCGAGTTTGAAACTCTCGGCGAACTGCGTGCGAAAATCTTCGGCAACGTGCCCGACACCCTTCATGACCGAGTGCCAGTTCTTCTGCAGTCCCACCGCGGACGGGGACGGCGCTTCATAGGTGCCCCCCGCCTGCAGGTGCGCCTCGAAACGCGCTACCTGCCGAGCGGTCGGCTGCGCGGCCGGGATCGCCTGCTGCCCGTCGGCGGAAACGGCGCTGAGCGCCGCCAAAGTTGGATCCGTCATGCTACTTCTCCCTCGAGTCAGGCATACATACGGTGCGCCTGGGACACGCCCACTGACTTGTCGGCCGGGGCACTCTGCCGCGGCTTCAGTTTGAGCCTGGCGAGTTGCATCGCGAACTCGCACCGGCCGTCATCCAGAACCTCCTGCAGCAGCTTGTCACCGGGGGCGACACGCCCGCTTTCGCGATAAACGACGCCAAGGAGGGCCTTGCTCATCTGGCCCCCGGGGAACGTGGCCAGCGAGGCCTTCAGCTCCCGCTCTGCTTCCGCGAGGCGTCCCTGCGAAATCAGGCACAACGCCAGAAAATCGTTCGGCTGTGGAATGTCGGCGCGATAGGCCTGAATGGCTCGCAGGATCTGCTCAGACTCCTTGAAGCGTTTCAACCGTGTCGCCAGCAGGCCGACATTCAACAGCAGACGGCTTATCCTGAGCTCTACTCCGAATCGCTTCGCCATAGCTCCCTCGCTCCAATCGATTGCGTAAACGACGCGCAGGCGCGACCGCCGCGCGGCCTGCCCTGTCGGGGACAGTCGCGCGGCGGTCGTAAACAGCGGGTTACTGATATACCTTGCCGCCCGTCTGACTCACAGCGGATGCCATGCCTTCGGAGGCCTGGTCGCCTGCGGATGCCAGATTCACGGCAATGCTCTCTTCCGTCAGAGCGTTCATCTTTTCGATCGCGGTCGTTGAATTGATCGAGCTCACGTCGGCCATTGCAGTCTCCTGTCTTGACGTTGGGTTGTGGGTACAGCCAGTACATAAGACATCCTTCACGGGATTCCAAGTTGCGATCGCTCTATTTCCGCAGCGTTCGCCAGCCCTCGATCACGACTCGCTCGCTCGTCTTGACGGCACGGAGCAGGTTCCCCAACACCTGGGCCGCCGTCGCATCCAGCTTCCCACCCAGTGCGGTCTCGATGTCCTGCGCGGCCAGCGCCAGCTCATCGAGCATCTGATCGCGCAGCTCACCCGAGCTGTCGCGTGCCAACTGCTTGTCCAGCAACTCCGTGGACATCTCGAATGTGCCTGCCGCTCGCCCCGTACCGGGGAGTGATTGTTTGCCGTCCATACGACTTCCGTCCTTCATTTGAGCTTGTACGTGATCACTTGGCCCTGACGCCGGAACTGAATCTGCGCAGCGTCGATGGCGAGCACCTCGGCACCATCCGGCAACTGGCCGCCGACGAAATAGCGCGTGCCCTCATCGGTGAGGAAATAGCTCGGATTACCGGCCATGACACTACTGACAGTGACAGGCAGCGGAACCGGGCCAGCCTCATGAGCATCCAGGTACTGCACACGGTCTTCGACAGTGACCGTGTCTCGCAGGTCTTCGGTGAGTGCGCGGATACGCTGCTTCAACTCGAGCCGTGAGGTCTTGCCTGCTATGTCAAGCCGCGCATCGCGCAGAGCGACCTTCAAGGTGTCATCGGCAAGCGCCCGCCGCACCTGCTCGATCAGGTCCGAGGCCAGGTGAACGTTCACATGGGCCTTGCTATAAGGGCTGCCGCGCAGCCAAGCCTGCAGTCGTCGGTTCTCCGCCGGATCGGCGACGAGGCCTTTCACTTGCATCTGGCCTCGCGGATCGCTGCCGAAGTGCACCGACCCGAAACCTTGTGCCGCCAGCGCTTGGTTGCCTGTGTTGCTCCACTGTGCGAGCGCAGTCGGGGACTTGGTCACTGTCCGCTCAGCGCTCACCACCGCCAGAATCGCCAACAGGCCGCCGAGGATCATGACCACCAAAAGGGCTGAGGATACGGACTGTTTCCTCATCTCCTGTGCCCGCGCCACCTTGGACGGCGGAGCCGCCTGACGCAGGGTGAAACGGACACCACCCACGTCATAACCGGCCTCGATCGCGCCGCCTTCATAGACGACCGTCTGGGGCGTAACCAACTGTGGCGGCCCGGCTCGCAGATCTCGTACGCAGAAACCGGACCATTCGCGTGCCAGGCGGCAATGATGGGCGGAGACCGCCTCATCGCGTAACACTACATCACAGTCGTCGCTCGAGCCGATCAGGTACTCCGAGTCGGTCAACTCCAGTGACGCACCCCGATGCATGCCGGAAGCGATTCTCAATGCCACCGCGGGCGCATCGCCTGCTCCGACTCCCTGCGGCGGACTCCGGGTCTCGAGCTCGGCTGTCGGGGAGACCAGTAGGGCAAAGCGCTGCGCGCCCCGCTTGAGCGCCTCCTTACGACCCGCCGCCACGTTGGCCAACCAGTCATTGAGGCTCCCGCTCAAACTTGTGGCAAGGGTCATAGCGCGGATCTCCTGGACTTCAACGCTCAATCACGTGCGGGGTCAACATGAAAAGGTGCTCCACGTGGGATGTCTCCTTCTGTTTGTATTTGAACAGCGCTCCCAGGACCGGGATGGAGGACAGGCCAGGAACGCTGACGACGGTGTCGTTGCGCACATCGCTCTTGTAGCCGCCGATCAGCAGGCTTTCGCCTTCGTTTATGAAAGCCTGGGTGGTGATCGTCGTGCGCTGCACGACCGGAATGGTGCCGACCATCTGTTGCGTGATGCCGCCGTCCTCGATGCGGATCGCGAGCTTGATCTGCGTGTGGCCGCCCTCCGATACGATCAGCGGTGTCACGCGCAGCGATGTCCCGGCGGAGACGTTGAACAATCCGACATCGAGGTTACCCGCGACCGAGACGAAAAAGGTGTTGAGGTTTTCCAACACCGCCTCGACGTTGTCGAGTGTCAGCACCCGGGGGCTCGACAGGATGTTGGCCTTGCCATCATCCGCGAGGGCATTGATGCGCGCCATCACGTACCGGCCCGAGTCGCCCAGCACGGTCGTCAAGATGCCGCCCTGCGGCAGCTGCGCGGCCGGGATGATGAGGGGCGCGGTCAATCCCGGGGTACTGATATTCGGGATGCCCAGGAAGCCCGTGCCCGCAGTGGTGGCGGTGCCACTCGAGCTGCTCGAGTTGCCCGCCGTCGGGCTGGGCGCGCCCGGGTTGATATTGAGACGGGCACTGCCTGAGCGCGCCCGCCAGTCGATCCCGAGACTGCCGATCGAATCGGCGCTCACCTCGATGATGCGGGCCTCGATCTCCACCAGAGCGGGCTTCACATCGAGGGAACGGATGACCCCGTCATAAAAGGGCATCCGCTCGGGTATATCCCGCACGATCACGGCATTCATCCTGCCGTCGGCCTGGAACTGCGGCAGCTGCGGGCCGTTCAACTGTCCGAACGGAAGTGCCGCTCCCCCCTCTGCCATCGCGGCATCCTGACGTGGGGCAACTGGTGTCAGCCGCTCGGGCTGCGGACCGGATATCCCGGCCTGGTCGTCGCGAAAATATCCCATACCCCGCAGGCGATCGAGCCTGGTCGGTTGGGGTGCGGGAGTGAGGTTGTAGCCGGCCTTGGACGGTGAATACAGGTTCCGCAGCACGCTGACGATACCCGGCAACGTGTGGTCCTGTCCGTCCGCCGTGTAGGTAAAATCCGCTGCCCAGGCATAGTGCAATGGAAATACCCGGATGTCGGTTTTCGGATTGGAGTTCGAGCTGGATGCGACGCCGCCCCCCTCGTTCAGCGCTTCGAGAGTCTGCTTGACGAGGTCGACGTAGCGCTTCGGACCTGCCACGCGGGCCGTACCATGTGCCCGGTCGTAGTAGATCGGAAAGCGGCTATCGTAAATGCCGAGGCGCCCCAACGCCTCCTGGAACTGCGCCGCACCGAGTGCGCCGAGCGGGACCACCTCGCTGCTCACGTCGCCGGCGGCGGACACATACAGGACA
>DAITMW010000469.1:0-4273 GCA_036834945.1 Steroidobacteraceae bacterium
TGCGCGCCAGCTCCTCGAAGTTCTGCTTGCGCGCCGACACGCCGATGTTGTGGAACAGGTTGTCGGTACCCAGGGGGTTGGACGAGTTCAGCATGTGGCAGCTGACACACCGCGCCTTGCCGCCAAACAACACGAGCCCGCGTTGCGCGGCCGGTGAGATGGCATTGCTGTCGCCGGCGACGTACTTGTCGAACGGCGCATCCAGAAAAATCAGGGTGCGCTCGAAACTGGCAATGGCGCGGCCGACGTCGTCGTAGTTCGGCGCCCGTCCGTAGGCCTTCTGAAACATCCCGGCATAACCCGGATCGCCCGCGAGCGCGGCCATGGCACTGGCCTTGTCGGGATGGCCCATCTCGACGGGGTTGAGGATCGGCAGTTTGGACTGGTCTTCCGGGGTCGCCGCGCGCCCGTCCCAGAACATGGACTGGAAGAGCACCGCGTTCATCACCGTGGGTGCTGAGCGCCTGCCCAGTTGGTCACCGATGCCTTCCGAGACGCTGCGGCGGTCGGTAAACCCGCGGCTTACGTCGTGGCACGTCGCGCAGGACACGGTTCCATCCTTCGACAGGCGCGTATCGAAGTACAACTTACGTCCGAGAGCGATGCGCTCCGGTGTTGGCTGGTTGTCGCTGGGAACGTAGATGCTGGCCCAGGCGACCGGATCCACCCCGGGCGGCGCGCCGGTCGTGGGGGTATGCAGTGCATCGAGGCGCTGCTGCTGAGCCGCCATATCCAGCGCGCCGTGCGCGCCGCTCGTGGGCGGCGTCGCGGCAAACAAGGCTCCGCTGGCGGCGGCGGCAAGAAAACCCAGCACGGCTCCGCTTGCCAGGCGGACATGTATCTTGTTCATCGTTCCCTCCGCTGGTGTTCTCACCGGCGGCGGGACAATGGCTTAAGGCCTCGCGACCTGGCCAATCGAATGTGTGAATGGGGGGCGATAGGTAAAACGAATACCCCTGGTGGGGCACGGCGACGCCCACGCCCCCGGGGACTGCCGCTTTGGTATGATTACCGGTTTCCACGGCAGCTTTACACCCATGCTTCAGAACATCCGCGACGGTCTGCATCGCCATAAATGGCTCGGTTACGTGGTGCTGGGTGCGCTCGCGCTTGTCTTTGCCGCGTGGGGTGCCTACGGCATCGTCAACCTCAATATCGGCGACGCCAACTACGCAGCCGAGGCGGGCGGTCAGAAGATTTCCATCCAGGAAGCCCGCAATGCCTGGCTGCGCCAGGAGAGCCAGCTGCAGCAGAGTTTCGGCGGCGCCGACATCCCGGCCGTGATGCGCGAAGGCTTTCAAAGCCAGGTCCTCGAGGGCCTGATCCGCAATGCCCTGATGACCGAGCGGACTCACGACCTGGGCTACCGGGTCACCGACGCTGACCTGCAGCAGGCCATTCGCGAGATTCCCCAGTTTCAGATCGAGGGTAAATACTCACCGGATGCCGCCAAGGCTGCCCTGGCACAGAGTGGCTACTCGGTCGACCAGTTCGCGGACCAGATGCGCAGCGACCTGCGCCGCCAGCAGCTCGAGAATGGCATCCGTGCCACCAACTTCCTGACTCCGCGAGAGGCCGAGCAGCTGCGGGCGTTGGAGAATGAGCAGCGTGAGGTGCGGTACGCCGTACTGCCCGTCGAGAAGTTCCCGGGTCCCGCGATCGATGACGCCGCGGTGCAGGCGTACTACAAGGCGCACCAGGCGGAGTTCATGACCCCAGAGTCCGCTCACCTGCAGTACGCCGAGCTGCGCCTCGACCAGCTCGCATCGCAGATGACCGTCACCGACGAGGACCTGCACAAGGCCTACGACAAGAACAAAAGCAGCTACGTGGTGCCCGAGCGGCGCCATGCACGTCATATCCTGATTGCCGCCACCAAGGACGCGGCCGCCGACAAGAAGCTGGCCGACGACGTGTATGCGCAGGCGAAATCGGGCAAGGATTTCGCCCAACTGGCCAAGCAATACTCAAAGGATCCCGGGTCGGCGCAGAACGGTGGCGACCTCGGGTGGGTCGACCGCACCACGCTTCCGCCCGAGTTCACGGACGCCCTGTACAGTATGTCGGCGGGCGACATCCACTCGCCGGTGAAGACGCAATACGGTTATCACATCATCAAGCTCGACGAGGTCGAGGCCGGGAAGACCAAGACGTTCGAGGAGGCCCGGCCGGAGCTGGAATCGGAGGTCCGTAAAAATTTGGCCACCGACCACTTTGGCGACATCCAGGAGCAGCTGCAGTCCCGCCTCGAGCAGCCCGGCGCCGATCTCGATGCGCTCGCGAAGGAATTCAAGCTGCAGACCGGCGATGTCCCGCAGTTCTTGCGTGGGACGGGCGGCGCGCCGCTCGGCGCGGCTCCGCAGCTGGAGGACCTCGTGTTTGGCGACTCGCAGGTGGCGACCGGTCGCATCGGCGGCCCGGTGCTGTTGGGCGATGATCGGCTCGTGCTGGTGAAGGTGCTCGACCGCAAGAAGCCGGAGGCGAAGCCCCTGGCCGAAGTCCACGACACCATCGTCGCCGCGCTGAAGAAGCAGAACGGCTCCGATGCCGCTCTGAAGGCTGCGGAGGGCGCGAAGGCCAAGCTCGAGGGAGGCGCCTCGTTCGACGATGTCGTCAAGGAGTTGGGAGTCACCGCGGAGCCCGCACGCTACATTGGTCGGACGGACCCGGCAGTTCCGGTGCAGGTTCGCACGACAGTATTCGATCTTCCGAAACCGACAGGCGACAAGCCGATCTACCGGGCATTGAAGCTCGACAACGGTGGTGCGGCGATCGTGGACGTGACCAAGGTACGGGTCGACTCGAACGATGCCAACAAGCAAATGGAAGCCGCGCGCGCCAAGCAACAGATCGATCGCCAGGGAACGGAGGATGCGGCGGCCTACCTCGAGGATGTGCGGCGTACTGCGAAAGTACGTAAGAATCCGAAGGCCTTCGAGTAACGTACAGCCGCCGGCAGCGCGGAAAGGACAGGTCCGGTGGCCGGCACCGTAACAGCATCCACAGGACACTCCACGCGTCGCCTGAGCGCCACGCCGATTCTGGCCGCGATGGTCGCCGGCGCGCTCATCGGTTGGCTCCTCGGTCCGAGCGGACGGGTCGTTGGGGTCGACCTCCTGCCGCTGTTCGACTTCCTCGGCACCATCTTCCTCAACATGCTGAAGATGGTCGTGGTGCCCCTGATTTCCGCATCGATCATCACCGGGGTCGCGAGCCTCGGCTCCGGCCGGGACCTTGGTCGGCTCGGCATCAAGACCCTCCTGTTCTACATCATCACCACGCTGCTGGCGGTGTTGACGGCGCTGGCCATCGTCGACCTGGTGAAGCCGGGCATCGTGAACGGCGAGCCCGCCAAAGCGCTGCTCGCCCTGGAGACGGCGTCTGAGAGCGTCAAGGAGGCCGTGAAAGAGCACACCTCCACCGGCGTTCTGGAAACACTGCTGAGCGCCGTGCCCTCCAACATCATCGAAGCCGCGGCCAGCAACAAGCTCCTCGGCGTCATGTTCTTCAGCATCCTGTTCGGCTTCTTTCTCGCCCGGATCGAGATGCCCTACCGCGAGGTCGTACTCCAGTTCTGGCAGGGACTGTTCCGCGTGATGATGCGCATCACCGAGTTCGTCATGAGCCTCGCGCCGGTCGGTGTGTTTGGCCTGACGGCCCGGGTCATCGCCAAATCGGGTGTACACGCCGCGGGGCCGATCCTGTCCTTCGGCGCTTGTGTCGCGGTCGGCCTGGTGTTGTACGCCGTCATCGTGGTCCCGCTGCTCATGAGGCTGGCGGGGGTGGCGCATCCCTATCGCCTGTTCGCCGCGATGAGCCCTGCGTTGGCGACTGCTTTCTCCACGGCCTCATCGGCCGCGACGTTGCCATTGAGCCTGGAGTGTCTCGAAACGCGGGCCAATGTGTCGGAACGCATCGCGAGCTTCGTCATGCCGCTCGGTACGTCCATCAACCACGTGGGCACCGCGCTCTACGAATGCGCCGGCGCGATGTTCATATGCCAGGCTTATGGCGTGGAGCTGACGTTTGGCGCGCAGTTCACTGTGGTTACTCTCGCGCTCATTACCTCGATGGGCATTGCCGGAATCCCTGCTGCATCCCTCGTGGCGATCGCGGTGATCCTTGCGGCGGTCGGTGTGCCTCCGGAAGGCGTCGGTGTGTTGTTGGTGTTGGACCGTCTCCTCGATATGGCTCGCACCACGCTGACTGTGTTCACAGACGCCGCGTGTTCCGTGATCGTCGCGCGGTTGGAAGGCGAGAAGGATGTTCTCGC
>DAITMW010000470.1:0-4254 GCA_036834945.1 Steroidobacteraceae bacterium
GCGGCTCCCGCTTATCACAAGCCGTGTCCAGGTAGGATCGGAAATTCACCACCATTGCCGGGTGCGGTGTTTTCGCGCTCCCCACCAACCCGATGTCCTCTAGAGTGAGCGCCCCCGCGATCGGTCCGACTGTCGCCTCGTCCACGAAAATCCCACTCACATAATCCTTTTCAAACAACAGCCGCGCGATCCGCTGCGCCAGTTGCTTGATGCGCCGCTGCTCGCTTGCCGGAACCTTGTCCCCCTCGATCAGCGGACCCTTCGGCCCCAGCGCCGGCAGGTAGATCAGATCCGCCCCTCCGTTGGCGGCGACAACCACCTGCGGAAATTTCGGGTCCGTCCCGATGAGCGCATCGCCCTTGCTCGTGTGCGAGCTCACGGGGTCCACGACCTTGTTGTCGTTATCCGGATCAAACAATTGAACACGCGCATCATCACCGTGCAGCGCGGCGGCCAGGTCCACACCCAGAAATCCCGTCGGTAGCTCGCGCGAACCGCGCTCGCTATCCTTTGCGATGGTCGAAAAACCGTGGTCCGCGGCAACGATAATGTTGGTCTTGTCGTAAAGACCCAGTTTGGTCAGCGTCTGCTCAATGGCCGCCAGGGCCCCATCGGCCGAGCGGATCGCCGTCATCGAGGTCGGTCCATTGATCCCCTGGTCCCCTTGCGTGTGCTGTGTACCATCCGGATCGCGTGTCCAGTACACGAGCACGAACGGCAACCCCAACTCCTTGAATCGCGGCAACACCACCTTCAAAGTCATTTCGAGGAAATATTGCTGCTGCGCCCACCCCGGAACAAACGTACCAGTCGCGCCATTGTCGCCGCGGGAGGGGGTCAGGATGAGCTTGACGTTCGCTTTCTCCAATGCGGCGCGCCACTCGGGCGGGATGGGGTTGAGGTTCGCTGTCTCGATGGTGGCCCGCCACTCAGCCGGGATCGGAATGTCCTTACCCTGCTGTCCCGTGCTGTCATCGATGACCAGGGTACCGATCCCTCGAGAAGCCGTGGGATCGAAGATGGCAACCGGTCCCAGCTTTCCGATCAGCGCCGTCGCGATCTGGTGGGGAGCCTCGAGAGAGGCGGCGGTGCCGATGATCGAAGGCTCATTCAGGTAGTTACCGCCGAAATGCAGGTTCAACTCACGCAGGACGACGTCATTCTCGAGGAATGGCGTGACGCTGCCCTGGAAGGCAAGCCGCGTGTAGATCGAATTTCCAAAGTCCCCCGTATCCCCGAGACCGTGCCCCGTGGCAAACGCAGAGGCATTGGCGGTCGTAAAGGTCGGAAACAGGGAGTGACTGTTCACGAAATTCACTCCCTCCGCCCGCAGGCGCGCCATGGTCGGGGCCGTCGTGGGGTCGACTATCCCTGCCCGCAGGCCGTCGGGTACGAAGAGGATTGTATTGTTCGGGCCTGCGACCGCGGCGCATGAAATAAAGAGAGCGGCTAAACAGAGCACGTTACGGCGAACGTTTTTCATTTGGCACCTTGTTGCCGGCTGAAGGGTCCCTGCTGGCATTGGTTTTATGCCGGGGGCGCAATCTTAGGGGGGCCCTGTGAAAATCAAAAGTCTCGAGCCAGGCAAGTTGGTACTCATGGGGCATAGCCTCGGGGCCGGGCTGCAGCCGCGGGCGGGTTATAATGCCGCTTTCGATGGGACTACGGCGGTAAACCAATGGATACTTCGAACGTCGGTATTCTCGTGATCGGCTCCGCCGGCATGCTCGGACGCAAGCTCGTCGAGCGCATTCTTCGCGATGGGCATCTCGGTGGAAGGCAGATTTCCGAGTTGCTGCTCGCAGATGTTGTTCCGACAGAAGTGCCGGCTCATGCGCCCGCCGATACACGAGTGTTCGTGACTGATATCTCGCAGCCTGGCGCGGCCGCGGAACTGGTGAAATCGCGTCCCCAGGTGATTTTTCATCTCGCCGCGGTCGTTTCGGGCGAGGCCGAGGCTGATTTCGACAAGGGTTACCGGATCAACTTTGATGGTTCCCGTGCGCTGTTTGAAGCAATTCGACAGCAGGGCTATGTTCCCCGGCTGGTGTTTACGTCCTCGATGGCCGTGTTTGGCGCGCCGTTTCCCGAGTCGATTCCCGACACCTTCTTCACGACGCCGCTCTCCAGCTACGGCACTCAGAAAGCCATGGTCGAGTTGCTGCTGGCTGACTATAGCCGGCGGGGATTCCTCGATGGGATAGGTATCCGCTTGCCCACCATCTCGATCCGGCCGGGTAAGCCGAATCGGGCGGCTTCGGGTTTCTATTCCAGCATTCTGCGCGAGCCGCTGAATGGCAAGGAGGCTGTGCTGCCTGTGGATGAGAGCATGCGCACCTGGTTCGCGAGTCCTCGCGCCGCGATAGGGTTCATGATTCATGCGGCGAACATTGACTCTGCTGCTCTGGGTGGGCGTCGCAATCTCACCATGCCCGGCTTGTCGGCGACGGTGGGTGATCAGTTGGCGGCGCTGAAGCGCGTCGCTGGTGAGGCGGCAGTCGCGCTCGTCAAACGTGAGCCCGACCCGGCGGTTGCGAAGATCGTGACCACCTGGCCGCAGCGATTCGAGGCCACCAGCGCGCGGGCACTTGGCTTTGTCGCGGAAAGCACGTTCGATGAGATCATCGCCGTCTACAGGGAAGACGAGATGAGCTCTGGGGCTCGATATTTCAAAGATCATTTCTCGAGCAATGCCGTCGGGTATGCCGCCTATCGGCCGACCTATCCGATGGAGCTGGTCGACGCGCTGGCGCGGATCAGCCCGTCCCGGGCGCTTGCGCTCGATTGCGGGTGCGGGACAGGACAGCTATCCGTGCTGCTCGCGGAACGCTTCGATCAGGTGATCGCAACGGATGCCAGTGCTGCGCAGATTGAGCAGGCGCAGCCTCACGAGCGAGTGAGGTATCGCGCAGCGCTTGCTGAGGACAGCGCCCTGCCCGATAGGAGCGTCGACCTTGTCACCGTCGCGCAAGCTGCCCATTGGTTGAATCTCGATAATTTCTACGCCGAGGTGCGGCGAGTTGCTCGGCCCAATGCGGTGATTGCTCTGATTACCTACGGCGTGTTGCATGTCGAAGGCGATGTTGACCCCCTCGTTCAGCGTTTCTACCACGAGACCATCGGTCCTTATTGGCCCGCCGAGCGGCGCCATGTCGAGGATGGCTACCGCAATTTGCCCTTTCCTTTCCAGGAGACTCGCCTTGCCGATCTCGCGATCGAAGTGACGTGGAGCTTGGATGATCTCGTGGGTTACATCAACACGTGGTCAGCTGTGAAGGCTGCTGAAAAGGTGTTGGGAGCGAATCCCGCCGGGCAGTTTGAGCACGATCTGCGCGGGTTGTGGGGTGATGCAGCAACCAGGCGCCGGGTGACCTGGCCGCTGTCCCTACGTGTGGGCCACGTTGCTGGCAAATAGACCCTGCAACTTCGCGTACGGCATGGAGGCTTCGGACAGCGGCTCCGAGCAGCCGTCTTGCAGGAAGTCCCGAGCCAGCGTTTCCGCCCGCCCCCACAGAGCCTGCGAAATCCCCGAGCCGGCGCTCAACCGGCGCACACCCAGCTTTCCGAGCACTGTGGCGTTGGGAAGCCCTGGCCACGCCATCACGTTCAGAGGCAACGATACGTCTGCGATGACGGCCTGGATTGGCTCGGCCTGGTGAAGACCCGGAAGGAATAGACCATCGGCACCGGCGCGGGCATATAGCTTGCCGCGAGTTATCGACTCTTCAACCTGCTTGGACTTTTCGACGAGGCCGGCGAGAACGACGTCGCTGCGCGCGTTGACAAAAAGCTCCATTCCCGCCTTGGCGAGCACCGTGCGGATGGATTCAATTTTCGCGGCCAACAGCGTCGCCGGGTCGGGGCCGTCCTCGATGTTGATTCCCGCGATGCCTGCATCGACCAGGCGCATCACATGATCCGCCACTACCCGCGGATCATCGGAGTAGCCATTCTCTATGTCGACGGAAAGAGGGACTGTCAGGACGCGTGCCATGCGGGACACGACGGCAACAACTTCATCGAACGGAAGGCGGCGCGCATCCTGGAAACCGAGAGCCCAGGCTACGCCGGCGCTCGTCGTGGCGATCGCGGCAGCACCCAGGCTCTCGAACAGACGGGCACTTCCCGCATCCCAGACATTGGGAAGCCGAAGTGGCGTGGTGTTGTCATGCAGGCGACGAAAGGTGACTGCCAAGTGAGTCATGTTCTCCTCCGCGGAGAGTGTTCATCAGAGGGTGGCAGTACATCGCAGGG
>DAITMW010000471.1:0-4251 GCA_036834945.1 Steroidobacteraceae bacterium
GCCGAGCGGGACCACCTCGCTGCTCACGTCGCCGGCGGCGGACACATACAGGACACTGCCATCGTAGTACCACGTCACTCCGTAGGAGGTGGCGAGCAGGTCGAGCATGCTTTGTGGCGTCAAGTTGAACTTGCCGTTGATGGTTCCGTCCACGTCCGAGGCAATCACCACGTTGACGCCCTGGTCGGCCGCGAAGTCATGTATGAAGTCTTTCAGCGACTTGTCTTGCGCGACATAGTTGAAGTTGTTCGTGCGCCAGTGGATCTCGGAGGCGCCGGTAGCGTGCGTCAGGAGTAGCGCGGCAGCCTGCATCCACAGGCCCAGGTATGCCAGACAGCGGCGGGTACTCAGCGACACTCCGCTCCTACTGGACATCAGCGCCTCCGAAACCGATGCTCGTAAAGAGCTCATCCGCCGTGTGATAGAGCTCCGTCGCCATCCATTTCAGTGAGACGGCCAACACGAGCAGCACCGCGATGAGCTTCAAGGCCTGTGCGACTCCCTGGTCCTGGATCTGCGTGACGGCCTGGGCTACCGCTGAGAGCAACCCCACCGTCGCGGAGGCGATCACTGCAGGCAGGGACAGCAACAGGACCAGCATGAGGGCTCGATAGCTCGCATCGACAATGGCTGCCGTATTCATGTGATTTCTACGCTCTGTTGGAACCGGAGCGCCGTATCGCCGCCGACTGCAGGCCGAGGCGTCCGACGGCGCGCAATTGCACGTTGGGGGGCAATTCCTGGAACGACAGCACCGCCCAGTTCGGGAAACGGGATGAGAGAAACTTCTTCAGGTAACGGCGCACGTCCATGGACGTCAACACGACCGCGCCCGCTTCCGCTGACCCCACGCGAGACAGTGCGCTCTCCGCGCCCGCCGTCAAAGCCTGCGCTGTTTCGGGGGCAAGCGCGAGAAAGCTCCCCGATGGACCCTGTTGGATCGCTTCGCGCAACGCCTTCTCGGCATCGGCATCGAGCACGATCGCCCGTAGCTGGCTCTTTTCATCGAGATACCGCGGTACGATGAATCGGCCCAGATCCACACGCACGTACTCCGCCAACATCACGATGTCATTCTCGCGCGCCGACCAGACGACCAGGCTCTCACAAATCTCGCGCAGGTAACGGATAGAGACGCCTTCCTGTACGAGGCGTCGCAGAACGTCTGCCATTCGCTGCAGGGGCACCGCCTTCTGTACCTCCGCCGCGAGATCCGGCAGTTGGCTCGCAGCTCGCGTCAGTAACTCGTGCGTCTCCTGTATTCCGATGAAAGACTCCGCGTGGCGCCGGACGACCCAGCCGATGTGCGCGGCCAGAGTATCTTCATGGCTCGGACGGGTGCCCTTTGGCTGAGGCGCGGGAGTTTGAGCGGCGCCGTCTCCCGTTCCGCCCATAGCGAAGGCCAACACGTTGCCGTTCTGAAGATCGCCTTGCGAGACCTGCACTTCCTGAACGTCGATGCCGTACCGGGTGCCTGATAGAGTCTCATCCACACTCAACTTCAAGCCGGGAAAGGGCAGCCCGATCTCTCTGCCCAAGCTCGCCTTCTCGCGTTCCAGGGCGGCGTCGAATGCCGGCATCGAAAGTCCAGCCGACAGTCCGGGCGCCACTCTCAGCCGCAAAGGCACGGCGATCGTCACGGTCGCGGAAGCTCCGCCCTCCGCCGTCGCGCTCGCGGTTCGGTCGGGCAACATCGCGGGCGTGCTCGATCGATCGCCCGCGGCATCTGCCGCGGTGACGGCTCTACGAGCGAGGTAACCCGCGCCGGCCAACACCAGCGCCAGCAACAGAAATGGCCACACCGGGAATCCGGGCACCAACAGAAAGCCCGCCACAATCACCGCAGCGATGAGCAGCGCCGCCGGATGGCCCAGTACTTCCTGGGCTATCTGCACGCCCAGGTGGTTGCGACCCCCGGATTTGCCACCGACCCGGGTCAGCACGATGCCGGCAGCGATCGAAACGAACAGTGACGGAATCTGGGCGACCATGCCGTCACCGACCGACAGTATCGAGTAGGTGTCGACCGATTCGCCGAGGCTCATGCCGCGCATGCCGACACCGATCGCCATGCCTGCGAGAATATTCACACAGGCGATGAGCATGCCCGCGATGGCATCGCCCTTCACGAACTTCATGGCGCCGTCCATCGCGCCGTACAGCTTGCTCTCCTGTTCGAGACTGCCGCGGCGGCGCTGCGCCTCCATTTTGTCGATCAGTCCCGCTCGCAGGTCGGCGTCGATGCTCATCTGCTTTCCTGGCATGCCATCGAGTGAGAAGCGCGCGCCGACCTCCGCGACCCGCTCCGAGCCCTTCGCGATGACAATGAACTGCACGATGGCGACGATCACGAAGACCACCAGCCCGACGATCACGTTGCCGCCCACCACCAGGCGCCCGAACGCATCGATGATGTGCCCGGCGGCCCCGTTCAGCAGGATCAACTTGGTCGAGGCGATATTCAGCGAGAGCCGGAAGAGCGTCGTCAGCAACAGCAGCGAGGGAAACGTCGAGAGCCGCAGCGCGGAGGGGACGTTCATCGACAGCATGAGCAGTGCGATGCTGGCCGCCAGGTTGGTGGCAATCAGACCATCCAGCAGAGGCGTCGGCAGAGGTACGACCAGAAGGCCGATGACGGCCACGATCAACGCTCCCAACACCACATCGCCGTGCTGACTGAGAATTTCAAAGAGGCGGGATTCGACCGCGGTCCGCCGGGCGGCGGATGTCGAAACAGCCGGCACGGATTGCTCGCTCACTGCTGCCATGGGCCTTGGCTCCCTTCATCGCCTCTAGCGCTGACTTGAATCCCACGCCGCGATGGATTAAGTCACCTCGGGTTGGATTAAGTCTGCTCGATGGGGATAGGCTACTGACTCCCGATGAGTCGTGGCTCAACCTGAAGCAGAAGTCAGAATATCTTCAGCAGCAGCACGCTTGGGTTCACGGAAACCGGCCCGCCTGACATGCTAGCGATGGAGATTTGGGAAGAGGTGCCCGGAGCCACTACGCTCGGGGGCTTCATCGACTCGTACGGCGCCGGAGGGCGCCTCGGGATCGACGGGCCCAACCCTATCGGGCTCATTCATCCGGTGCGCGGTGTTGGGTTCAGCCTGTCGCAGACGGACCCAACGGAAAACCGCGGCCACGGCGTCGATCGACTCCTCGTTGATGTAGTGGCCGACCGCCACTTGGCGGAACAACTTGCGCGCGAGCGGTGGGTCCACCAGTACCGGCACGCCGTCGCGCTCTGCTTTAGCCCGGATCCGCAGCGCCACGGCGTCCAGCCCTTTTTCCACGACACGGGGTAGCGGTGTTTTCCCGCTCTCGTAGTACAAGGCTACTGACACATGGGTCGGGTTGGCAATAACGACGCTTGCCGCGGGTTGGGGACCTGTCGCGGGGTTGAAGAGTAAGTCGCGAGCCACCGCGCGACGACGGCTCTTGGTATGCGGGTCGCCGTCGGTTTCACGATAGTCGCGGCGCAACTCCTCGATGCTCATCTTGTGCTTTTTCAGGAACTCGTAGAACTGGTGCGCGTAGTCGAGTCCGGCACCCATGGCGAAAACCACAGCCATGCCTCCCATCAGCCGCCAGATGAGCGTGGCCCCGACAGGCAGCAGGTCACCCACCGGCGCGTAGGCGGTCTTCGCCAGAGAGTCGAGTGATCCCCTGATGCAATAGAACAATACGCCGAGCAGGGCCAGCGTTTTGAACAGCATTTTCCCGAGGTCGAACACGTGCCGGGTGGAAAACAGGGTGCGCAAGCGCTGCGCGGGGTTGAGGCGCTCGAACTTCGGCACGATTGGCGTGAAGGAGATCATGCCACGGGTCTGCAGACCGCCGACCAACACTACGGCGGCGACTCCCACGCACAGTAGCGGACCCAGGATCCAGACCATGTCGAGGGCCAGGCTTTGAGCGGCATCGATCCAGGGCCCGGGCGCCGTCCCTGAAGTGGCACCGACGGCGAGCATGGCGCGGTCGACGATATTCGCCAGGTGCCGCCACCAATAACTCCCTCCCAGCCACAGGCAGATCCACAGCGCCACGAACGCTGCCAGGGAGTTCAGTTCGCGACTGTGCACGACGTCGCCCTGCTTGCGGGCTTCGCGCAACTTTCTTCGCGTGGGTTTGTATTTTTTCTCTGACACGGCGCTCAGTGGGTTTTGAACAGGACCGGCTCGAGGTGCTTCAGCCAATCCTCGAGCCCGGACAAACGTCCCACAAACACATCGGACAGATAGGATA
>DAITMW010000472.1:0-4225 GCA_036834945.1 Steroidobacteraceae bacterium
AGCCGCGCCGCGATCGACGCCAAGAACGTCTCCAGAGGCTCGTGCTGCGCAGCAGGAAAACAAACAACCGCCACCACACACACCGAACCGGTCAGATCCACCACCCAGATGCCGGCGGCGTCGATTTTCGACACCAAGGTGAAGCGCTTCACCGTGGGCCTGGATGGGAAGTTCGGCGAGTCCAGCTGGAGCTGGGACGCGAACTTCGAATACGGCTTGACCAACCGCAACCAGACGCTGGTCAACAATACGCACAACAACAGAATGGCCATGGCCCTGGATTCCGTGATGGTCAACGGAACGCCGGAGTGCCGCGTGACCGCGTTGGCTCAGGGAGCCGCCGGCGTCAACCCGAATCCGTTCGCCTCGTATCTGGGCGCGCTCGCCGCGAACCCGCAGCTGGCCAACGGTTGCGTACCCATCGATCCGTTCGGCAATCAGCCGTTGACGGCGGCGCAACGCGCCTACGCGTTCGGCAACCTGGTCGAGCTGCTGCGCTACCAGCAGACGGATGCGAACTTCAACACCTCGGGCGAGCTCTTCGACGGCATCGGTGCCGGCGCGTGGACGGCCGCGACGGGTTACGAGTTCCGCCAGGAGACGGGTAAAAACATCGACCAGCCGGGCGTGGACCCCGCCATCGGGCAGGATTACAACACGCAGTTCGGCCAGTCCTTCGGCGGTATCGTGACGGTGCACGAGGCGTACCTCGAGTTCAACACGCCGCTGTTGAAAGATCTGCCCATGGCCAAGGCGTTGACCCTCGACGTCGCGGGACGCTATTCGCGGTATGAAAACCGGCTCGGCTTCACGGGTGTCCCGGCGTTCTCGGACTTCGTCGGTCAGACGTTCCATCACAACCTGGTCACCTGGAAGGCCACTCTGCAGTGGGCGCCGACGGATTGGGTGAACCTGCGTGCGACCCAGTCGCGCGACGCTCGCGCGGCCAACTTCCGCGAGTTGTATTACGGCCAGGCCATCGGTGCCGGTGGTACCTTCGGATATTGCGACCCTTCCGGTGGTCGTAACGATCCTTGCCAGTGGAACCTCGAGGGCAACCCGAACCTCCGTCCGGAGACTTCGGATACGACGACGTTGGGTCTGGTGTTTACACCGACCGACTGGGTATCAGGGCTGTCGTTCTCGGCGGACTGGTTCCACATCAAGATCAAGAACGCCATCGAGGCGGCGAGCCCGACCATTCTGCAGGACAGCTGCGCGTCGGGTATCACGAGCGCCTGTAGCGGCATCACGTTCTACAATCCGACGTTGCCGAACAACCTGCCGGTCACGGCGGCCAACCAGTCGCTCGCCACGACTCCTGCGGAAATCGCCGCGGCCCAGCAGTTCTACCAGAGCTGCTTCAACAATCCGGCCGGTAATGCGGCCTGTACGCGCAACGTCGCTGCGATCACGCCACAGTCGTATAACGGCGCTTTCTACGAAGTGCGCGGCATCGACTTCTCGTTGCAGGACACGATCGATGCGGGCGCTGCCGGTACGTTCACCACCCGTCTGTTGACGACGTGGATGGATCAGCAGACCTTCGCGAACTGCACACTGGGTGCCGCGGCGGGTTGCTTCACCTATGACATCCTGGGTCAGACCGGTAGCGGTAACCAGTTCCTGAACGACTACACGCCGGATGCCCGGTGGCGCGGCAGCTTGATCATCACCTGGCAGCAGGGCCCGGTTTCCATCACCCCGAGCATGAACTTCGTCGGCCAGGGCAAGATGGACTACCTGGGTCTCACGCCTGCCGATGGCTTGCTGTACCGCCAGGTGCTGTACGGGAACATGGAAGGTGTGAATGGTGGTACGACGCCGTTGACGAACGCGATCAAGAACTACGGCTATCACCCGATGAACGACAACCACGTGCCGAGCTACTTCCTGTTCAACCTGAACGGCACGTACACGTTCAAGGATGGTCCGGCCGCGGGTCTGCAGTTGTTCACGCAGGTGAACAACGTGTTCAACAAGCGTCCCCCGTTCACGGGTGGTGGCGGCGCGTTCGGCCCCACCAACAGCAACGGCGGCACGAACCCGATCTTCTTCGATACGCTGGGTCTGTACTGGCGCGCTGGGTTCCGTTACAACTGGTAAGTTGATGTGATACGAGGCCGGTCGGGTAACTCCGACCGGCGTCGTTTTATTGGCGAAAAGTCGCCTGCGGCGCTTTTCGCGGAGGTGAGCTCGCGATTGGGCCCGCGGGCAAAAGCGTGGTTTTGCCCGCTAGGCGTTTGCGCTTGAGGCCGCTAGGCGTGCGCCGGGATAGTTGGCGTTTGCACTTGAGGGCGCTAGGCGTGTGCCTGGAGTCGTCGGGCGTGTGCGCTGACTGGCCTCAGGCGTCGGGGGCGAAGTGGCCCCAGAGGCTCTTGAAGGCGAGGTCGACGAATTGCTTCGGGTCGCCCCACCTGGCGTTGAATTCCTTGGTGGGCTCCGCGGCGGCGACTTCGCCGGGGCCCAGGCCTTTGCGCAGGAGTTTTCCGAGGCGATCGAAGATGGTGGCGTACATCTTCTGCTGCTCGGCGAGCTCGGCCTTGGCGAGGTTGGGGCCGTTGGCGGGCACGATGACCGTGTGATCGTCGATGAGTGCGAGCAGTTTCTTCTGGCCTTCCACCAGGCCGCCGAGCCAACCGCCGGTGTTGTAGTCGATGACCGGCCAACCCTCGTTCGAGACGATTCCGCCCGCCACCAGCACGTTCGATTTGGGCAGGAAGGCGTAGATGTCGCCATCCGTGTGCGCCTGCAGGATGTAGCCGAGCTCGATGTCCTCGTCGCCGAAGGTCATCTTCTCGGTGGAGTAGAGTGTTTGGCTCGGACGAGCCTTCGGGGGCAGCGGGCCCCACGTGCCCGGACGCCCGGGCTCCTGTTGCGGGTACTCGAGCCACAACCTGGTGTTCTCGTGCGCGATGATCTTGGCCCCGGCCTTGGCCAGGCGCTCGTTCGAGCCGGTCTGCTCCGGATGCCAGTGGGTGTTGACCAACGTCTGGACGCGCTTGGCGCGGGTCTCCTGGAGGACCGCCTTGACGAGGTCCCCGGAGCGCTCCTCGAGGCCGCCGTCGATCAGAAAAACGCCCTCAGGTCCTTGTATTGCCACGCAATTCGCCCCAGCGCCCGAGAACACCACTAGGTGGTCATTCACGCGCTGAGATGATATCGGCGGAGCGCGATCACGCGACAATGCGGGTCGGATGGCCGAGGATGCAAAGGCTATTCCAGCACTTACGGACAGTGTGGATTTGAGGAACTCGCGGCGATCTGAGGGTTTTGGCATGCGGGGCACTGTAACAGTGAGTGGAGGGTAGTAGCGTACCTGTAAGAGGTACTGTAACAAGGGTGTGACACGCGAGGCGTAGATGAGACGGGGATTTTTCGGAAGAGTTCTTTTAGCGACCGGTGCGTGTTGCGTCACCGTGTTGGCATCGGGAGCCGATGCAGTCGCGCCGCCCGCTACTCAGGCCGCCCCCGCGCATACCGCGTCCAACTCCAGCACCGCCGCCGCGCCCGCGCAGACGTCGGGCGGAGAGAGTGCTGATACCCAAGCCTCCCAGACGTCGAAGGTCCCCGGTGCGGATCAACACTGGGGCATGCTCAAGCAGTATTGCAGCAAGTGTCACAATGCCGAGGACTGGGCCGGTGGTGTTGCATTCGACACCATGACCCCGGAGGAGATTCCGGAGCAGGCCGAGATCTGGGAACACGCCGTCCGCAAGCTGCGCGGCAGGCTCATGCCGCCGCCTGGAAACCCGCAACCCGACGCTGCGATGATCAAGGGCTTCGTGGGTTGGATGGAAAACACGCTCGATACCGCCGCCGCGACTCATCCTGATCCGGGTCGCGTCGCGTTGCATCGACTGAACCGCAAAGAATACGCCAACGCAGTGTGGGATCTGCTGAACGTCACCGTCGATCCCAACACCGTGCTGCCCCAGGACGATCGTAGCGACGGCTTCGACAACGTCGCGAACGTACTGCAGGTTTCGCCATCGTTCCTCGACCAGTATCTGAGTGCCGCCCGGGCTATCGCGGTGGAGGCGGTGGGTGAGATTCCTGCCAACCCCGTTGGTATCCAGTACATCGTCAAGTCGCCGGCCACTCAATCGTTCCACATCGACGGGCTGCCGATCGGCACGCGTGGCGGCATGGTGGTGGACCACCAGTTCCCCGCTGATGGCGAGTACGAGCTCAACATCGGCAACCTGGCCGTGGCGCTCTGGGT
>DAITMW010000473.1:0-1429 GCA_036834945.1 Steroidobacteraceae bacterium
GCGATGGCGCCCTCGAAGGCTGCGTCGCTGCAGGATGCGTTCCACAATCCTTCTGCGCCTCACCCGGTTACTAGCGAGCCTGCAGCGGCTGCACCGCCGTCGCCCCCACCGGCGGCTGCGATCCCTGCTGCGCCCGAGATCGATCAAAGTGCGGGACAGGCGCAAGCTGAACCGCAGAGCGTCGATACACCGGAGCCGGCGGATCGGAAGTTTGCGCGCGGTGGGCGTGCGGACGAGGCTGATCAGAACCAGAACCCGAACTGAGCGCGGTGTTGGAAGGGACTGGTTGGAGCTGAGCGCGGCACTGTGTCAGCGGCTGGGTATCCGCCGCAAGTTGGGGCTCTGCTCGCGCAGGCCGCGCACTTTCTGAAGGCGGGGCGGCCGGCGGATGCGGTGCTCCCCTTGCGGGAAGCGGCGCGGTGGTTGCCCGGAAACGCCGGGATTTTTCATGACCTCGGGCTCGCATGTCTGGAGTGTGGCCAGGTCGGTGATGCCATCGCGGCGTTGCGCACTTCCGTTGCGATTGATCCCGGTTTTCAGGATTCACATCTGCGGCTCGGTATTGCGCTCGAGGCGGCGGGTACCGTCGAGGGCGCTCTGGCGGCTTATCAACGGGCCGCGGAGCTGAAGCCGTTACCCGAAGCGATCTATCGGGCGGCGAATCTGCTCGGCAATACCGGTCACTCTGTCGCGGCCAGTGAAATGTTTCGGCGGGCGGCCGCGGCTGCGCCGAAAGCGACCCTGGGCCGGCTGGCGATGGCGAGGGCGTTGCTCATTGAGAGACGCGATGCTGAGGCTGAGAAGGTCTTGCGTCGCGTGCTCGAGGCGGAGCGCAACAATGCGGTTGCCTTGGAGCTGCTCGGTAACACTCTGGCGGAGGCCGGGAGGTTTACTGAGGCGCGTCGCTACTTCTTGCGGGCGATCGAGCAGGCGCCGTTGCTCGCCGGTAGTTACTACGACGTCGTGCGATGTGGGCGGATCGGTCCCGAGGATGGCGAGCTCGTTGCTCGCATGCGTAGGGCGTTGGAATTTCCCGGCCTCGAGGTGACGCAGCAAATCCGCGTGCACCTGGCGCTCGGTAAAGCGGCGGACGATCTCGGCAATTATGAAGAGGCGATGCGGCATTTCGATGCCGCGGAAGCTTTGCGCAACGGCATCGCTCGCTTCGATTTGGCCAAGTTCGAGGCGCGCGTCGCTCGTCTGATCGAGTACTTCACTCCGGAGAGGGTCGCACGCGCGTCAGCGGCGGCGAGCGCGAATGACGATGCGACTCCGATTCTCATCTTTGGCCTGCCACGCTCCGGTACGACCTTGGTCGAGCAGATCTTGTCCGCGCATCCGGATGTTGGAGCGGGTGAGGAGTTGTCCTACTGGAACGAGTCGGGCAGCGCCTGGGAGCAGGTCGAGCCGATCGAAGCGAAAGCGGGGC
>DAITMW010000473.1:1529-4160 GCA_036834945.1 Steroidobacteraceae bacterium
AACGAGTCGGGCAGCGCCTGGGAGCAGGTCGAGCCGATCGAAGCGAAAGCGGGGCAGCTCGCCACAATTGCAAAGAACTATATGCAATTGTTACGAAGCGTTGCGCCGAACGCAACGCGTGTTACAGACAAGATGCCGCTGAATTTTCAGTGGGCCGGGTTGATTCACCTGGCGTTCCCGCGCTCCACCCTGGTCCATTGCCGCCGCAGTCCGCTCGACACGGCGCTTTCGATCCATCAAACCCATTTCAACCCGCGCATGTTGTTTCCTACAGGGGGCGCGGCGCTCGTGGGTTTTGTGCGTGCCTACCAGCGCCTGTCGGCGCACTGGCGGCGCGTGTTGCCGCCTGACAGATTCATCGAAATAGACTATGAAAACCTGGTCAGAGACCCGGAGTTTGTCATCCGGCGTCTCGTCGCCGCGAGCGGGTTGAGTTGGAGCGACTCCTGTTTGTTTCCCGAGCGCAATGCCCGGGCCGTGAAAACTCCGAGCAAGTGGCAGACGCGTCAGCCCATCTATCGCCACGCGATCGGGCGTTGGAATAACTATGAGCCGTGGTTGGGGGCGCTGAGCGCGCTGCGCGACTAACGTCGCGGCCGGTCCTCTCGGTGTAGAGGCGGCTCGCGTGCGCGTATTTACTCCTGCCAAGCCTCCGTCAACGACGCGCCCCGCGTTGTTGGTGTGTCACATGAGGTTCATCGTTCGGCAACGCTTTTAACGAAGACTGCGCCCGGCCATTGGAACCGATGGCTGTTTCGCTTTCCTTTCGTTTTTCTTTCAAACGCTCGTCTCATTGGGAGGAGATTGCATGACTAGCAGGTCATCAAGCATGGTTCAGTGCATGGTGTCGGCGCTCGTCGCCGCGGCCAGCACGACGGCGGCGCTCGCAGGCCAGCCAACTGGTTCAACAGAGTTTCCGACGTACACGGTGGGTCCGCAGTCGAATGGCTCCTATGTCATGTCGACCGGCCAGATCATCACCCCCGCCGGAAAGATGATCAATCTCAGCGTCGGCCTGACCGGCACAGCCGCGCCCACGCGCGCGAAGCAGGTTGTGCTGAATCCGGTAAATCACAACTACGCGGCGGTACTGCTCATGGGAGCGGCGTCCGCGGTCGATGTGATCAACCTGGCCACAGGCCAGGTCACTCAGCAGTACACCCCGTTCAAGGACAAGAGTGGTTCCTTCACGGGCATCAGCTACACGTCGGACGGCGCTCACCTGCTGTTCAGCCAGGACAACAGTTTTCTGGCGGTGGCGAACGTCGATCCCACGAACGACAACCTCACCGATAACACCCACGTTTCGTTGCCAGCGTCCAACGCCGCGATCAACTGCAACGGCATCACCCTCGGCTTGAAGTCCGATCCGGTGACGGGCCTTTGCGGCCAGTTCTACACCGGCGGCACCTCGAACCCGGCTGGTGTCGCGGTCTCTTCGGACAACAAGACGGCTTACGTCCTGCTGAACCAGAACAACACACTGCAGCCCATCGATCTCACGAACGTTGCGACCGCCGGTGCCACGGCCGTCAAAGGCGCGCCCGTGCCGACGGGCAACGCGCCCAACAGCATCGTCGTGAACGGTAAGTACGCTTACATCACGAACGAGGGCGGACGTGTTGCCACCTCTTCGGACTTCACCGGGAGCTCCTCCGGTACCCCGATCGTTGCCGACCGTTTCAACGGCAGCGCGGTCAGCGGCACCATTTCGGTTTACGACACCACGACCGGTCAGATCGTGCAGTCCATCCAGACGGGTGGCCGTCATCCGACGGGCATGACGATCTCCGGCGGCTTCCTGTTCGTCACCAATACGGGCAGCGACAACATCGGTGTCATCGATTTGCGCACGAACCGTCTCGAGCGGACCATCAGCGTCGCGCTGCCGCTGCCGGCGGACAAGGACGATAACGGCAAGGGTCACCCCGACAACTGGTTCGACGATGATTGGTTCAACCAGGACGGACGCGACAAGGGCGCGGCGTTCGGCGCGCAGCCGACGAGCCTTGCCGTTGTAGGCTCTGTGGCGTACGTCTCGCTGTATACCATCAACGCAATCGCTGTGGTTGATCTCAGCGGCGGCCGTGGACACGGCAACGATGACGACGCCGTTCTGGGTTACATCCCCACGGCTTCGACGCCTGCCAGCATTGTGTACGACGCCGCGCACGGCCAGCTCGTCGTCGCGAACGACAAGGGTATCGGCGCCCAGTCGAACAAGGTCACCTCGCATGGATCCCCCGCGGCGTACAACTCGCACGAGGATCAGGCGACGATCAGCCTGATTCCGCTGCCGAACAACAAATCGCTCAAGACGATGTCCGCCCAGGTCTCCCAGAACAACCATTGGGACCTGAAGTCGAACATCGAAGGGGCGAGCGGTGGCAATCCGTGGGCGCACCCGGTCGCGATTCCGAAGCACATCGGCGATCCGTCGACCATCAAGCACGTCTTCCTGATCGTGCGTGAGAACCGCACCTACGACCAGATCCTGGGGGATGTGAAGGGTGGTAACGGCGACCCGACCCTCGCGGTGATGGCGGCTTACACCCCGAACGCGCATGCGATCGTGTCGCGCTTCCCGCTGCTGGACAACTACTACAACCCGTCGCGGCAGTCGGCCGACGG
>DAITMW010000474.1:0-4119 GCA_036834945.1 Steroidobacteraceae bacterium
ATGCCGGTGGAGAAGATCAACGACTCGCTCGATCTCATGCACAAGGGCGAGTCGATCCGCTCGGTCGTCACGTTCTAGTGAGCGTCGTCATTACCAACGCATACGCTTAGCAAACCGCTGAAAGGAAAACATCATGGCTATCTCGATACATCCGGCCGTCGATGGCGGCGTCCCAAAAGGCGTAGCCAACTTCGCCGGTGGCACGCTCACCTGCAAGTGCGCCTCCTCACCGGTAACCGTCAGCATCAAGGGGGATGTTGCTTATAACCACGTCTGCGGCTGCACGAAATGCTGGAAGCCGCAGGGTGCCAACTTCGCGCAGATCGCGGTGACGGGCCGCGACAACGTGAAGGTCACCGCCAACGAGCAAAAACTGAAGGTCGTCGACCCCAGCGCGGCGATCCAGCGGCATGCCTGCACGGGGTGCGGCGTCCACATGTATGGACGTATTGAGAACAAGAACCATCCCTTCTACGGCTTCGACTTCGTGCATACGGAGCTGTCGAAGGACAAGGGATGGGCGGCGCCTGAATTCGCGGCGTTCGTCTCGTCGATCATCGAGTCGGGATTCCCGCCGGCGCAGATGGGCGCGGTCAGGGCACGGCTGAAAGAGCTCGGACTCGAGCCCTATGACTGCCTCTCGCCCGGACTGATGGACGCGATCGCCACCCACACGGCGAAGACGAAGGGCGTTTTGGCCGCCTGAGCCTGAGTCTCTCTCCCCGAGTCCCCCAAGCCCCGGGAAGGGGTTTGGGGGGCTGATTCAGTCAGCACCGCCGCAGCATGTGCGGTCCAAGGTCCGCGACTGAGTTGCAGCCCAGCTGACCCATCACGCGATCCATCTCGGTGGTGAGGATCTCGAGAGCGCGACCGACGCCGCGCTCGCCATCTGAAGCCAAACCATAGAGCGTAGCGCGTCCCGTCATCACGGCACTCGCGCCCAGGGCTACGGCCTTGAGAACGTCTGTACCGCGCCGGTAGCCGCCGTCGGCAAAAATGCTGAGGCGTTTGCCGACCGCGGCGGCGATGTCTGGAAGTACGTCTATGGAGGATACACAGTAGTCCAGCTGCCGCCCTCCATGGTTGGTCAGGATGATCCCGTCGCAGCCCAACGTGGCGGCACGCTCAGCGTCCGATACGCTCAGCACACCCTTTATCAACAGCTTTCGCGGCCAGTGCCGACGGATCCAAGTGATGTCGTCCCACGTGATCGTCGCTTCGAAGAGCTTGGGAATGATGGTACTGCCGCCTACCGCGCTGGCAGCGCCCGGCGGGAGAAAGCCTTCAATGTTCCTGAAACGCGGTATGCCGTTGCGCAACAGCACTGTGCGGAGCCAACCGGGGTGACGCAACGCGTCCAGCCTCGCCCGTAGTGTTGGTTTTCCAGGCCTGAGGTAGCTGCGGCGGTCCCATTCGCGGCTGCCGAACACGTTGGCATCCGTTGTGAAGACGAGTGCCTCATAACCCGCGGCGGCGGCGCGGCTCATGATGTCTTCCGCCACGGCCCGGTTCTTCATGACGTACAACTGCATCCACAGCCGGCCGCCCGCCTGCTTGGCAACATCCTCCAGCCGCGTCGTCGACATCGTGCTCAGTGTGAACGGGATGCCGAGGCTGGCCGCGGCACGCGCCAGGCCCATGTCGCCATCGGCGTGGAGCATCCCGTTCAGGCCGGTCGGACCGATGATGAGCGGTGCGGCGGCGGGGCGACCGAGGATCTCGGTCCGCAAGCTCCGGCTCGAGGTGTCGACCAGGGTCTGCGGAATCAGCCGCAGTGTTTCGAACGAGCTGCGGTTGGCACGGAGCGACGCCTCATCCTCGGCTCCGCCCTCCACGTACTCGAAGACGAAGTGCGGCACCCTTCGCTGGGCTACCGCTCGCAGGTCGGCAATGTTCAGGGCACGCGAAAGGTCGCCACCACTGAAGGGACGCCGCTTCCAGGGCATGAGACGCTCCGTCGGCTATTGCGCGTTGATTGTCATTTTTGTGGCGGAGAAGATTCCCGTCGTCGGATCATACTGGCCATATGCCACGAGCTTCTGGATCCCCAGGTTGGCACTCAGGACGGTCTGCGCGTGGTTGGCGAAACTCGTCGGGTCGGTATCGTTATAGAGGCCCTTCGAGGTGCTGCCAATGTCAAACGACGGGGGATGCTGTGCGTTCGCGACGTTGTAGTTGATTGTGAAGCTGCCGTTCGGAGGCGGCTGCGCGCCGATCAGATCAGCTACGACGTTCGGGCCCACGCGGACCTGGGCCATGCTGCCGGCCAGCGCCGGGTCAGTCATGTTCACCTGGATACCCGTCGCAGTGACGCTGGGGAATGGTGTGACGCTGCCGTTGCCGGACCAGACGATGATCAGCTGCTGCTGCACGTCGGTACTCACGGAGGTCGCCGTATAGAACGGTGGGCCGGCGGCGAGCGCGCTCATCGTGCCGTCGATCTTCAAATACGTCCCTGGTGCCGTCGCGCTGATGTCCGTGGGAGTGGCGATGTCGTAGCTGGCGGGATTCGCGCCCGCGGTCTGGGTGAAATCGAGACCGAGGAACGATGTCGGCTCGAGCTTGTTCACAGCCACCAGGTTCACGAGCGCATCCGTGGCGCTATTGGCCGAATTGAACTGGGCCAGGAGGGGGGTGTTCTGCATGCGGATCTGGGCTCCGGGAACCTGGGTCCCGGAGGCGTCCAGTGAATCCGGAATGAAGGCGTTCGTGCTGTCCTGCAGAGTGGATAAGCCCAGCACGGTGACGACTTGTCCGATCGAAAGCGAGCTCAAGGATTGGGGGCTCGCGTCGCCGTCCTTGCTCACTACCGTGTTGGGCCCCACGGTGATCGGGATGGACTGTACGTAACCGTAATCTCCCTGCCGGTCCACGAACGCGGCACCCGTCACCTTCAGCGTGGTTCCGCTGATACCGGCAACAGTTCCCGTGATCTGGTCCTCCAGTGTGCTCTCCTGACTGGATCCGACGTAGACCTGCGTCGCGTTGAATACAGGCTCGATCGTACTCAGATCGGCGAAAGGATTGCCGGATGCCGGGCCGTAGACTCCGACCGGCAGGTCCGCGAAAACGTTCGTCAGCGCTGAGATGGCGGCGAGGCCTGCCGCCCCGATGTAGGACGTGCCATTCACGTTGTAGTACGTGTTCGCATCGACATTGACCTTCAGCGCTCCGAAGGGCTGGTTGAAGATGTCGTGGAGCGGCCTGACGTTCATCACGAGTTGGCTGTTCTTCGTATCAGCCAGCACGTACAGGCCGCGCGCGAACACGGGCTTGTCGTACACCGGTTGGGCGGTGACATTCCAGAACGGCTTCAGGGTGATCTGCGAGGTGCCATTGCTGTCGGGCGTCCCGATGAGATTGGATGCCTCGAGGTCGATGTTGAAGTTGATGACCGAGGATTGCTGGTCGTTGATGACGAAGGGGTGATTCGGATCGAATACGACGTGAATCGTCTGGACCTGCGCGGTTGCCTGGGTAATCGGGTCGTACAGGCTCACCGCGTGCTGCACTCCATCAATGTCGACCGTGACGAAGGCAGGCGCGTTCGGATTGACATAGTCGATCTGGATGTCGGCCGCGACGTAGGTGCCGATGGGCTCCGGCGGGGCCTCCAACAGGTTCGTATACGCCTTCAGGTTGGCGAGGTCGACGATCTGGCTGACGATCGGCAGCGGATAGATATTGCCGTCCTGGCGCGTCAACGTGATCGAGTCGATGGTGACGATGTAGCTGGTGAAACGCCCCGGCGTCGATGAAAGGGTGATGACCGGCGTGCCGACCTGGATGATGTCGCTTCCGCAGCTGGCGGTGAGCAGCGCGAGCAACAAGGCGAATCCGTAACCCAGGAAACGCAAACCGTTCCGTGCGCCCGTGGTGGTGCGAGCGCGAGCATCTGTCATCAAAGTATCCCCCTAAATTATTCGGGAATGGGTTGACGTCACTGACGAGACCGGGGATTTAGAGACCCGCGGCCGCCATAACGTTCCACTGATTCATCGTGTAAATGGCGTAAACCCCCATTTTACCGCGTTCGCGGGCGGGGGCCATGGGGGAGGGCCGATTTCGGCGTCAGTTGATGGTCACCGTGGTCGTTGCGCTGCCCCCACTGACATCGAC
>DAITMW010000475.1:0-4115 GCA_036834945.1 Steroidobacteraceae bacterium
TCGTTCGATTGCGGGTCATTCCTTGCAAGCAGTCCCGCTACGACCCCCAGCCTGTCCGGCTTCGGCCGGTTCTGGCTCACCTTCCACTTTCCCAACAATCTGGAGATGGGGATTTCTATCCCGACGATTCGCTCGATCATGTGATCCGTAAAGTCATTGGGCGCATCGGATACCTTCCAGGGAAGTGCCTGCCCCGCTTCGTGTGTGTCGGTGAGTTGATTGAGGTGCTCGAGCAGCCATGCTTTGTCTTCAATGACGTGCGGTATCCCGTGAGCATGGACCACCGCGTAGTTCCATGTGGGCACGGCCTTACCGTGCGCATGCTTGCTCGGGTACCACGAGGGAGTGATATAGGCGTTCGCGCCCTGAAAGACGACCACTGAAGGCATCGTCTTCGAAAACGACTGCCAGACGGTGTTTGCGCGAGAGACGTGGCCCACTAGCGCTCCGTACTGGCCTCGGGACGGGTCAACCAGGAAGGGCACGTGGTTGACGATGAGCTCACCGTCCCCTTGTGTGGCCCAGGTTCCGAGTGGGTGGGATCGGATCAAAGCGTGCAGGACCGCGACGTTTGATTCCTCGTGTTGTTTGGGTATGTACATCCGGTCCTCGAAGAGGCTGTTGCGGCAACTCGTGCTGAGCGATCATATCCGGCCGTAGGATGCGGTCAAAGCGAATCCCGCCAGCAGACAGAGCAGCTGTTTAGCGATAAAGTGGCGCCGTAAAGCCGGTCTGGGGTGACACGGCTCGCGTTCTACAGGGGGCGGGGGAATCGATCTTGCCGGTTCGACTCAAGGACATCGCACGGGATCTGGGAATTTCGCCGATGGCGGTGTCCAAGGCTCTGCGCGGGCACAAGGACATCGGGCCGGAGACGACGCGACGGGTCCTGCAGCGAGCGGCGGAGCTCAAATACCGCACTGACGCGGTGGCGCGAAGCCTGGTGACCGGACGGACGTTTCTGGTCGGGCTGGTGGTGCCGGACCTGATGCAGTCGTTCTTTGCGGAGATTGCCACGGCGGTTGAGCAAGTCGTCAGTGCGGCGGGTTATCACGTTGTCATCGCGCATACCGGTGAGAGCGCGGAGACCGAAGTAGCCAATATTGAGTTGCTCAAGTCGCGCAAGGTTGACGGGCTCATCATTGCCTCGGCACAGCCCGACGGGGAGCGCTTCAAAGCCCTCAAGACTCCGTTCGTACTGTTGGATCGACAGTTGTCGGGGGTGCAGGCGAATTTCGTCGGGACCGACAACAAGCGGGTGGGTTTGATCGGGACAGAGCATCTGCTGGAACAGGGGTGCCAGCGGATCGCGCATTTGCGGGGGCCGCGGCTGTCCACGAGCGAGGATCGCCTGGAGGGCTATCGGCAGGCTCTGCTCAAAAAGCGTCGCGATGTTGTTGCCGAGCTCATCGTCGAGGCTGGCCATGACGATGCCTCGGGATTTCGAGGGATGCGCAAGCTGTTGGCTTCGAGGGAGCCTCCGGATGGGGTGTTCTGCTTCAACGATCCGGTGGCAATCGGGGCGATGCGCGCTTGTCTGGAGGCGGGACTGCGAGTGCCGCACGATGTCGCGGTCGTCGGAGTTGCAAACATGCATTACTCCGACTGGCTCACCGTGCCATTGACTACGATAGACCAACGGACTTCCGCCATAGGGATGCAGGCGGCGCGGCAGCTGCTGGAGTGCATGACTGCTGACGATAGCCCGCCGATGCGGGACTTTCTCATGGTCCCTGAATTGATCGTCCGGGCTTCCAGTCTGCGAAGCGGCAAATAATACGGCGTCGCGACGGAGGGTCGGTTTGACACTCTGCGGGTCCCCTCATACTATATCGTTAAAGTACCGGATAAAACGGGGCACACACGATGCGCGATCTCATATGGATGGTGGCCAATGGGGACTTGCGGCTCGCAGCGAATCAGAGGTGTTGGCCGGTACAGGAAGAGGTTGAGGCTGCTGTGACGGCCGCCGTGCGCGATTGCGGGCACGAGGTGGTGCGGGGTCATGAGTTTGACTCTGCCAAACAGCATGGGTTCATCGATAGTCAAAAGCGTGGGATCGAGGTTTTTCGTAAAGTACCCCTCGATGCTCCGCTGATCGTCGTGGAAGCCGTGTGGCAGTACAGCCAACACCTGCTGCCGGGACTGCTCGGGCATCGCGGTCCGATACTGACCGTCGCGAATTGGAGCGGCCAGTGGCCGGGGCTGGTGGGTTTGCTGAATCTGAACGCTTCCTTGCGCAAGGCGGGCAAGGCGTTCAGTACGCTGTGGAGCGTGGATTTCAAGGATCGGTTCTTTCTGGAGGGGCTCAGGGACTGGCTGGGCGGGAAGACCGTCATTCACGATCAAACCCATGTACGTGCGGCGTCGGCATTGTCCAGCGCCATGGCGCCCGAGGCGCGCGAGGTGGGCATGGCGGTCGCGTCCGAGCTGCAGCGCAACCGTGCCATTCTGGGTGTGTTCGATGAGGGGTGCATGGGAATGTATAACGCGATCATTCCCGACGAATTGCTCCATCCCATGGGCGTGTTCAAGGAGCGCTTGTCGCAGTCCGCGCTCTACGCGGAAATGCTGCGGACGGATGAGGACGAAGCGCGTGCGGTGTACGAGTGGCTGCTGCGGAAGGGTATGCGCTTTGCGTTCGGCAACGATCCCGAAACCGAGCTGACGCAGACACAGGTCATCGAGCAATGCAAAATGTACATCGCCACGCTGCGCATGGCCGATGAGTTTGGTTGTGATGCCATCGGTATTCAGTATCAACAGGGGCTCAAGGATCTGGTTCCAGCGTCCGATCTGGCGGAGGGGCTGCTCAACAATGCGGATCGGCCGCCGGTCAGGGACAGGCAGGGCAGGCTCTTGTACGATGGCGCGCCGCTGCCTCATTTCAACGAGGTCGATGAGTGTGTCGGCCTGGATGCGCTCATCACCAACCGGGTGTGGGGTGCGCTCGGATTTGCGCCCGAGACTACCCTGCACGATGTGAGGTATGGAGAGGACTACGGCGTTGGTGATCAACGGCGCTTTGTCTGGACGTTGGAGATTTCCGGGTCGGTGCCTCCCGCGCATTTTCCGAATGGTTACGCGGATGCGGTCAGTGAGCGGCAACCGCCCATGTATTTCCGGCTGGGTGGGGGCACGATCAAAGGGGTCAGCAAGCCGGGTGTTGTGGTCTGGAGTCGTATTTTTGTCGAGCCCGAGGGCTTGAGAGCGGATCTGGGCATCGCGCTGGCCGTTCAGCTGCCCCTTGAAGAGTCGCAGCGGCGCTGGCGGATAACCACCCCACAGTGGCCTATGATGCACGCGGTGTTTCCGGGAATCAGCCGGAATCAGTTCATGGCCCGGCACTGCTCCAACCACATTCAGGTGGCCTATGCTCCGGATGAGGCGGGTGCGCGCCGGGCATTGACGGCGAAAGCCGCGGCGTTTCAGGCTCTGGGGATTGATGTGTACTTCTGCGGTGACGTCAATGTCGATAGTCGCGGGGATTGACTTCGGTACAGCCAGTGTTCGTGTTTCGCTGTTTGATAGCGAGCGCGGCCGGTTGGGAGCCGGGAGTGCGCCTTACCCTGTTCTTCGCCGTGGCGACGAGCCGGATCTCGCCGCTCAGCGCCATGTGGATCATTGCCACGCTCTCGAAGTGGCATTTGCCGCGGCCCTCGCCAGTGGCAAAGTCGCCGGGGAGGCGGTTGCCTCTTTAGCCGTTGCGACAACGGGATCGACCGTGGTTGTCGTGGGCGAGGACTTCCAGCCGCTCGATGACTATTACCTCTGGTGTGATCACCGTGCGTGGCGGGAGGCGGCTGAAATAACCAGTTGTGCCAAGGAGCAAGGCCTTGACGCCCTGAGTTGGTGTGGAGGGACCTACTCCGCTGAATGGGGCTTCGCAAAGACGCTCCACTGGCTGCGCTCGAACGCCGCGAGCCGGGGTAGATTCCATACTGCCCTGGAGCATTGCGACTACATGGTCGCCACGCTGTGCGGGATCACTGATGCCGCAAGGGTCCCGCGCTCGATTTGCGCGATGGGGCACAAATGGATGTGGAATCAAGGGCTCGGTGGTGTGCCCAGCGAGTCATTTCTGTGCGCGGTGGACCCGTTGCTTGCGGGAGTTC
>DAITMW010000476.1:0-4089 GCA_036834945.1 Steroidobacteraceae bacterium
GTGGCGAAATGTGCCGTCAAGGTAACCGATTCGCCGGGCCATAGCGTAACGTCATTGTCGCTCCACAGGATCGGTAACACGAGCTCGCCACCAGCGGACCGTCTGATCGATACGTGCTGGAACAGCGCAACGGCCTTGGAGGACTGGGGTACGGTCAGTGTGACCGTGGCGATGTCCTCGGCCCCCTGGTGCCGCAGCGTTGCCCGCACCTCGCTAGTCGCGGTCGGCAGGGACTGCAATGGGGTGAAGTCGGCGTATTGCGTCACTGGCGTGAGATACCAATTCGAATGCGCCCAGTCGAGCTCGTCCGTTTGGGTTGAGAGCCAATAGACGTTGCGGCTGATCGTTTGGCCTTTGGGGGAAGCCAGTTCGAGCTCGACGAAGTAAACGCGCGACAAGCCGGCCACCGCCGGCAGCGTCGTCAGTTCACGCGTACCGTTGCCGGGGAGATCAATGTGCTGCAGGCGCCGCTCATACGCCACACCGCCATCGAGGTTGCGGATGCGGATTGCCGCCTGCAACCCATGCTCGCTGTTGAGAGTTTGATTGACCAACAGGATGGCGCGCGTATCGTAAGAGTACTGAATGTGTACCGGCTCGTTGGCCATCCTGGCGCCGAAGTAAGCGCCGGCCGGATTCAGGAAGTAATCGTACAGATGCCAGTGCAGCGAGGGCCACGCGTTGTTGAGCATCCAGTAGATGACGCCAGTCGAGGGCTTGGCCGCATCCCTGTGCGCATTGAACGCCTCGAATTGCGCTCGGACATTGTCGTAGTTCTCGAGTTGGGACTTGGCGACGTAGTCCTCGAGGCTCTTGGGTGCGCCATAGCGCTTCGCCAGCGCGGTGTCGAACGGCGTAATCTTCGCGAAGGTCGACCATGCGGCGGAGGCGTGATACTGCCGTACCTCAGGGTATTTCCATAGCGCCTCCCGCTCCTGCGGCGAGAGCATTCGGTTCAGATCGTCCAGCAGCGGAATGCTGGCGCCTGCGCTGACTTCGGAGTCGAAGCCGAAGGCGCCACCCAGCTTGTCGGCGTACCAGTACGCCGGAGGAATCCACGAGTAGGGTCCGGCCATCTTCATCCCGGACGGTCCGGTCTCGGCCGTGGCCTGGTCCACCGCTGCCGCAATGATCGGCAGCGACCAGTCTTCGGCTTGCAATGTGTCGACGTACATCTTGGCGATTGCGTCCGGCGGTGCGTTGTCGCTGCCGATCAGGAATCCGATCACGGAGGGGTGGTTCCGCAACAGACGCGCCTCGCTTGCCATCGAGGCGGCGGCCACCTTCTCGTCCGAAGCGCCCCACGGCTCGCCCCCCGTCTTGGCCCACGCCTCCCATTTGTCGCAGCACTCCCAGCCGGCGAGGATCATGACGCCCTCGCGGTCGGCGAGATCGTAGAAGCGTGCGTCCTCCAGTTTGCCCTCACTGCGAATGGTATTGAGCCCGAGGTTGAGGACGTAGCTGAACTCGGCCTCCATGCGCTTGGGGTCATCGCGCAAGAACATATCCGGTGCCCAACCTGCGCCGCGGATCAGGACAGGCTTGCCGTTGACGACGAACTGACGATAACCCTGTGGAGTGAGCCGGGAGCTGACGCTGCGTATGCCGAAAGTCGTGCTCGCCTGGTCAGAGATCGCACCATCAACGGCCGCCGCCATCTCCGAACGGTAGAGCGGATGCGGCCCCATCCCGACCGGCCACCAGACCTGCGGATGGTTGAGAACAAGGCCCGAAAATGACACGGTCTGCGTCTCACCGGGGGCAAGGTGGATCGTCCGGTGCAGAGAAATGCCAGCCACGACACCCGTGATCGTCGTATCGTGTGCCGACGCATCGAGGTTGCGCGCCTCCACTTTCACCGTCAGCGCGGCGCGGGAGAGATCGGGAAGCGGCAGGGTCGACGTCACCTGCGGAAAACGGACCTGGACGGGCCCCGTCCGCACGATATCCACGCCCCGCCACGGACCCATGTTGTTATCCGGTGGTGTCGGGTTCCAATCAACCCAGCCAATCGACAGGCTCGTCCTCGGGTCGCCCGGATGCACGCGCAATGCGAGAGCATTGGCGCCCGCGTGGACCCAGCGCGTCACCTCGATCTCATACACGGGATAGGCACCGGCAACCTGTTCGGCCACCAACTGCCCGTTCAACCAGACGTCCGCGCTCGGGATCATGCCGTTGATACGCAGCAACGTATGGATTCCCTGCGCTCCCGCCTCAACGGTGAAGTCGGTGCGATACCACCAGGGAATCACGAACATCGTGCCGCTGGCGTCGGGCTCCTCTACGGCGCGCAGGTTATCGCCGTAAAACACGTTCTCCCCGCCGGGGATTCCCTCGCTGACCGCTCGGTCATCGTACTTGCCGTTCTCCAGCAGCCCTGCCATCACCGTCGCACGGCCGCTCACCGGAAACCAGCCGCGGGTTGAAAAGCCGACCGAGGAGACTTCGGCGCCGCTTTCCTGCGCTTTGGCGCTCGACTGAATCTGCCAATGAGCTATGGCGGTTGTGGTCCCCGCCCCGCCATCCACCCGAGTGGGCGAGAAGGCGCTTTCGGCGCAAGCGAGTGACGCGCCCGCCAGCAACGCCAGCGCTGCCATCACTACTCGCGCCACCGAACCCGGCCGCAACGCGGGCGCTCCCATCACCACTCGCGCCACCGAACCCGCCCGCGCCGCCAGCACGGTCCGCACCACCCGTGCCGCGATCACCCTCACCACTGCCCGCGGACGCCGACGGTGAACATGCGTTCGGAGAAGTTCGAGCGTGCCGGCTGATCGGGCCATACGAGGTAAAACCGCTGATACTCGTTGGTCAGGTTGGTTCCGTTCACGAACACCTGGGCGTACTTGCTGAACTTGTAGGCAGCCGATGCGTCGAGGTACCTCTGAGGCGCCTCGTACTCCTCCAAGCCGGTGATGCCCCCCACATTGTCCTGGAAAGCTCGCTTCGAGCGGTAGTTGTAGGCGAGACGGACCTCGAAGCGCTTGTCCTGGTACCACACGATGAAGTTGCCCGACTCGGTGGAGTTATCCTGGAATGGGATCTTGTTCCCGGCCAGATCCGTTTCGCCCGTTTTGCTGGGCGCGTACGTAAAGTTGAACTCCATGCCGGTATTGGCCAGCAGCCCGGGGAAGAAGGTAAACCCCTGGCGATAGTCGAACTCTACTCCCTGAATGCTGTTGCCCGAGCCCTGCAGCGGCTCGACGATCGCAATGCAGTGGTTGCGGACCACACCGTCCTCGTCCGGCAGAGTGCAATTGGTTACAGCGCCGTTCTTGATGAAGCTCTGCACGTTGATGCGGAACAGTTCGAGGTTGACCATGCTCGTGGGGTTGATGTAGTACTCGAACGATGCGCCGTAGTTCGTGGAACGCCACGGGTTGAGAGTCGGATTGCCCGCCGACTGGCCCGTCGCGATCTGGTAGATCGGACCGGCCTTGGTTTCCTGCAACGAGTAGTTGAGCTGCAGGCCGCCGCCCCACTGGCTCAAGTTTAGGGGCATCATGTTCTTGGAAGCGGAGAGGCGCACAGTCAGCTTCTCGGTCACATTCAGTGCGAAGTTGAGCGCCGGCAGGACATCGTTGTAGCTGCGCCGCGTGACCTCGACGCCCGCGTCCTCGGGCTCGGTGCCGTATTGGCCCGGCGCGCCGGTCAAATGCTGGGTAATATTGAGGTTGGTGTGGATCACGCGCGCACCGATATTACCGCTGTAGGACATGCTGCCCAAGTGACCGCCAAAGTCGGCCTGCAGATAGCCTGCCAGTTCCTTCATCCACACCGACCAGGTGAACGCAGGCGACGACTGCGTCATGGTATTGGGATAGAGCGACTTCCAGAACGCCAGCGGATTGTCCATGGCGTGTGGATTGATCCCCCAGAAGGTGATCCCCGAGCCGAGCAGATTGTTGTACTGCTGAAAGTTGTTGGCGAGCGGCGGCGGGGTTTTCGACATCTGCTGTGAGGACAACGGACCGGCACGGAAGGCGCCTTCCGAGTTGCCGGCGGTACACCAGGTGCTGGGCGTGGTGTCGGTCGCATTACCGCTCAGGATCACATCGGAACCGGCATAACGCACCAGGCATCCGC
>DAITMW010000477.1:0-4078 GCA_036834945.1 Steroidobacteraceae bacterium
CAGCCACACGCACGTTCGAAGCCCGTTATGTGTTGGGTGGCGCGCAAGCGAAAGCGCCGCTCGGTGCGACCGTCACCATCCAACTTCAAGGGTCCGCAAAGCCGAGCGCCATGACGACACCCCTCGCCGCGATCATCGACCGCGGCAAGGGGCCCGGCGTGTGGGTTCTGAACCCGACGGCGCACACGGTTTCGTTTCGAGCCGTCAAAGTGCTCCACCTCGGAAACGAGGAAGCGACTGTTTCTGACGGGTTGCATCCGGGAGAGCGGATCGTCGCCCTCGGAGCCCATCTTCTCAGCGAGGGTGAGCAGGTTCGGGTCAGTGACACGCAAGTGGCACTGCGATGAGCGACTTTGAGATCCAACGGCCGAGCTTCGAGAAAGAGCGGCAGGTTTCGGGGGGACTCAACCTTTCGGCGCTCGCGATCCGTGAGCGATCCGTCACGCTGTTCTTTCTTCTGGCGGTCATCGTTGCCGGGGCCATTGCCTATTTTCAGTTGGGGCGTGCCGAAGACCCCCATTTCACGGTGAAGGTCTTCACCGTAACGGCGGCATGGCCTGGTGCGAGCGCCCAGGAGATGCAGGACCTGGTTGCCGAGCCGCTCGAGAAGCGGATGCAGGAGCTCAGGTACTACGATCATGTCGATACCTTTACCCGGCCAGGGCTCGCGTTCCTGACCATCACCCTCAAGGACTACACCCCTCCGCGGGATGTTCCGGAGGAGTTCTACCAGGGTCGTAAGAAAGTGCAGGACGAGGCTTCCAGGCTCCCGCAAGGGGTGTTGCCGCCGGTCCTGAATGACGAATATTCCGACGTGGCCTTCGCCATCTACTCCCTGGAGGCCCCTGATCTGCCGCCCCGGCTGTTGACTCGGGAGGCTGAGTCCCTGCGGCAGGATCTGTTGCATGTCCCCGGGGTGGTGAAGGTCAATCTTTTCGGGGAGCGGCCGGAGCGCATCTTCGTCCAGTTCTCCTATGATCGGATCGCGACGCTCGGGATCAGTGCACGCGATATCTTCGATGCCCTCGTCAAGCAGAATACGATCACCCCGGCCGGCTCCATCGACACCCGCAATCAACAGGTTTACATCCGCCTCGATGGTGCGCTCAATGATCTCGAGTCGATTCGAGCGACGCCCATCACAGCCGGCGGTCGGACGCTCAGGCTGGCGGATGTCGCGGCGGTCGAGCGGGGCTACGAGGACCCCGCGACCTTTCTGGTGCGCCACAACGGTCAACCCGCGATGATGCTGAACGTCGTCATGCGCGACGGTTATAACGGCTTGCAGCTGGGAAAGGCCTTGGAGGAGCAACAGAAGCGAATTCAGTCGACGCTCCCAGCCGGGATCACGCTGTCAAAGGTCACTGACCAGTCCTCGATCATCCGCGAGTCGGTCGGTGAGTTTCAGATCAAGTTCTTCGTGGCGCTCCTGGTCGTGATGGCCGTCAGTCTGCTCAGTCTCGGATGGCGTGTCGGGCTCGTCGTCGCGGCCGCGGTTCCCATCACACTTTCCGCGACCCTGGTCGTCATGTTGGCCACTGGGAAAGATCTGGATCGCGTGACACTCGGTGCTCTCATTCTTGCGCTCGGTCTGCTGGTGGATGACGCGATCATCTCGATTGAGACCATGGTCGTGAAGATGGAGGAGGGCTGGGACAGGGTCAAGGCAGGGGCGTATGCATGGAGCCATACCGCCGCGCCGATGCTCGCCGGAACCCTGGTGACCATCATCGGCCTGATGCCGGTTGGTTTTGCACAATCGAGTGCCGGCGAATATGCAGGCAACATCTTTTGGATCGTGTGTATCGCCCTGCTGACATCCTGGGTTGTCGCGGTCACGTTCACACCCTATCTGGGCGTGAAGCTCTTGCCGAACATTCCCGCGATGGCAGGGGGGTACGCTGCGATCTATGAGACACCGAATTACCGCCGATTACGCCGGGTGATCGTCTGGTCCGTGGAGCGTAAGTTCCGGGTTGCCGGCGCGGTCGCGCTCATTTTCCTCGTGGCGCTGTTCGGCATGGGTTTGGTCAAGCAACAGTTTTTCCCGACTTCCGATCGTCCGGAAGTGCTCGTCGATGTCATATTGCCGCAAGGTTCCACGATCGAGGCGACTCGCGCCACGGTCGTGCGGATCGAGAAGTGGGTGCGGGCGCAGCCTGAAACGAAAATTGTCACGTCCTACATCGGGGGTGGAGCGCCGCGCTTCTGGCTTGCCTACAATCCCGAGCTGCCGAATCCCAACTTCGCCAAGTTGATGATCCTGACTCCAGGTGCGAAGGAGAGGGACGAGCTCATACAGCGTCTGCGCCAGGAGGTGGCCAACGGACTTGCGCCAGAAGCGCGTGTACGTGCTGTTCGGTTCGTTTTCGGCCCGTACACTCCGTGGCCGGTGGCGTTCCGCGTCATGGGGCCCGACCCTGATGTGGTGCGCACGATCGCGGACGAGGTGTTGGCGAAGCTGCGAGCCAATCCTTCCGTGCGACAGGCCAACGAGGACTGGAACGAGCGGGCCCCGGTCGTCCGGTTTGTCCTCGACCAGGACCGGCTGCGACTCATCGGCCTTTCATCGAGCGACGCGGGTCAGCAAATTCAATTTCTGACAACGGGGATTACGGTGACGCAGGTGCGTGAGAACATCCGCACGGTCGACGTGGTTGCCCGCACCTCCGGGCCGGACCGGCTCGATCCGACCCGCCTTCTCAACATGACGTTGCGAAGCAATGACGGTAAGTTGATTCCGCTCAGCCAGGTGGGCAAAGTCGAGGTCGAGGAGGAGGACCCCATCCTCAAGCGCCGGGATCGGACGCCTACGATAACCGTGCAGAGCGATCACGACGAGGCGGTTCAGCCGCCGCAAGTGACTGCCGAGGTTTTGCAATCGCTGCAGCCCATCATGGCCAGGTTGCCGGCCGGCTACCGGATCGAAGCAGGGGGTAACGCGGAAGAGTCCTTGAAGGCCAATGTGGCCCTCGCCAAGGTGTTCCCCATCATGCTCGTTTGCATGCTGGTCGTGATCATCCTTCAGGTCAGGTCGTTGTCGGCACTGGCGTTGACATTGTTGACCGCTCCGCTGGGGCTGGCGGGGGTCGTGCCTACGCTCTTGCTGTTTCACGTGCCTTTCGGCTTCAACTCCATTCTTGGGTTGATCGCCCTGGCAGGCATCCTCATGCGCAACACGCTCATTCTCATTGGGCAGATCGCGACGAACAAGGAGGAAGGGCTCGATGACTTTCACGCGGTTGTCGAGGCAACCGTACAGAGATCGCGTCCCGTCGTGCTCACGGCGTTGGCCGCGGTGCTTGCGTTTATTCCCTTGACGTTTTCGGTCTTCTGGGGGTCGCTCGCTTACACGCTCATCGGGGGAACCGCGGTGGGTACCGTGTTGACGTTGGTTTTTCTGCCAGCGCTCTACGCCATCTGGTTCCGCGTGAAGCCTACTGTTCGGGAAACGGTGCCCAGCGCGGCGGCCTCTAGCCAAATGCCGCCATTCCCCGCTTGACGGCAGGGCGGTCGCCTACACGCTCCCGCCAGGCAGCCAGATGCGGCAGGCGATCCCACGGCAAGTGAGTGCTCACCGCGGTGATGATCGTGTAGGCGGCGATGTCGGCGAGTGAGAAGCGATCGCCTCCCATGAAGCCTTCCTCCCGGAGGAATCGCTCTGAGTCCCCGAGTGCGCGAAGATATCGCTCGGTCAGGTTGGCTGCGGCGTCTTCGAAGTGTTGCCTTCCCAGTGCAAAGGCCGCACCGTTGAGGGCGATGACGTCTGTTGTGAAGTAGAAGAAGGCTTCCAGCGCCCTCGCGCGGGCGTCGGTGCCACCCGGTGGCAGCAGTCCGCCCGGTGCATGCTCTTCCGCATAGAACAGGATCGCGTTCGATTGCGTGAGTACGAAGTCAGGCGCGCCGCGGGATTGTGCGATCAGCACGGGGACCTTGCCGGCCGGATTGAACGCTAGAAAGGCGGGGGCGCTGTGCTCTCCCTTTGAGAGCGCGACGTGCTTTACTGTGTAAGTCAGGCCGGCTTCCTCGAGCCCGATGGCCGCTCGCAGGCAGTTTCCGGTTCTGGCGCCATACAGGG
>DAITMW010000478.1:0-4019 GCA_036834945.1 Steroidobacteraceae bacterium
GAATGTTGGGTCGACCTCGTCACTGACGACGGTGAGGTCGAGCTTGTAACGCTCGGCGATCGGGCCCCAGTAGTGCACACCCGCACCTCCGAGGGGATCGACGCCCATGCGGACCTTCGAGCCGCGGATGACATCCATGTCGATCACATTGGCGAGATCGGACACGTAGGCGTTCAGATAGTCGTGACGATGGGTCGTCGGACTCTTCAGGGCATTCTCGTATGCAACGCGCTTGACCTCGCGCAAGCCCTGCTCGATGAGCGCGTTGGCGCGCCCCTCGATCCAACCGGTGGCGGCAGTGTCCGCCGGACCGCCATGCGGCGGGTTGTACTTGAAGCCACCGCTTTCCGGAGGATTGTGCGACGGAGTAATGACGATGCCGTCGGCCAGTCCGGATTTCCGGCCGCGGTTATAAGTCAGGATGGCGTGGGAAATCGCGGGCGTCGGTGTGTATTCATCCTTCTCTGCGAGCATCACGTCCACGCCGTTCGCAGCCAACACCTCGAGCGCGCTCGCGAGCGCCGGAACCGACAACGCATGCGTGTCCATGCCAAGAAACAAGGGGCCATCGGCTCCATGTTGCTTGCGGTATTCGCAAATGGCCTGTGTGATCGCCAGGATGTGCCACTCGTTGAAAGCCGCGTCGAAGGCCGAGCCGCGATGCCCGGAGGTACCGAAGGCGACCCGTTGGCTGGGTACTGATGGATCCGGAATCTCCTTGTAGTAGGCGGTGATGAGCCGCGGCACATTGACGAGGATGGAGAGCGGCGCCGGCTTGCCGGCAAGAGGATTGATGGCCGTCATGGTGGTTCCTGTTTGATTCGCCTCAGCCTTCGCGCAAACGGCGCGCCTCGTAGGCACGCATATGCACCAGGCAGGTTTCGAGTATCGGAGCCTTCACCCCGTGAGCCCGGGCGAGTAAATCACCGAGCACCTGCTCGTGTTCGGTCTTCTTGTGTCCTTCAGCGTCTCGCAGCATAGACGCCATCAGTGTGGAGCCCGGCGTTGTCAGGACCTTCCGGATACGCTCACTGAAGGTCGCACTCGGCACATGTAGGTTTTTACCCGCGATGGCGGCGCACTCATCAAAGAGTGCGAGCGCAATGTTGCGGCCACCCACCGCTTCGACATCTCCGAGAGAGGCCCGCATGAGGCAGGTGATCCCCGCCATGGATGCGATGAATATCCACTTCTCCCACATATCCTGGAGAATCGCGGTACTCAGCTGTGCGTCCAGGTTCGCGCCGGAGAGTGCCTGGTTCACGGCCTCGATCCGCTCACCGCGCGAACCGTCGAGCTCACCGAAACCCAGGGTATGCCAGTCGTTGAGATGCACCACGCGACCTTCGGCATCGAGCGTGGAGGAAATCTGGCACTGACCGCCGAGGACCGCGTTATTGCCGAACCGCTTCTGGAGTCTCTCGATATGACCCATGCCGTTCAACAGCGGTAGCACCACTGACGTCGGCCCCATCGCCCCGGCAAAGGAGTCGATGGCGCTCTCCAGATCGAAGGCTTTGCAGCTCAACAGGACGAGATCGTACGGTTGCCCCATGGCCCTTCCCGGCTCTTTCAAGGTCGCTGCGGTGACGAGCTGGGGTGTCGGGAGGTGCACGTCACCCTTGGAGCTGAGAACGAAGAGCCCTTGGGCGAGCTGCTCGGCCCGCTTCGGCCGGACCAGAAAAGTCACGTCGCGACCGGCTTCGGCGAGCCGGGCTCCGAAATAGCCACCGATTGCTCCAGCACCAACGACGAGAATCCGCATGAGCACCTTCCTTCACAGCGCGCGCGACGACGAGGGATTCTCGCCGAAATCCGGCTCGAGAGGCAGATGGATGAACCATGGTGTAGCTCCCGAAAGATTTGCGGTTCCTGTCCCGATGAGGCACAACGGCTCTCTCCCGGCGCAACCCCGATAAGAATGAACGCCACTGCGACATTCGAGGCACACCGCGCAAAGCGCGTCGGCATGACGCTGGCGCTGTGCTTCTGCGTTTCCATCATCGAAGGCCTCGACCTGCAGTCGATGGGTATTGCCGCGCCGAAGCTCGGCCCGGAGTTCTCACTCTCCAAGGCACTGCTCGGCAACGTCCTGATGGCCAGCCCGCTCGGGCTGTTCTTCGGCGCGTTTCTGGGCGGCCGGATCGCCGACTTCTGGGGCCGTAAGCGCGCGCTCCTTGGGGCCATCGTCGTATTCGGAGCGTTCCAGCTCGGCACGGTCTGGGCACCGGACTATCCCACGCTGGTCGCGATCCGGTTTCTCTGCGGATTGGGCTTGGGAGGTGCAATGCCGAACCTCGTCGCCCTGACGTCGGAGGTCGCGGAGGGACGTAACAGCATTCTGTACGTGGTCACCACCATCGCTGGGATGCCAACCGGCGGTGCCGTCGCCAGCCTGATTGCGTTCATCGCGGGCGGCAACGCGGACTGGCGGCTCATCTTCTACATCGGTGGGATCGGGCCTCTGCTGCTCGCGCCCTTGATGGCGGTGGTCCTTCCGGAGTCCCGGTTGTTTCGCGAAGCCCGTGCTGCGGCTGCTCGCGAGGGCGGCCATGCGCAAGCGGTCCTTACAACACTATTCGCACGACCGCGTATCGCGGCCACGCTCCTCATCTGGGTGGCCCTGTTTTTTACGACGCTCGTGACCTACCTGTTGCTCAACTGGCTGCCCATCCTGATGGTCGCCGCGGGCTTCTCCAGGTCGGACGCTTTTCTCATCCAGCTCCTGTTCAACATCGGAGCCGCCGCCGGCTCCATCTTCCTCGGCTGGCTCATGCAACTCCGACGCAGCAGCCTGCTGCTGCTCAGCTGTTATGTCGGCACGGCGGCCGGACTGCTCACCCTGGCGCTGCACGGCGGCGGTTTGGTCGTGGTTCTGATCGCCGTCACCGCCACCGGCGGATTCCTGCTCGGCTCGCAGTTCATCCTTTACGGGGTCACCCCCGACTACTACCGGGTGGAGACTCGCGGGACCGGCGTCGGTGCCGCGGTTGCCTCCAGCCGGCTCGGATCGGCGGCGGGACCTTTCCTGGCGGGCCAGTGGCTTGGGGCGGGGGCGAGCGCCACCCACGTACTAACAGGTACACTGCCAGTTATCGCGACCGCCGCCGCGGCTGCTGTAATCCTGCTTCTTCTCAAGCGGCCCCTTTCGGCACCGGACGATCACACGAACGCCATCGCACCACCGTAAGCCGCCGCCTTCGACCTTCAGCCGCCGCAGTCAGCGTAAAAACAGCCGCAAGGTCGAGCTCCTGTTTGCACGATGAGACGTAGCGCTTCGCATCCTGCTTCCCATCCTCGTCCGGAGGATCGCTGAGAAACTCGAGCTGCGGCACCTTGATCCCTTCGGCAATCAGCTGGAGTGCAAACGCGAGGGCACCGTCATATAGAGTCAGCCAACGCAGTACATCCTGCGGCGCCAACGTCCTCGGGTTGCCGAAAATCATTGGGGCTAGTAGAAAATTCCAAGCAAATTCATGAAGAGCTGGCCATCATTTTACCGAGCCAACACCACGGTGAAGAGTGGGTATTTCCGATGTCTTTAGGGAGAAATAGCTCCGGGTCCGAAGCAATGCGCGATCGAAGTCAGATTCCCGCGTACCACTGATAACCGCGGTCTTCCCAATACCCGCCCTTACCGCGGGCAATCGCGTGGAAGCTCTCCACGGCATCAACACGCATGACGTACTTCGCCATCTTGTAACCCAACTGCCGTTCGACGCGCAGACGTAGGGGCGCGCCGTGTCTGACCGATAGGGGTCGGTCGTTCATGTCGTAGGCGAGGATGGTCTGCGGATGCATCGCATCGATCATGTCGATGGATTCGTAGTATTGTCCTGAGCCATCGAGAGCCAGCTCGAGCGAGTCTGCGCAATAGAAAACAATGTAGCGCGCATTCGGCTTCAGGCGAGCCTGTTGCAGCACTGCGCTCAGACGCGCGCCCTTCCACTTGGCGATGCAACTCCAGCCTTCCACGCAGTCATGGCGTGTAATCTGCGTGCGTGAGCTGATCTGCCGCA
>DAITMW010000479.1:0-3978 GCA_036834945.1 Steroidobacteraceae bacterium
CATCTCCCCGGGTACGAGCGTAACCAGACTCTCTATGACGCCGGTGTGGGCGCTCAGTGGGAAGTTGATCTGGCGGGCGGCCTGCGACGAGGTGCGGAGGCGGCACGCGATGAGGCAGAGGCGGCGGAAGCTCAGCAGCTTGGTGTGCGGGTTTCCATTGTTGCCGATGCAGCGGATGCTTATTTTCAGGCGCGCGGACACCAAGCGCGGCTGACCATCGCACAGTCGCAGGTTGAAACGGACACCCGACTCCTCGAGCTGGTGCGTTTGAGATTCTCCCGTGGGGCCGCCGCCGAGAAGGAAGTCGCTCAAGCGGAGGCGCTCCTCGCGGAGGCGCGCGCCACGATACCTCCGCTGCGCGCGGCACTCGAGGCGCAATTGAATCGTCTCGACGTGTTGATGGGGGCGACTCCGGGCACCTACGCGTCGGAGCTTTCGAGCCCCGCCGAAATACCGAGCGCACCGGCCATTCCTGCCGAGGCGCAGAACGCTTCCGACCTGTTGCGACGCAGGCCGGATATCATCGCGGCCGAGAGGCGCCTGGCGGCTTCGAATGCGCGCATTGGTGTTGCGGTGGCCGAGTACTATCCGAAGGTCTCTCTGTCAGCGCTGCTGGGCTTCGAGAGCCTGGCCTCCGGGCGCGTCTTCAGCGCCGAGAGTTTTCAGCCCGCGGCGACCGCGGGCTTGCGGTGGCGCTTGTTCGATTTCGGCAGAGTGGATGCCGAGGTTGCCCAGGCCAACAGTGCGAACGCCCAGGCGCTTCTCGCCTATCGCCAGACCGTGCTGCGCGCGACCGAGGACGTGGAGAACGCTTTCATGGCCCTGGCGCAACTGGAGTTGCAGACTCGCGAGCTGGTCAATGAAGTCGACGCACTGGCCCGCGCCCGGGATGCGTCACAGCAGTCGTACCTGGCGGGCGCGAGCAGCCTGACCGACGTGTTGGACGCCGACCGTCAATCGCTCGTCGCTCAGGACCAACTGGCCCGTACCCGCGCGGACACCGATCGTGCGGTGGTGATGTCCTTCCGCTCTCTGGGTGGCGGATGGTCGATGTGAGCTACGCAGCGGTGACCAGCGCGCCGAGGGTCTCGATGGCCTTCTGGATGCGGGGTCCCCACTCGTGTCCGCAACTCAGGCGCAGACAATTGCGGTACTGGCCGCTGGCTGAAAAGAGCTCACCCGGGATGAAGCAAATGCCGCTCTTCAGGGCTTGATTCAACAGCTCGCGGCTGTTGACCGGCCGCGGCAGCTCCAGCCAGAGCACAAATCCGCCGGCGGGACGTGTGACCTTCGTGCTGGAGGGGAAAGAGCGGTCGATGACCCGGATCGCGTGGTCGACATTCTGCGCGAAGGTGCGTCGCATGCGCCGCAGGTGGTTGTCGTAGCCTCCCGACGACAGGTAGTCCGCGAACGCTACCTGCGGGAGCACCGGCCCGCACAGGGTGGTCGCGAGTTTGTGGTCCAGCACGGACTGCATGTAGCGCGTGGTGGCCAGCCAACCCAACCGGTACCCTGGAGCGATCGTCTTCGAGAAGGAGGTGCAGTACAGGATCCGATTGCCGCGCCCGGCCAGGCTCATGAAAGGTTTCGGGCGTTCGGCGCCGAAGTAGATGTCGCCGTAGATATCATCCTCGATCAGGGGAATGTCGTGCTTCGCGAGCAGCTGGAGCAGCTCTGCCTTGTTGGTGTCCGGCATCGTGCAACCCAATGGATTGTTGAAGCTGGAGGACAGCAGACAGGCGGACACCCTTGCGCGGCTGAGCACGCGTCGCAGCGCCTTCAGGTCGACACCGGTCGTGGCATCTGTCGGCAGCTCGATCGCCTTCAGGTTGAGAACCTGCAACGCGTGCAGCAGGCCAAAAAAAGTAGGCGATTCGATTGCGACGGTATCGCCGGGCCTGGCGACCGTGCGCAGCGCCAGGATCAGGGCCTCAGTACAGCCACTGGTGATGACGATGTCTTCGGGCGAGAGCTCCTGGCCCCACCGCAACGCCCTGCGTGCGATTTCCCGACGGAGTTTTGGGTCGCCCCTGGGAACTGTGTAAATGTTGGACGCGACTCCCTTGACGCGTGCCGCTCGCGACAGAAACCGGTCCAGGCGCCCGGCCTTCAACAAGGACGCGCTGGGTACCGCGCAACCGAGGGGCGCCAGCTTGGGATCCGATGCGTGCTCGAGAAGTTGTACCCACAGGGTCGAAACCTCTACCACGGTGGCGCCGGCGCGCGGCTGGGTCAATCCAGGTGTTGGGAGGGAACTCGCGTCATTGCTGGCGACGTAGTACCCGGACTGCGGACGGGCTTCGAGCAGGCCCCGGTCCTCGAGAACTCCATATGCTCGCACTGCGGTTGCCAGGCTGACGCGTCGTTGTTTGCAGATCTGCCGTAGCGAAGGTGCGCGGGCTCCAACCGGCAGGGCGCCCCTGTTGATCAGCGAAGCGACGAAGCCGACGACATCCTCGTAGCGAAACTGCGAATCAATGGGCAATGCGATCTCCGAACCGTCACGTTGCTTGGCCCCAGAATAACAGACGCGCCGTGAGGTCTCTCCAGGAACTGTTCTGGTCGGATTTTCGTTCGGCTGTATCTGTTCTTGTGTCGATCCCGAGGTTCATTATTTCCCGGGAGAACCCGGCAACGAACCCGAAGGATGCATCCATGGCCGAATTTCCTGTCAATCCAATCATGTCGTTGGTAGGCCCGGCACCGCGGCACGATCTCGGTGGCAGCTACGGGCCGAATCTCTTCGTGCGCGAAGTGCTCGGTGCCGGGGTGCCGATGGAGGACCTGCCGCTCAGCTATAGGACAGCCGAGGGTGATCCTCGGCTGCGAAAGGCAATCGCCGAGCTTTACGGTGTCAGTGCTGAAGATGTCGTCATTACCGTCGGGGGTATGCATGCGCTATTTCTGCTCGCGTTTGTCCTGTGCAATCGCGGCGATGAGGCGGTGATCACGAGTGCAGTGTTTCCTCCCTCGAGGTCGGTCCTGGATGCTGTTGGGGCGAACGTGCGTTCGCTTCCCGTGTCTTTCGCGGAGCGATATCGGGTGGATCCCGAGGCTGTCGGTAAACTGGTGTCCCGGGAGACGCGGCTGGTGAGTCTCGCATCACCGCAGAATCCTTCGGGAACCGCCATACCTCATGCGACGCTGGAGGACCTCGCTCGACTCCTGAAAGTCAGGAGCCCGCATGCCTACCTGTTGGTGGATGACACCTATCGCGAGGCAGCCATCGGCGCCGATGCAGTGGCGCCCAGCCCGGCCGGCCTGGGAAAGAACGTCGTTTGTGTCGCGTCCCTCTCGAAGTGTTACGGCGCGCCGGGGTTGCGGTTGGGGTGGGTGGTCACACGGGACGCCGAGCTGCGAGCGCGCCTGGTGCGCGCAAAATTCAACACTGTGATCTCTTGTCCGGCGCTCGATGAGGAGATTGCCGTGCGCGTATTCGACAGGCGAGAGCAGATCGTCGCCGAGCGACGTGACTTTCTCGCACGCTGTCTCGATGTGATGCAGTCGTGGGCGCGGGCGAATGAGGCATTCGTGGATTGGGTGAGGCCGGATGCCGGCGCAATCTGCTGCGCGCGGTTGAAACCTGCGGTTTTCGACGATGGGGCGGTCGGGTCGTTCTATCGGGCGCTCGATGAAGCGCATGCGCGAGTTTCCCGCGGGACCTGGTTTGGTGACGAGGCGCGCGTGTTTCGGATCGGTTTCGCGCACATGCCTGTCGCGGATCTCGAGCGAGCGCTCGGTGTGCTCAGTGCGGCGCTACGCAAGACCGCTGAAAGACCGTCACCCGGGCGTGCTGATTCGGGCGGGTGATGGGTCGATCCGGTGGCTACGGCGCGCGGGGAATGTAGCGGATCGCGTCGGCCACATTCCCCTTTTGAATACAGTCGAGGCTGCCGCCGGAGCGCACGAGGAACCAACTCAGACTGGCCGATTGTCCCAGCGGCTCGTGCGGGGAGAGGTTGAAACAAGGCGAGAGTT
>DAITMW010000480.1:0-3969 GCA_036834945.1 Steroidobacteraceae bacterium
GGGGAATTGACATGAACGAACGCAAGCTCGGCCGCGAAGGGCCGAAAGTTTTTCCCGTGGGACTGGGGTGCATGAGTCTCGGTATCGCCGATGTTTACACGAGCAGTGTCCAGGATGACGAGCAGGCCGTCGGGTTGATTCATCGGGCGCTCGATCTGGGTGTCACACTGCTGGATACGGCCGATGTTTACGGAGTCTCGGAGCGCCAGGTCGGCAAGGCACTCCAGGGGCGGCGTGACAAGGTCACGTTGGCTACCAAGTTTGGATTCAAGACGGGTGTCAGTGCGAATGAGCGGCGGGATGCGGCCGAGGTCCCGGTCAACGGCAGCGCGCGATATGTGCGACAGGCCTGTGATGCCTCGCTCGAGCGACTCGGCGTGGACTACATTGATTTGTACTACCTTCATCGTGTAGATCCGCGCACGCCTATCGAAGAGACCGTGGGTGCGATGGCGGATCTCGTCAAACATGGCAAGGTCCGGCACATCGGCTTGTCAGAGCCCTCCGCCGCCACGGTCCGCCGCGCTCTCGGGGTGCATCGGCTCGCCGCCATTCAGACGGAGTATTCCTTGTTCAGCCGCGAGCCCGAGGAGGAGTTGCTTCCACTGCTCCGGGAAGAGGGCATTGCGTTGGTGGCCTACAGCCCGCTCGGCCGCGGATTTCTGGCGGGACGTTTCCGCAAGTCCGAAGACCTGGCGCCTGATGACTGGCGCAGGGGTAATCCACGTTTTCAGGGTGAGAACTTCGCGAAGAATCTGCAGCTTGCGGATCACCTCAATGAGCTCGCGACGCGCAAGGGATGTACACCGGCGCAGCTTGCCCTGGCGTGGCTGCTCGTTCGGCACGACAACGTGATTCCGATCCCGGGCACGAGCAGCGTGAAACGGCTGGAGGAGAACGTCGCGGCGGTCAATGTCAGTTTGAGCAAGGAAGAGCTCGACCGGATCGATCGGATCGCACCGCTCGGTGTTGTCGCGGGTGCGCGTTACAACGAGGTGATGCAACGTTTGCTGAACGGGTAACCTCATGAAACCACGGATCACTGTGCTGACGCTGGGCGTGGACGATCTGGAAAGGTCGCTGAAGTTCTATCGCGACGGGCTGGGGTGGGCCACTCAGGGCATCGTGGGGACTGAGTTTGAAAACGGTGCTGTGGTGTTCTTCGACCTGGAAGGCGGCCTCAAGCTCGCCTTATGGAAGCGCGGCAGTCTCGCGATCGATGCCGGCGTGAGGGTCACGCCCCCGAGCATCACGGAACTGAGCATCGGGCACAACGTGCGGACGCGGGATGAGGTCGACCAGGCAATGCGGCAAGCCGCGGCGGCGGGCGCGCGTGTAGTAAAGCCGGCGTCCGAGACATTCTGGGGCGGTTATGCCGGATACTTCCAGGATCCTGATGGTCATCTCTGGGAGGTCTTGTGGAATCCGGCATTGCTCCCTCCCGACTGACTCCGCGCCTCACAGAGAGCTCAGGAATGTCAGGAGCTCTTGCTTTTCGCCATCGGTCAGCTCGCGGAAGCGCTGCGTGACGTGCTCTGCCTCGCCCCGATGACGCTCGATCGCGCTCTCCGGTGTCAGGGAGAGAAGGTCATGCATGAAGCGTGGGCGCATGCGCAGGCCCCAGAGCGCCGGCGTGCGTAACTTGTTGGCCGTGTCCTGAAACTGCGGTGTCTGAACGATTCCGCCGCCTGTTCCAATGTCGTGCAACAGAAAGTCGCTGAAGGGATGGATGATCTTGTTGCCCAGCGCTTCGGGAACCACGAACGTTCCGCCGTTGACCACGGTGCCGGGTTTCGCTGTCACGAGCGTCTGCAAATGACAGGTGTTGCAGCCGATCTGAAAGAACAACCGCTCGCCGGCCAGGCTGTCGGGACTGGCGCTGAGGGTGGCATCGCGTGGCGGTACCTTTGTGCCTCGAATGAATTGCGTGAAGTGATCGATATCGGCGAGGTTGAGGTTATCGGGTTTGTCCTCCGGGTCGGACGTGACCTTTCCGATGGCGGTCGTGTCGGTCGGGCGCAGGCGGCTGGTAACGCCCATTTCATTGAGATAAGCGTCTGCAACGAATGAAAGCAGGCTGCCATGCTGGTCCTTCCAGCCGAAACGGCCAATGCGCGTTTTGCCGGGAGCCTCGAAGAGCGGTACCTGGATCGCCTCGCCGTGAATCTCCCCATGGGTGAGCGCGCGCTGTAGCGTTGCAATCGTGACAAGCGTCGAGTCGTCAATTGACTCCACGAATCCGTCTCCCAAAGTGGTCAGCGTTGCCCGAAGTTCACGCAGGTTCTCTGTAACGGGAATGTGTTCCTGCGCCTCGGGAACTACGGCGCGATCATTCACGATCGAGCGGCCGCCAACACTCGCGTTTCCGTCATCGATCGTTACAGTGGGATTCACAAAGGTGCCATTCGCATCCCGGTGACCGGCGCGCAGCTCCGTGAACTGACTTGCGCCGCCGCTCACGGGGTTCTGATGGCAGTCCGAGCAGGCCCGGGCATTGAACAAGGGGCCGAGGCCGCTGTTCACGTCGTGTGTTGTTTCGTAGATTTTCTGGTCGAGCTCGAAGCTGTCGCCCTGGGGCTCGACGAGGCCGTTACTGGAGCTCTGCGAGCCGGGGTTTTGTACGAGCGTAGGGGTGTCGAATCCCGCGGGGGCTTCGGTGGGCGGGCCCTGCACTTGCGCGAGGAGTGGCGCTTGCAAGCCCAGTAACGAGAGAGCTAGGGGTAACCTGCGGATCATGTTGATTGGCCTCCCGGGTGGTCCGTCAACACGCCAGATCGCGCGGATGGCGGTTTTATTCCCGATCCGGCTCAAAAATAGCCGAGCCACCAGTGGATGTGGTTGTGCTTGAACTCGGCTTATCCGGGGTTCCCGCGCTATTCCAATACAAACAGCCGCGAGCCGCGTTCCGGATTCAGCCACTGCACCATCCGGTCGAAACGGAAACCGAGTTTTTCGAGCACCCGGATCGAGGCGGTGTTGTCGGGTGCGGTCAGGGCGATGATGCGGGGAAGTTGTAAGGACTCGAGGCCATGGTCGATCACGGCCCGGGCCGCCTCGAAGGCGTAATTCTGCCCTCGGGCCGCGGGCAGGAACGCGTAGCCGAGCTCGACATGCGGGTGGCACTCGCGTCGCAGCAGGCCGCATATGCCGAGGCCGATTCCCTGTTTCGACTCGACCAGGTACAGGCCGAAGCCGTGCTGCTCATAACTTGCCACGTTGTTTTTCAGAACGTACTGGCTCGCCTCTTCCAGCGTGCGCACCTGGCGATCACCGATGTTGCGGATGAAATCGGGGTCGTTCAGGAGCTCGAGCATGAAAGGCGCGTCGGCGGTCGACAAATGGCGCAGCCGTAGCCGGTTGGTCTCGTGCTTGATCATTCGGCTCAGACTTTAGTCATATTGCAAGGTGCGTCAATAGCCCGGGCTATAATACAAAACAGCTCAGGCCTTCTTTCGGCCATTCGAGGGACACTGACGCATGAATGAGCAATGGTATGCCCGTTCCGTTCTGTTCGTCGCCGACATCGACCGCACGCTCGATTTCTACGTCGGGCGACTCGGGTTCACACAGAACTGGCGCTTCGAGGAAGCCGGCAGGGCGTTTGTCGCGCAGGCGGACCGCCAGGGGTGTGCCTTGATTTTTTCATCCCAATGGCCGGGCAAGGTAGGCAAGGGCCTGATGTTCATTTCCCTCGACCTGGATGCGCCGCTCGAGCGGCTGAGTGACGAGGTCACCCAGGCATTGGACGGGCTCCGAGCGGAATTCGAAGGCAAGGGAGTGGAGGTGCAGGACGGCTGGTGGGGCTACAGGGTCCTGGTCGTCACCGATCCCGATGGTAACGAGCTCTATTTCAACTACCCGGACGCGGCCGAAGTGCCGCGTACGGTTTTGACACAATGAGCGGTGTTGGATGTTCGCAGTATGACGACGACATACCACTGGCGCGGTGAGTTCAGAAACGATGCGGTG
>DAITMW010000481.1:0-3961 GCA_036834945.1 Steroidobacteraceae bacterium
ACGTGTAAGTAATGCTTCATTTGCACGTTTGTTGAGCACGACCTACACAGTCGCACCGACCGACAGCATTAAGTCGCGCAACGAGTCGAGCGATAGACATGTGCACTGCGACCAAGCGGCCAGCGAGGGCGACCGAGCGGCTAGCGAGGGAAATCCCCGGCGGGGACGTCAACGCAGTGCTGATCCGCTGCCCTCCTCCACGTGAATGATTCAGACAGCGTTCAGACAGATCACGTACCATACACGCCGCAAAAGGTCTCAACCGGTGTGTTCCTGCATGCTTCATTGCCGTGCTTTTCGACTCCCGAACCGTCCTTATAGGCCAATGAGGCAGGCATACGATGCTGTCGCGACCTCAAGACGGACCCTTTTGTCTACAGTTGCATTCCAGCGCCAAATTTGATGCAGTTACGGGCTGCGTCATGAGCATGACGGCGTGAAACTTGCTTGTCCGTTTTGCAGTGTCGTTCCAGGACCTCCCGAATCAACAACCCAGAAGGGGACGTTTATGAAGTACGCGATCGTTTTGAAGGTGGCTGCGGTGGCAGTCGTGGCCGGGCTTGCAGGCTGTCAGGATCTCAAGCCCCTCCAAGCTGATGTCGCGGACCTGAAGTCACAGGTTTCGAAGCTGCAGTCTGAAGTCTCGGCGGCGAAGAGCTCCGCTGACCAGGCCAACAGCACGGCGCAGTCGGCCAGCCAGGCTGCCAGCGGCGCGCAGAGCACTGCCAACCAGGCGCTGGCCGCCGCCCAGGCCGCCCAGTCGGCCGTGGACGCGACCAACGAGAAGATCGACCGCATGTTCAAGCGCTCGATCTCCAAGTAAGCGCTGAACACGCTCAAAAAAATACGCCGCGCTCACGCGCGGCGTTTTTTTATCTGCAATCTAAAAAATTTGTAACAAACAACGGGAAAGAAGGCGCGGCGCGCACGTTCGAGTCCAATGCCGAGGGCGCGGCGCCCACCTTCGACTCGAATGCCGAGGGCGCGGCGCCCACCTTTGACTCCAACGCCGAGGCGCGGCGCGCACGTTCGACTCCAACGCCGAAGGCGCGGCGCTCACTCGCCTCTACCGCAGAAGGCGAGGCACGTGCTCGACTCCAACGCCCCGGCGCAGGCGCCGGCCAGCGTCAGTAGCGCACCAAAGCTGAACCCCAGGTAAACCCGCCGCCAAACGCCTCCAGCAGCAACAGGTCGCCGCGCTTGATGCGGCCATCGCGAATCGCGACATCCAAAGCGAGCGGCACTGATGCCGCGGACGTGTTGCCGTGGTCCTGTACCGTGATGACGACCCGCTCCAGGGGAAGCTCGAGTTTCTTCGCCATCGCCTGAATGATGCGGATGTTCGCCTGGTGCGGCACGAGCCAGTCGATGTGCTCGCGACCGAGCTGGTTGGCCGCGAGAGTCTCATCGACCGCCTTGCCCAGGGTCGTGACGGCGACCTTGAACACTTCGCTGCCGACCATCGAGATGGTCATCAGCGGCCTCGTCTCGCCGAATCCTTTCGACACGCCGCTGCCGCAGTAGAGCAGGTCCTTGTAGTAGCCGTCGGAATGCAGGTGTGTTGAGAGAATACCCGGCTGGTCCGAAGGCTCGAGCACCAACGCCCCGGCGCCGTCGGCAAACAGAATGGCGGTCGAGCGATCAGACCAATCGGTGATGCGCGAGAGTGTCTCGGCACCGACCACGAGTGCGCGCTTCGCGTCTCCACAGCGCACATACTTGTCAGCGATCGACAGCGCATACATGAACCCGGCGCATGCCGTCTCGACGCTGAACGCAGGACTGCCGCGGCAGCCGAGTCGCTGCTGGAGCAGCGTGCCGCAGTTGGGAAACACGAGATCCGGTGTTGTCGTGCCGAAGGCAATGAAGTCGATGTCTTCCGGGCGCAGGCCTGCCGCCTCGATCGCACGGCGTGCCGCATGCTCAGCGAGATCGACCGTCGTTTCGCCCTCGGCGGCGATGTGGCGACGCTCGATTCCGGTGCGCGTGCGGATCCACTCGTCGGTGGTCTCGAACATCTTCTCGAGGTCGAAGTTCGTCAGAACTCTCGACGGCAGGTGCGAGCCAGTCCCGGTGATGCGCGAATGAATCAACTTACCGACCTCGTGTAGCCAGGCGCCGGTTATCCAGCGGCCGTTGTGTGTGGGCCGTCAGGCGCCCGTCGTCTGCAGCGCCGTTGCGATATGGGCCGTCAGGCCGCGGCGCGCGGCCAACGCGGCCGTCGCGATCGCCCTCGAGAAGGCAACGCCGTTGGCCCGTCCATGGCTTTTTACCACGATACCTCCGAGGCCGACCATGCACGCGCCGTTATAACGGCTCGGATCGACTCCGGCGGCAACCCTGCGCAGCACGGGTCTTGCCACCAGGCCCGCCAGCTTGTCGAGCCAGGAGGCGTTGAACTCACGCCTCATCCGGTCAGCAATCAGCCCGGCAGCCCCCTCCATGGTCTTGAGGGCGACATTGCCCGTAAAGCCATCAGTGACCACGACATCGACATCGCCGGAGAAAATGTCGTCCCCTTCCACGAAACCGACGTAGTTCAGGCCGCTCGCGGCCAGGAGCGCATGCGCCTCCTGCACGATCTCGTGGCCCTTGATGTCTTCCTCGCCGATGTTGAGCAACCCGATGCGCGGCGACTCGCGGCCGTGAATGTCGCGCGAGATGATTGCGCCCATGGCGGCGAACTGGCGCAGCTGCTCCGGGGTGGCCTTGGTGTTGGCCCCGAGATCGAGCATGTGGGTATGACCATGCGCCGCCGGAATGGCCGAGATGATCGCGGCACGCTCCACGCCGGGGATGGTCTTGAGGACGAAATGGGCCATGGCCGTGAGTGCGCCGGTGTTACCGGCGCTCACGCAGCCCGAGGCGCGATCTTCCTTTACGAGGTCGATCGCCACCCGCATCGAGGAGTTCTTCTTGCGGCGGATCGCCTCGCGGGGCGAATCGCCCATCGCGACGACCTCGCTGGCGCCGACCACCTCGACCCGGGACCGGACGGTCTCGGGCGAGGCACGCAACTCCGCCTCTATGAGCGAGGAATCGCCAACCAACAGCAGACGTAGATCGGCGTCGTCCTGCAGCGCGTGGAGCGCACCGGCGACATACTCACGCGGCTGTTGGTCGCCGCTCATCACATCGATGGCGATCGGCAGCACGCGCTGACTGACAACCAACGGTTATTCGTTGTCTTCGGCTTCGGCGGGCTTCTCGATGACGCGTTTGCCGCGATAGAAGCCATCGGGCGTGATGCGATGACGCAGGTGGGTCTCACCCGACTGCGGATCGATCGACAGCGCCGGCTTGTCGAGGTGATCGTGCGAACGGTGCATACCGCGCGCCGAGGGCGTCTTGCGGCTTTTTTGAACGGGCATCTGTACTGACTCCTACTTGAACCTACTTCCGTTTCAGCAACTCTGCCAGTTGCTCGAACGGTCTCTGTGTCTGCTCTTCTTCACGCCCGTTCGTCGCGAGCGGCGGCGCGTCGGCCGCGACACACGTGCCACCGGCAGCATCCGCGTGCAGCGGCACGATCGGCAGCGTCAACAACAACTCTTCCTCGACCAGCTCGCCGACACTGATGCGGCCGTCGGGAGCGAGCACCGGCTCGAGCTCCTCGGGGACGCGGTTCATATCGGCCTCCGACGCGATCAGCCCGACTTCCGTCGAGGCATCCACACCAACATCCAGCGCGCCCAGGCAACGCTGACACACCAAGCGGGCGGTCCCGCGCAGCGTCAACTCGGCGACGGCGATACCCGCCGTACGTCGAAAATGCACACGCCCCCGCACCTCTCCCGCCACGTTGGCGAGCTGCGCGCGCAGACGGGGGAGCTCAGCGAGCGGAACGGCAAAATCGATGTCGGCTTCAGCTTCGGAGAGCCGATCGACATCGAGCGGCTTCGACCAGGGCGGCGACATGGGGCGCGTATAATAGGTATCGAGGGTGCCCAAGTCAAAATCC